>NZ_CP042172.1:0-304128 GCF_005937985.2 Arthrobacter sp. KBS0702 | reverse complement strand
GGCGCTCAGGAACCATCCCCAGAGGGTCTGAAGGATGGGCTGGAGCCCGAATGCCGCCCAGACGGTCTGGGCCGTTCCGAACACCACCCAGACGGCTATTGCGAGCGGCAGGAGGGCGGCGCTGATCTGGCCGACGATGCGCCATGTCACCGCCCCGCCGAGCTGTGCAACATGTTCGCCGGCCCGGCGCACTTGGTCACTGACCTGTGTCCCGGCCTCGTTGAGCGCGATACGGCTTCTTTCCAGCTCGGCCAGCATCGGGACGTTTGCCTCGGCAATAGCGGTCTGCACGGCCTGCTCGTGAGCCAGGAGCTGCTCACCGAGTCCGGGAATGAGGTACCTGGCCAGTTTGTCGTGGTCGATGTTGACGGTGCCCTGGCGGTGCACGGCGTCAGTTAACTTCAGGTTCGTCGTTCCGAATGCCTTGATCTGCGCCGATACTTCTTGCAGCAGAGCGTGGGCGGACAGGTCCGCGGCCCTCACTGTGGACCCGTCGGGCAGCTTGATGACTTTTGAGCTGGCCAGCAGTTCCAGCATCTCGCTCATGGTCGTCGCGACTGTTGTCAGCGTCTTCCCGTGCGAGTCGTTCGCGGAGACGTTGGAGTTGTTCAGCTGCAGCATCAACCGCTGCATCTGCTCCATTCCTTCCCATGTGCTGAGGAAGTTCTGAGCCACCGAGTTGAATGAGGTCACGATCTCCCGCTGGTTCTTCTCGATCCCGTCGAGTCGGTCGAGCAATGCGACCAACGTCTCCGAAGTCAGTTGCTGCTCGTTGTATTGCTGGTGCTGCTGCTCTTCGAGCTTGTCCTTGATGGCCATGGTTTTGCTCCTTGCTCTTCTGCTTCATCGTGAATATTTCAGCGAGTCCCTCCGCGGTGAACTCCGGCGACAGCGCCGAAGCCTTTCGCCTCCGCACCCGGGGTTTCTTTCCGGGCGTGGAATTTTCGCGCATCTTGTAGGTGATGCCGATGGCTGTCTCCCCGGCCGTCTTGCTGCGGTACCTGTCGCTCGTGACCTTGTGTTCAGCCGTGAGGACCTCGACGCCGCGCGCGTCGCACGCCGCTACGAACGTCGGCATATCCACCGCGGAGGGATCGAGACCCGCCTGCTCGATCGCATCGCCGAGCTGCCGGTCGAATGCCGCCATGTCACCACGCTTATTGGCCCAATAGGAACCTCGTGTGGACGCCGGTACCGGCGCGGTCACCTGCATCCCTTCCTCCTGCATGAGGGCGTCGTTGGCGCGCTTCACCTGCCAGTGCACGCGGAAGTCCCGTGGTGCCTTACCCGTGACGGTGTCGTGGTTCAGAATCGTGATGTGGGCGTGAACACAGCCGCCCTTGCCATCGGCGTGAACGACGACCATCGCGGGACTGTTGGGACGCATCGTCTTCGCCAGCAGGAACGCCAGGTCACCCGCCCGTTTCAAGTCGCGGGGATCGTTGACATCCAGCTCGTCGGGATGAAAGGACAGCACATAGGAATGGGCTTTCACCCGGCGACCGTTCTGGTCGGCCAGCCAGTTGCCCATCTTGATGAACTGGGCGATACTCGGTGCGTCACAGTAGAAACCCGGAGCCAGTCGGTCAGTCCCTGCCGCTTTGTGGCCTTTCTTCTTCGCTCCGGCGCCGAACTCCAAATAGTCCGCCCGGGTGCCCAGGTCGTAGACCGGAGACACCGTCGTGATGCTCACGGGCACTCCTTCCCGCTGAGCGCGTCGACCATGCGTTCATAGAGCTCAGCCAACGCGTCGACCACCGGGGCAAGGGATTCAAGGTCCAGCACGCCCCGATGCCCCAGGCGACTCAACTGGTTGAGATTCACGCCGACCCGTTTCACGTCGACCCGGGCAGCATCCAGAGCCCTGAGCTGACCCTCGGTGAGCGCAGCCGGAGACGGCTCGGCCGCCCCGGCGCCGCCGCCGTAGCCTTCGGCCTTCTTCGCCGCGGCAAGAGCCGCGCCTCGAACGAATGCCGACGGCGGCAACTTCCGCCACGTCGCCACCTTCTCGACCAACGCGAGTTCAGCTGCGCTGAACCGCGTGTCGATTCGGCGGCTCCTGGGTTCGGGAGCAAGCTGTTGCGAAGTGCCGCTCATATACCCGCCTCCGTCCAGTCCTGACGCACGAAATCTGCGGTGGAAAACGAACGCAAGCAGGCACTCTGTCCGACACCGCTTCGCTCCTCGTCCAGTGCGCCGCTTGCGAGGGGCAGGGCTCCGCCCTTCCCCCTCGACCCCCAAACCCGAACGACGGCGCCGCGCCTGGGTGCTCCCGCACCCAGGTACTGGCCGCCGGCGACTTGCTGCACATCGGTCACGGCGCATACTCCAAGCCACGCCCGTCGAGCGGAGTAAAGTCACGGCCGCCATCGCTCCGCCCGGCTGGCGGCACCGCCCTCGACGTCTTGGCACGCGTGGACCGCTGAGCCGATTCTGCTGCGGTCTGGGCCCGCGCTTCGGCCTCGAGCTGAGCTGCCAGGCCAGCGTGCTTCTGCCGCAGCAACGTGAGCACCCGGGCGTCGACAACCTGTTGCTGCTTGCGCTCCCGGTCGCGGAGGCGACGAAGCTTCTTCTCTGCTGCTGCCTTCACGGCGGCAATCTCGTCTTCGATGGTCATCATGTTTTTCCTTTCGTAGGCTTCCCTCTGCATGTGGGGATTTGGTAGGCCTGTAATCGGGCCGGATCAATGGCAGTCTCTCCGCCCAGCGACGGCTGACCAGCGCTTGGAGCCGAACTGTCTTAGGCCCCCGGCACGCGTCGCGCTGACCGCATCGGGATCGGATCACCCCGCAGCGGGCTCCAGTTGCGACTCGATCCAGGCGTCGATATCGGCCTGACGCCACCGCACGGCGTGCCCGCCGATCTTGACGGCGCGGGGCAGCGACTCACCGGTCGAACGCTTGCGGTAGATCGTCGATACGGACATCCCTGTCTGAGCAGACAGGTCCTTCACGTCGCGGAGTCTGTTTCCTGCTTCGATCATTCGTTTCACCCCCCTCCTCACCAGAAATTCATAACTTGTGAAGGACGGTATCACAGGTAACCAGCTTCTGATAGCCTGTGGCATATGGAAGCAGTAGCGTATGCCGAAGCGGTGGGGACATTCCTCCGCCGCTACCGGCGGCAACACGGAATCACTCTTGAATCGGTCGCCCAGCTCGGGCGGGAGTTCGGGGCCACCTGGAGTCTGTCCAGCGTCCAGGCCATCGAAGCAGGGCGGGCGGCTCCGACGCTTCCAACCCTCCTGACCCTCGCCCTAGTTCTGGGACGGCTGTCTGGCGAACCGCTCAGGCTCGCAGATCTCCTCGGTGCCGCCGAGGTGCTTGAACGGCCCTATGTCGGCAGGCCTGACCAGCCCGTGTTGCGGGCTTGGGTGGACCGAGCGCTCTCCGGAGCCAGCGTCGAACTGACGGACGCCGATCATAAGCACGTCCACGACCGCCCTGCCGATGCTTGGGACGCGCATCAGGACAACGCTGTCGCTCAGCGCGGTAGCGGCCCCTTGACCGCCGAGGAGCGCCACGCGCATGTCAACGCCCGATGGGAGGCGATGATCGAGCCGCCCGAAGCTGCCGGCTACCGCAGCGCGCGACGTCCGCGAGTCAGCCTCGCGGAATCGCGCGCCGCGAAGAAGTTGGGCATTAGACCTCTTGAAGTCCAGCAGCGAGCCGTCCAGCTCTGGGGGCGTTCACTCGAAGCGGAGGCCCTCACCA
The DNA here is from genome assembly GCF_005937985.2 of Arthrobacter sp. KBS0702. Classification (NCBI taxonomy): domain Bacteria; kingdom Bacillati; phylum Actinomycetota; class Actinomycetes; order Micrococcales; family Micrococcaceae; genus Arthrobacter; species Arthrobacter sp. KBS0702. The sequence continues at coordinate 300,415 of NZ_CP042172.1, read as the reverse complement.
GAGCAGGGGCCGACAGCACGCCACAGGCCCGCGGCCGCGTCACCCGCGTGCTGGTTGAAGAAATCCTGGAATCCACGAAGTAAGGGCGATGATGGCTAGACCGAGAATGGGAATTGGAACCTACGGCACCATAAACACAACCGAAGTGCAGCCCGCCAAGTGGAGGGCTCGAACGCGTTACAGATACGCCGATGGCAAGGCCCGGCAGGTCGAGCGCTTCGGCACCACTCGGACGAAAGCGGAGGCCGCCTTGAGGCAGGCGCTTCTAACGATCGAGGCCAGCCGCGGCGGCGAACTGAAGCCGACAACGACACTCCGCGTGCTGGGGCAGATGTTCCTCGCCCACAAGCGCGACCTGCAGCGCTCCGAGGGAACTCTCGAGACGTATGGATACGCCGTCACCGCACACATCACTCCGCGGATCGGCGATCTCAGCGTCGCCGAGGCAAAGCCCGACCGACTACAGAAGTTTCTCAACACGGTGCACAAGGAGTCGGGGCACGGGGCAGCGAAGAACTGTCGCTCAACCCTGAGCGGCATGATGGCTCTCGCTGTGGGCAACGGCGCGACCCTCCGGAATCCCGTGCGGGACATCGAGCGCATCTCGAAGCCGAAGGGTAGAAAGGGTGCGTCAGCCATCAGTCCTGGTGACCTTCCCGAACTCATGGCCAAGCTCAGGTCATCGCCGACTCTCATTGAGCAGGACACCGTCGAGCTACTCGACTTTATGGTTGCGTCGGGCTGGCGGATCGGAGAGGCCTGCGCCCTTGACGTCTCCTCGGTCGACTTCTTGGGCCGCACGGCCGAGGTGGAGGCAACTAGCGTCAGAGTGAACGGTGTGGGCCTCGTCCGGCAGCCGGTGGCGAAGACAGCTGCCTCTCATCGCGTCACCCCGCTGCCCGGTCCGACGGTGGATCTGCTGCGCCGCCGGCATGAGCGGCTGAAGGAGCACACTACGCTGCTGTTCCCGACGGTGCTGATGCATCTCCGCGACCCATCCAACACCCAGCGGGAACTCCGAGACATCCGCGAGTCACTCGGGTATCCCAAGCTGATGACCCACACCTTCCGCAAATCCGCGGCGACGATACTCGACCGGGCCGGCATGTCAGCGGCCGAGATCGCTGCTTACCTGGGGCACGCGAACCCTTCGATGACCCAGGACGTCTACATGAACACGCTCAAGGGGGACACAAGGGCCGGCGCCATCATGCAGGAGCAGCTCAAGGGCGTCATTTGAATCTGCGGGGTTTATGCGGGGTGGCCGACTGTTAGACACAAAAAACCCCCGAATTACCGGGGGTTAAGTGGCTCCGACCGGCGTCGATCCGGTGACCTTTCGATTTTCAGTCGAACGCTCTACCAACTGAGCTACAGAGCCTAGGTGACGTGTCACCTTGACGGCCGGAATTTCTTCTGGCAATCAGAGCGACCCTGACGGGACTTGAACCCGCGACCTCCGCCGTGACAGGGCGGCGCGCTAACCAACTGCGCTACAGGGCCTTACTTTTACTACTGTTTCTTGCTGCTTGCAGTATCGCTACTGCAATTTTTCAAGGCCTTTAGCCTACCAGACTTTTTCATCCGGCCTGACCAGTTCCTTGCGTACCCCCAACGGGATTCGAACCCGTGCCGCCGCCGTGAAAGGGCGGTGTCCTAGGCCGCTAGACGATGGGGGCCAGGACGCCATCCGGTAAAACCCACTGAATCGAGGGCAAAAAACAAGGGCCGAAGCCTTCCGTTTTGCGCCCTTCGGGTTCCTCCGAACTGGACCTATAAAACTATAGGGCCAACTTCCGGAAACTCCAAAATCAGCTCCAAGACCCGGGAATACGCTCCGGACCGGGCCTGGACAAGGGGCTGGACAAGGCCGGTGCCGCTGTGCGGATGATGGGCAGATGGACGCCGCCGCTGCCCTCAATGAGATCGCTTTTTGGCTCGAACGTGAGCGTGCCACCACCTTCAAGGTGCAGGCCTTCCGGAAGGCGGCCGAGCTCATCGCCGGCCTCTCCCCCGAGGAACTTGCCGCGCGCCGGCGGGACGGCCGGCTCAAGCGCATGAAGGGTATCGGCGACCGGACGTTCGAGGTGATCGCGCAGGCCGTCGACGGCGGGGTCCCCGACTACCTCGCGGGCCTGCGGGAACGCGGCGCCGAGCCGCTGGCCGAGGGCGGCCGCGAGCTGCTGGCGGAGCTCCGCGGGGACCTGCACACGCACAGCAACTGGTCCGACGGCGGGTCGCCGATCGAGGCCATGGTGGATGCCGCCGGGATGCTGGGCCGCGAGTACCTGGCCCTGACCGACCACTCCCCCACGCTGAGGATCGCAAACGGCCTGAGCGCCGAACGACTCGGCGAGCAGCTGGACCTCATCGCAGCGATCGACGCCGGCCGCGCCGGGATCCGCCTGCTCTCCGGCATCGAGGTCGACATCCTGGAGGACGGGACGCTGGACCAGGCTCCGGAACTGCTGGACCGCCTGGACATCGTGGTGGCAAGCGTGCACTCGAAGCTCCGCTCGGACCGCCGGACCATGACCCGACGGATGCTGTCCGGGATCGAGGCCCCGCACACCCGGGTACTGGGGCACTGCACCGGCCGGCTCCTGAACGGCTCGCGCGGGACGCGGCCGCCGTCGGAGTTCGATGCGAAACGGGTGTTCGCGGCCTGCGCCGAGCATGACGTCGCCGTCGAGATCAACGCGCGTCCGGAGCGCCAGGACCCGCCGGATGAACTGATCCAGCTGGCGCTCGACGCCGGCTGCCTCTTCAGCATCGACAGCGACGCGCATGCCCCGGGGCAGCTGGATTTCCTGCAATACGGGGCCGAGCGGGCGGCCCGGAACGGCGTTCCCGCGGAGCGGATCATCACCACCTGGCCGGTGGACCGGCTGCTGGGGTGGGCCGGTCGGGGCAGGTAGGGCCGGGTCAAGAACATGCGGTGCTCAGGCCAGCAGCAGCACGGCCAGGCTAACCATCACGACGGCGATCATGGCGTCGAGCACCCGCCACGCCGCCCGGCGCCGGAACAGGGACGTCAGGAACCGCGCCCCCGCGCCGAGGGCGGTGAACCACGCAATGCTGCCCAGGCCGGCCCCGGCAGCGAACCACCACCGTCCGGACTCGCCCTGGGCTGCCGCAAGCGACCCGAGCAGCAGCACGGTATCCAGATAGACGTGCGGGTTCAGCCAGGTGAAGGCCAGACAGGTGGCGAGCACGGCCGCCCTGCTGCCCGCCGGCTTGTCCTCGGGGTGGTCCATCTGTTCCCCGCGGACCGCCCGCCAGGCGGCGAACGCCCCGTAGGCGAGCAGGAATGCCGCACCGGCCCAGCGGATCACCACGAGGGCGGCAGGCGCCCGGTCCAGGAGGACGCCGATGCCCGCGACGCCCAGCAGGATCAGCAGCAGGTCCGACACGGCGCAGACCGCCACCACCATGGCGACGTGCGAGCGCTGGATGCCTTGGCGGAGGACGAAGGCGTTCTGTGCGCCGATGGCAACGATGAGGGACAACCCGGCGGAGAGGCCGGAAACCAAGGGGAAGATCACCATTCCACGGTAGGTGCCGTATCCAGATGAAACCAGTTAAACGTTCTTGGCATACATAAGATGGGCTAATGATCGAAATCTCGCCCGAGCAGGCCCGGACGCTGGCGGCAATCATCACGCATGGAAGCTTCGACGCCGCCGCAGCCCACCTCTCCGTCACGCCGTCGGCCGTCAGCCAGCGGATCCGCGCGGTCGAGGCAGCCGTCGGCCGTCCGGTGCTGACCCGGGCACGGCCGCCGGGGCTCACCGAGTCCGGCCAGGCCGTGGTGCGGCATGCCCGGCAGCTGGAGTTGCTCTCGGCGGACCTCACCCAGGAGTTGGAGCCGGCGGAACCCCACGGACGGACGCGCCTGACCCTGGTCATCAACAGCGATTCACTGCACACCTGGGCCTTGGCCGGCCTGGCAGCCGCCGGGAACACCGTCCAGCTCGAGATCCTCCGGGAAGACCAGGAACATTCGCTCGACCTCCTGCGCGCCGGCGCCGCGGCGGCGGCGATCACGGCTACGGCGGCGCCGGTGCCGGGCTGTTCGTCGCGCAAGCTCGGCGTCATGCGCTACCTGCCCGTCTGCACGGCGGACTTTTCCCGCCGCTGGTTTGCCTCCGGCGTCAGCGCGGCGGCGCTGGCCAAGACCCCCGTGCTGGTCTATGACCGGAAGGACGACCTGCAGGACCGCTGGCTGCGGCGGTTCGGCCGCTCCCCGGTCCAAGCACCGCGGCACTACATCCCGGCCGCCCAGGAGTTTGGCGATGCCATCCGCTGGGGCATGGGCTGGGGCATGATGCCCGAGATCGAGATCGGCGAGGACCTCCGGACCGGAACGCTGGAGGTCCTCGCTCCCCGCACCCATGTGGACGTCGCCCTTTACTGGCAGCAGTGGCGGCGTGGCTCGGCGGCGCTCGGCCACGTCGCGGACGCCGTCCAGGCCGCCGCACGCGTCCTCCGCTGAGGGCGCCGGGAACACGCGCGGGAACATTGGCAGGAAACCGACTAGACCTGGCCGATTTCCGCCAGTCGCCACGCCGCCGCACGGGCTAGATTGGCACCATGGCAACAACCGCCGAGACAGGCTCCCCCCACCCGGACAGCACCCACCCGGGCACCGCAGACCCCGGCACCACCAACCCCGACAGCACGCACGAAGCAGCCTCGCACGCCGCCCCGCCCGCCGCGGCCAAGATTCCCCTTCGGCCGGGACAGATCAGCAGGCTGGGGATCGCCGCCGTCGTCGTGACCGTGGTCCTCTGGGCGTCGGCCTTCGTGGGCATCCGCGCCGTCGGGCCCAGCTTCTCCCCGGGACCGCTGACCCTGGGGCGGCTTTCCGTGGCCGCCGTCGTGCTGGGCCTCGTGGTGCTGCCGCAGTTCCGCAAGGCGCCCGCGTTCCCCAAGGGCCGCGAGTGGTGGCCCATCCTGGCTTACGGCGTTATGTGGTTCGGCGGCTACAACGTTGCCCTGAACGCCGCCGAACATATGCTCGACGCCGGCACCGCCGCCCTGCTGATCAACGTCAACCCCATCCTCGTGGCCGTGATGGCCGGGATCATCCTGAAGGAGGGCTTCCCGCGCTGGCTGATCATCGGCAGCCTGGTCGCGTTCGGCGGCGTCGCGGTGATTGCCCTCGGGTCCGGCCAGCGCTCGACGGCGGACGTGGCCGGGGTTCTGCTCTGCCTGCTCGCGGCCGCCCTCGCCGCGGTGAGCGTGATCGTGCAGAAGCCGGTGCTTCGGAAAATCCCGGCAGCCCAGGCCACCTGGTTCGGCATCATGGTGGGTGCGGTGTGCTGCCTGCCCTTCAGCGGCCAGCTCGTCGCGGAGCTGCAGGCGGCGCCGCTGCCCGCGACGCTGGGCCTGGTCTACCTCGGCGTGTTCCCCACCGCGATCGCGTTCACCACCTGGGCGTACGCGCTCTCCCTGATCGACGCCGGACGGCTCGCGGCCACCACCTATCTGGTCCCCGGCACCACGATCCTGATCTCCTGGCTGGTACTGGGCGAGATTCCCACCATCTGGGGCCTGGTGGGCGGCGTGATCTGCCTCGCCGGCGTCTCCCTCACCCGGCGCCGCTCCCGCCAAGGACCGAGGCGCGCCCCGAAGCAGGGGGCCTAGAGTTCTAGGTATGCCCGCTTCACTGCCTCCCGGCCTGCCGATCGTGCCGGACGGAAACGACGACGGCCGCGCCGGCGACGGCGGCGGGCCGTTCCCGATGTCCGAGGACGAGTTCGAAGCGGCGGTGGGCGACGCCCTGGACCGGATTCCGCCGGAGCTGGCGAAGACCATGAACAACGTGGCCGTCTTCATCGAGGACGACTACACCCCGCAGCCGGGCGAGGACCCGGACACCGTGCTTCTGGGCCTTTACGAGGGCGTGCCGCTGACCGAGCGGGATTCCTGGTGGGACGCCGGCTCGCTGCCGGACCGGATCACCATCTACCGCCAGCCGATCCTGGAGCTCTGCACTTCGCGCGAGGACGTCGTTGAGGAAGTGACGGTCACCGTGGTTCATGAAATCGCGCACCACTTCGGCATCAGCGACGCGCGGTTGCACGAACTCGGCTGGGGCTAGCCGCCCCGGGGGCGACTAGCCTTGGAATCATGGGACACGACCACAGCCACTCGCACGGCATCACGGCCACCGGCAAGCACCGCAAGCGCCTGATCGCCGTCCTCGGGATCACGCTGGCCGTGGTCCTGATCCAGGTCGCCGGCGCCCTGGTCTCCGGCTCCCTGGCGCTGCTGGCCGACGCCGGGCACATGCTCTCCGACGCCGCCGGCGTCTTCATCGCCCTGCTGGCCGCCTGGATCGCAGCGCGGCCGGCGAGCGATGCGAGGACGTACGGCTACCAGCGGGCCGAGGTTTTGGCCGCACTGGCCAACGCGCTGGTCCTGATCGTCATTTCCGTGGTCATCTTCTTGGAGGCCATCCGGCGGCTCGGGTCGGCCCCCGAGGTACACACCGACGTGATGCTCTTCGCCGCCATCCTGGGTGCGGTCGCCAACCTCGTCTCCCTGCTGATTCTGCGCGGCGCCCAGAAGGAAAGCCTCAACGTCCGTGGCGCCTACCTTGAAGTCCTGGGCGACCTGTTGGGGTCCTTCGCCGTCATTGTCGCCGCCATCGTCATCATGGCCACCGGCTACCAGGCCGCGGACACCATCGCCTCGATCCTCATCGCCTTGATGATCCTGCCCCGGGCCTGGCACCTGCTCCGGGACGTCGTGGATGTGCTCCTCGAAGCCACCCCCAAGGGTGTGGACGTGCAGATGATCCGCGAACACATCCTGGCCGTGGACGGTGTGGTGTCCGTCCACGACATCCACATCTGGACCATCACGTCCGGGGTGCCCGTGTTCTCCGCCCACGTGGTGGTGGAGGATGCGGCGCTGGGCGCCCGCGGCGCGGACCGGGTGCTGGACAAGCTGGTCGGCTGCCTGGGCTCACATTTCGACACCGAGCACTGCACTTTCCAGCTCGAACCCGCCTCCCATGCGGAGCACGAAACGCACCAGCACGCCTGACACTTCCCGCCTCCCTCCCGCTGCGACACGCCCGGAGGAATGCAACCGAATGCCACCGGTGTTGTTTATGTTACTGGTGTGACCTCTGTTGCCAAAGTGGCATTTGGCACGTAGCCTCGTCCCTGCTGGGCGATCCGCAGAGGGGCATGTCACCGTGCCAAAATTCATACCTCGCTCGCACCAGCCAGAATGCAGCGAGGTTTTCCATGGTTTGGACCGGACCCGGCGGCAGGGCCGCAGCCCTGTGCACCGCCGTCGTGTTGCTGGCCACACTGGCCCTTCCGGCCCAGGCCGCACCGGCCCCGACGGCCTCCGTACCCGGCCTGCGGGTCCCGGCAGCCCCCGAGATCCCGTCGCCCGAGGACATCGCCGCGGCGAAGTCCAGTGAAAGCGCGACGGCGGACCAGGTCGCGCGCATTGACCGCCTCCTAGCGGAAGCAGCCACGGCCCTGGACACCGGGCTGGCCGCCTCGCTCGCGGCCAACAACGCCTACGCGGACGCTTTGGTGGAGCTTGGGATTCGGCGGCAGGCCGCCACGGTCGCGGCGGCCAAGGCCGCCGCCGCCGAAGCCGAGCAGGCCAAGGCGCGCAAACTGATCGGCCAGCTCGCCGGGGATCTGTACCGCAACGGCGGCATGACGCCGGCCCTCGGCAGCCTGGTCAGCGGGAACGGCCAGGCGCTGCAGCAGGCCGCCACGCTTGAAGCTGTGGCCGCCGCCCGCACCCGCGCCTTCCAGACCGCGGAAAACGCGGCCGCCGCCGCCCAGTCGGCCAAGGCCTCCGCGGCCGAGGCTGACCACGCCGCGGACGATGCAGCCCGCACGGCGGAATCCCGGAAAGCCGACGCCGAGCAGGCCAACCAGGCCCGGCACCGGGCGGTGTCCGACGCGGCGGCGCAGCGCACGGTTTTGGTGGACCAGCTGGCTACGCTGCGGAACACCACCGTGGCGCTCGAGACGGCGCGGGTGGACGCCTTGGACCGCGAGCGCCAGCAGGCGCAACTGGCAGCTGTGACTGCTGCCTCCGCGCAGCTTCCGGCCCCGCAGCCCGCCCGGTCCGCGCCGCCGGCGGCGGCGCCCGCGCCGGCCGCGCCTGTTCCGCCGGCGGCCGGGGTGGCTCCCGTGCCGGACCAGGGCCTTCCAGCACCGGCGCCCGCACCGGCGCCCCTCCCGGCTCCGGCGCCGGCTCCTGCCCCGCCGCCCCCTCCCGTGCCCGCGCCCGGTGGTTCCAACGAGACGGCCATGTCGGTAGCCCTGGGCAAGACCGGCGCGCCGTATTTCTACCAGTACGGCGGGACGGGCGCCTACGGCTTCGACTGCTCGGGCCTGGTGCAGAACGCGTTCGCGGCGGCCGGCAAGTCGCTGCCCCGCACGGCGGCGGAACAATTCGCCCAGGCGCCCGTCCACATCCCGCTTTCCGAGGCGCGGCCGGGCGACCTGCTGGTCTGGGGCTCCGCGCCCGGGTTCTACCACGTGGCCATCTACCTGGGCGGCGGACGGGTGGTTCAGGCACTGAATGTGGATGCGGGCATCACCGTGACAGATCTCGCCTCCATGTCCGGGATGCAGCTCTACCCGGTCGCTGCCCGGTACTGACCCCCCTGCCGGAGGCCTGCGAGGCCCTAGGAGAGGACGTCCTTGGTGGCGAACCTGGCGTAGGCGAGCGCCCCGAACACGGCCAGGTACCCGCCCTGCAGCAGGGCGTTGGCGGCGAACGAGTCCCAGGCAATGGGCTGGCGCAACAAGTCGGCGAAATCGAGCCAGCGGTGGCTGAAAAGCCATGGGTGCAGCCATTCCAGTTGCGGCAGCGCATCCGCGACCTGTGCGACGACGGCGAGCACCACCGTGGCTGCCATGGCGCCAACGGGGACGTCCGTGAGGCTGGACATGAACAAGCCGATGGCGGACAGCCCCACCAGGGACACGGCCAGGTAGGCAGCGATCAGGAGCAGGCGTCCCAGCGCTTCGGCGGCGCCGATCGTCTCCCCGGAGAGCAGGGTCACGGGCCCCACCGGGAAGAGTGCCGCCCCGATGCCGGCCCCGACGAGCGCCACCGTGAGGGGTGCGGCTACGGCGAACACCACCGCGCCGGCGTACTTCACCAGCAGCAGCCGGACCCGGCCGGCCGGGGCCGCCAGCAAATACCGCAAGGTCCCGAGGCCCGCCTCGCCGGCCAGGGTGTCGCCGGCCACCACGCCGATCGTCAGGGGCAGGAACAGCGGAACGGCCACCAGCATCGCGGTGACGCCGGCGAACAGCCCGTTCTGGCTGATCCGGTCCAAGAACGCGGGTCCGCGGCCGGGCGGGACGGCCGAGGAGAGCCGCACCGCCACGGCGATCAGCACCGGGATCGCGGCGAGGGCAAGCAACATGGCCCAGGTCCGGCGGCGGCGGAAGAGCACACCGAGTTCGGACGCGAGGAGCCGCAGGCCAGGGGCCCGGGCCGCGCCCTGATGAAGGGGTCTCCTCGGATCACTGGGCAACGTCAAACCCCTCCCCTGTCAGCTCGACGAAGCGGTCTTCGAGGCTGCCCTGCTCCAGGTTGAAGCCGCGCACCCGGACGCCGGCCGCGACGAGCGCCTCCACCACTCCTTCCGGCGTGGGCGCGCCGGCGTCGGGCCCGGCAGGCAGCGGCGCATACAGCACCTCGCCCCCTGCCGCAGCGGTACCGCCGTCGGCCGTCAGCCCCAGGCCGGCCAGCACCCTGGCGGCAGTTCCGGCGTCGGGAGTTAGCAGCCGGATCCTGGCTTGGCCTGCCCGCCGCAGCTCCGTCAGGGGGCCCTGCGCCACGAGGCGTCCGGCGCTCATGATGGCCGCGTGCGTGCAGATCTGCTCCACCTCGGTGAGCAGGTGGCTGGAGACGAACACCGTGGCGCCGTCGGCGGCGAGGGAACGGACCAGGTGCCGCACCTCCCGGGTGCCCTGCGGGTCCAGGCCGTTGGTCGGCTCGTCCAGCACCAGCAGCTCCCGGGGCACCAGCAAGGCATTCGCGATGCCAAGGCGCTGTTTCATGCCCAGCGAGTACGCGCGGACCTTTTTGTCCGCGGCATGCCCCAGGCCCACCCGTTCGAGCGCCGTGCGCACCCGCGTGTGCCGCGTCCCGGCAGGCGCCGCCGGATCCGCGGCGTCAAAGCGCAGGAGGTTGGCCGCCCCCGAGAGGAATGGGTAGAAGGCCGGACCTTCGACCAGGGCGCCGACCCGCGGCAGCACGGTGCGCAGCCGCTCCGGCATCTCCTCGCCGAGCACGCGCACCGAGCCGCTTGTGGCCGCGGCCAGGCCCAACATGATCCGGATGGTGGTGGTCTTGCCTGAGCCGTTGGGGCCCAGGAAGCCGAAAACGGAGCCGCGCGGCACGGCAAGGTCGACGCCGTTGACCGCCAGTTGCCGGCCGAAGCGTTTGCTCAAACCCCGGGTCTCGATGCTCAGTTCGGCGGACGGTGCGACGGCGGTCACCGCTCGGCGGCCGCGGCCTGGAGCCGCTCCAACGGGACGGACCCGGCGAAGACGCGGCCGTCGTCGAGGATCAGCACGTTCACCAGGGCGCTGGAGAGCAGCCTGCCGCCGGTCACCGGGACGCTCGCCCGGGCCAGCAGCGACGCCGCGCCCCCGGGCTCCCCCGACTGCTGGGCCGGCGCCTTGCCCGGTGAGCCGGTGCCGGTCAATGCGCCGGCGGGGAACTCGACGACGGATTCCCAGCCGGTTCCGCTGACGTGGACCTTGTCCTTGTCCTTGTCCTTGGTCGCCGTGCGTTCCTTCGGGCCGGTGGTTTTGTGGTCCTTGACCGGGAGTTCCTTGACGGTGGCCCCGGGCGGCGGGCTGAACGTGAAGATCGCGGCGTCCGGGGTCTCGAGCGAGAGCTTCGTGAAGACCATGCGGAACGCCGGTTCCGCCTGGCCGCGGGCCTTCACTTCGACGCCGAGCGGCATTCCGTTTTGGCCGTCCACCGAAATCGCCACGGAGGCCAGCAGGGTGGCCGAGGACTTGGGCGTGAGCACCAGCTGGTAGGCGGCCCGTCCGGCAACCTCAACGTCCGTCCCGACGGATACGTCGCTGCTCTTCTCGAGCTTGGCCAGGAGTTTGTCGGCCAGCTGGTCCGGCGCGGGCATCGCTTCTTTCCCGGCGCCGTGCCGGTCTTTCGATCCGGCCGGGAGGACGGCATGCGCGGCGGTGTTGTCCTTGGAGTTGTAGAACCAGACTTCCTCGCCGTGCCGGACGATATCCCGCTCCGCCAGCCGGTCCAGCACCTGGATGCGGGCGTTGTCCGGGCCGTCACGGTAGACCCTGGCGGTGTGCGGCCCGGTCAGCAGTTCCAGCCAGGCGGTGTCTCCGGTCGATGCTCCCGGACCGGTCTGCGGGAGTTCCGGCAGCCCAAGGCTGGACGTTTGGTCCAGCGTCCCGGAGAACGACGTTTCGCGGTGCTGGGCAATCAACTCCAGCACCTGCTCGGGTGATTTCGCCGGCAACGGATCCCCCGCGCTGGCAGGCACGGATCCCGCCAGCACCCCGGCGGCGATCACGGCAGGAACGGTAACGGCCGGCAACCAGCGCAGCCAGAGGCGGGTCATTGCGACCGCGCACCAACATTGCAGCTCATGATTCAACATTACGCCCGGGAAGCGCCTGCATCACCGCTACCCGGAGGATTGCTTCGACGGACTTCCCCGCCGGGTGCCGCGCCCGCGGGCCCGGCATCCGGCACCACGGTGCCTTCGCCGCCGTCGACCGTAATGCGCTGCCCGGTGGCGATCAGCGAGGTGGCGTCCAGGACTCCGACGACGGCGGGGATGCCGTATTCCCGGGCGACGACGGCGCCGTGCGAATTGGGTCCGCCCATCTCCATCACGAGCCCGCCGGCGGTCAGGAAAAGCGGCGTCCAGCCCGGGTCCGTGGACGGCGCCACCAGGATTTCGCCGGGCTCCAGCCGCGCACCCTGGGGATCGAGGATGATCCGCGCCGCGGCAGTGACCGTGCCGGCCGACGCCGGGGTGCCGCCCAGCACTGCCGCCGCCGCACCCGTCCCGGCGGCGCGGGATTGGAGCGCCTCCGGTTCGGTCCCGTCCGAGAGCAGCACCCGCGGGATGTGCCGCCGGCCCAGTTCACGGGCGTAGTCGGCACGGCGGAGCGCCACGACCGCGTGCAGCGCCCTCCCGGCGAGGCCCTCGCGGACCTCAACCAGGTCCAGGAAGAAGACGTCGTCAGCGTCCGTGATGCGGCCGGTTCGGGCGAGTTCCGTCCCGATGGCTTGGAGTTGCCCGCGCACCGCGGCGAGGGCCTCGACGATGAGGTACTTCGGCAGTTCCCGTAGGCCGGCGAACATCCGGGTGCGTTTCAGTGCCGCCCGCACCAGCGCCGCGCGCAGCCTGCCCCGCCGGCCCGCGGCGGCGGCCAGCCGCTGCGCCTGGGCCTCCGCATCCCGCGCCGCCCTGCGGAACTGCCGGTCCGGGGCCTGCTCCGGATCCTCCAGCCGCAGGTAGTTGGCCAGGACGCCGAGGATGTGGACCGGATCCTCGGACCAGCGGGGCACTCCGAGGTCAATTTCGGCCACCGCCCGGTGCCCGTAGCGGCCCAGGAAACCGGCAAGCCCGGACTGCACGACGGCGGGCAGCTCGCGGGCCCGGTAGCGGCGGGCCAGCTCCTGCACCGTTTCGGCGTCGAACACCGTCGCGGCACCGGCGTCGGCCCGGATGGCGTCGGCGAGCTGCCACAGCGCCAGGTCCATCTCGGTGGTCACATTGTGGGGCAGCCCCCGCAGCACCGGCTGCAGCGACCCCGGCCCGGCGCTGTTTCCCAACAGTCGGCCGGCGGCCGCCAGCAGGGCAAAGCCCAGGGCGGGCAGCGGCAGGATGTTGGGCACCACCGGGAACAGTTCCCGGCCCAGGATGCGCTCCACGTGGTCCAGACGCTGCTGCGCGGTGGAGCCTGCCGGGACCACCAGGGTGGCCCGGAAACGTTCGCCGAAGCGCTCCGCCCGGCGCAGCGCTGCCTCCGGTCGGAACAGGGCGCGCAGCAGCGACTCAGGGACCCTCGCCCGCGCCGCCACGGGGAGGATGTGGCGCAGCAGCCGCCAGGGCGAGCGGCTCGTGACGGAGAAGCGGGGGTCATCGAACAGCACCCGCAGCACCGCCGCGGAGCGGGCTTCCATCACGTCGAACACCCGCGGCACCAGGGCCCGTCCGACGGCGCTGCGCAGCACCGGGGTCAAGTCGAAGAACAGCCGCTGCCCGGCCGGCGCGTACGGGGCGGGCCCGTCGTGCGGAGCCGGCACCTCGAAACCTGCCGCCCGGGCCACGGACGAAGCGATCAGCCGGAAACCTGCCAGCCCCATCGGCGTCAGGGGGCGGGTCAGGCCCTGGGCCAGGCTGAAGCACAGGTAGACGCGGGTCCCGTCCGGGACGTGCCGACGCTCCGGCAGGGGGTAGAGCGTGGTGATAGGCCGCGACTGCGTCAGCCACGCCACGCCGCCGTCGTCGATGGCCCATTCCAGGTCCTGCGGCGCGCCGAAGTGGACCTCCGCGCGGCGGCCCAGAAGTTCCAGCACCAGGAGCCTGGCATCGTCGACACAGGGTTGCGTGCCGTCGCCGGACTGGCCGACCCGAGCGGTCCCGCCGCCCGGCAGCGGCCGGATGGCCACCTCTTTGCTCCCGATCCGGCGTTCGAGGATCCGCCGGGTGGCGCTGTCGATGACGAAATGGTCCGGGTTGACCGCTCCTGACACCACGGCCTCGCCCAGGCCCGGGCTGGCATCGATGACCGCCTCGTGCCGCCTGCCGGTGACCGGGTTCGCGGTGAACAGGACCCCGGCGACCGCCGCATCCACCATCCGCTGGACCACGACGGCGAGCGACACGGCCGCCGGGCTGATCCCGTGGGCGGCGCGGTAGCTTACCGCGCGGTCTGTCCAGAGCGAGGCCCAGCACTGCCGGACCGCGGCCAGGACCGCGTCGATGCCGACGACGTTGAGGAAGGTGTCCTGTTGGCCGGCGAAACTGGCGAAGGGCAGGTCCTCGGCGGTCGCGGAGGACCGGACCGCCACCGGGGCATCCGTTCCCAGCGCCGCGTAGGCGTCGCGCACGGCCAGGACAACATCGGCCGGGACGTCCGCGGCCAGTACCAGGCGGCGCGCGGCGGCCGCCAGACCGGCGAGCCCGGGAAGGTCCTCCGCGGAAGTTGCGGCGAGGGACGCGTGGACGGCGTCGAGCCCGGCGCCCGCGGTCGCGTGCCGGTAGGCCTGGGTGGTCAGGCAGAAACCCGGCGGAACGGGCAGTCCCGCCCGCAGCAGTTCACCGAGGTTGGCGGCCTTCCCGCCGACGGCGGGCAGCAGCTCCGCGCCGATCAGCTCAAGGGCCAGGACCAGTCCGGGCGGCGGGTCCTGCCGCTGCGTCCCTGGAACGGATATGTGCTCCACCTGACGGCCCTCCCTTGGGCGCTCGGACTACGAGCCGAGCATCGGTCCGAAGCTGGGCCTGTCGGCCAGCCGCGGATCCTCCCGGTCCGGGACCACCATGACGGGGCCCTTGGCGTGGTGCAGGATGCCGTCGGAGGTCGATCCCAGCAGCATCCCGGCGAAGCCGCCCCGGCCGCGGGTGCCTACCACCACGAGTTCCACATGCCGGCTCGCCTCGACGAGGATGTCCACCGGGGAACCGTCCACGAGCTGGGTTTCGACCTCCAGCCGGGGGAAGTGGCTTTTGAGCCAGGCCACGCCGGCGTCGAGCTGGACCCGGATGTCGGCGAAGAGCGCCTCCCGGTCCATCGGGGCGGGAACCCAGGCGAGTGAGCCGCTGTATTGCGGGACGGCGCAGACCACGCGCAGCGGCGCGGAGAGGCGTTCGGCCTGGGCCGCGGCCTCGAGCACCGCCACGCGGGCCTGTTCGGAGCCGTCCACCCCCACCACCACGACGTTTTCGACCGGCTGGTGTCCGGACTTTTCCCGTTCGGCCCGGACATGTTTGTCATCGGTCGTCTCGCCCAGCCGGTCGCCGCAAATGAGCGGGACCGTGACCGTGGGGCATTTGGCGTGCGCAGGCAGCGCGCTGCTGACCGATCCGAGGAGCCTGCCCACGAAGCCGCCCCGGCCGCGGGTGCCAAAGACCAGCAGCTCGGCGGTTTCCGTCATCTCCAGCAGGACACCGGAGGCGTCGCCGTTCTCCACCGAGGCGTCGACGTCGATGTTGTAGCGGGCCACCTTGTCCAGCGCCTGCTTCAGGATCGCCTCGGCGCCTTCGCGGATCACCGAATCGTCCACCGTCGCGTACCCGCCGTCCAGGCCGGAGGCGGCGAAAACGGGCACCGAATAGGCGGTCACGATGTGCAGCGGGCGACGCCTGCGCTCGGCTTCCCGGGCCGCCCAGACCAAGGCGCAGTGGCTGTGGTCCGAGCCGTCCACGCCGACCACGATCCCGCGAGGAGCGTGCTCCTCGGCAGCGTCTCCCGCCGGGTCCGGATGCACCTGTTCTCGGGCCATGGGGTCCGCCTCCTCGCGATACGTGGCTGTGTTGCGGCTATTCTGCCAGACCTGCCGGGGTGCGGCCTCCATCGGCCCGGCGGGCAGGTTTTACCAAGTGTTTACACAGCGTTCGGCCGGCCCCGGAACCCGCGGAGCGACAGGCTTCCCGGCAGGTTCGGCCAGCGCAAAACGGCATAATCCCGGGAAAAATCAAAGTGAAGCCGCCCCTGTTCACAGCCGGCAATCTTGGGTATCCTCTGAGGCATTGCTGAACCGAGACTCGTCTTTCAGATCGCAGGCTCCCCTGGGGAGTGCGCGTAGGACGTGTCAGCGGAAAAGTGTTCCGGACATGCGTCCGGAAAACGCATCATTCGAGGAAGGACCCCGCAGTGTCGAGCATGCCCGCGTACGGCGGAATCGAACGGACCAGCACTGTGGTCATCGGCACGGGGCTTTCCGGACTGGCGGTGGCCAGCGAGCTGCAGCGCCGCGGGGTCGGCGCCATCGTGGTGGACGGGCTGGACCTCCTCGGAGCCGGGAACCCGGCCAATACCTCCTCGCTGCAGCGGTGCGACGCGGCGGATGCGGCCACGCTCCGGGAACGCAACGAGATCCTGCGGCACCTGCGGAACTACGCCGCCAGCCACAAGCTCGACATCCGCAATGACGTCCGCGCCCTGCAGCTGGACCACCTCGACGCCGACGGTCTGGGCGTTGGCGGCCTCGACGCCGGCGAGCACCTTCACGATGCTGCGCACCGGATGCAACCTTGGGCTGTCAGCACCCCCAACGGGATCCTCTACGCCGACCACCTGGTCCTCACCCGCTGCGCGCACAGCCAGTTGCGCCGCATGCTGGCCGAGCTGGGGGTGGCCGCGGGCCAGAACCTGATGGGCGCCATGCACGCGCTCGGCATGTACCTTGTCGGCGTCGGCGAACTCATCACCCCCACGCCGAAGGAAGTCCTCCGCCAGGCCAAGCTGGTGGGACAGGCGATTTCCGCCAAGGTGAACCCGGACGGCATGCCCTCCCTGCTGCCCGGCGGATTGGCCCTGCCGGCCTAGGAGCCGCCGCCCTCGCCGCTTCCTGCGCCGTTTGTTCCTGCGCCGTTTCCCGCGCTGTCTCCTGCGCCGGGGACGCTGTCGTCGCCGGCGTTGAGGCGCCGCTTCGCCGACAGCGCCAGGGCCACGAGGATGCCCACGGCCACCGCGACGAAGAGCACGATGCTCCACGGGAACGGCTGGGAGGCGTCCGGCACCGGCGTCGGCGCGACCGTTGTGCCCGGCTGGGCGGTGCCCAGCGTCGGCACCGTTCCCGCCGCGCCGCCCGCCGCCGCGCCCGCACCCGCCGACGGCGCGGCGCCTGCAGCGGTAAAGCCGAAGGTGCCCTCGATCGGGTGGCCGTCGGAGCTGGCGACCCGCCATAGCACCGTGTAGGGGCCGGCCGGGGCGCCCGCCTTGAGCTTCTGCGACGCAACGTTGTCCACGATCTGCACCGCGCCGTCGGCCCAGTTGGTGCCGGCCGCGTCGTTGACCTTGATCTGGGTGCCGAGCGCCAGCGGGCGTTCGCTGAGGGTGAGCGACACCGCTTCCGGCGCTGTGGGTACCGTCGCGCCGGCGGCGGGGCTGGTCGATTCCACCGAGTCGTGGGCGGAGGCCGGTCCGGCAACCAGCAGCGCGGCGCCCAGCAGGAACGCAAGCAGCGTGATCAGGCCCAGCAGGGCTCCCGGAAGTTGTCTGGTCAAACGCATGGCCGGCCCGCTCCTAGTGTTGGCTTCCTTACAGACTAGGCGAGTTTGGCGCGTGGGCGCCGTCACGCCTAATAGGATTTAGCTAACACCCCTTTTCCCTCCCGGAGGACCAATTGCTTAAGCAGGGCTCTGCACTCGACCGGTATTTCAAGATTTCCGAGCGGGGGTCGAACTTCTCACGCGAGATCCGTGGCGGGTTCGCCACGTTCTTTGCCATGAGCTACATCGTGGTCCTGAACCCGCTGATCCTCTCCGGGCCGGATTCCTCCGGCGGAACGCTCGGCTTCCCGGCCGTCGCCGCCGTCACGGCCCTCGTGGCGGGCATCCTGACCATCCTGATGGGCGCCTGGGCCAAGCACCCCTTCGCGCTGGCAACCGGCCTCGGCGTCAACGCGTTCGTGGCCGTCACCGTCGCCACCAACCCGGGCCTGACCTGGCCGGACATGATGGGCCTGGTGGTCCTCTCCGGTGTCACCATGCTGATCCTGGTCCTCACGGGCTTCCGGACCGCCGTGTTCCGGGCCGTCCCCGAAGGGCTGAAGACGGCGATCGTGGTGGGCATCGGCCTCTTCATCGCCCTGATCGGCCTGGTCAACGCCGGCTTCGTCCGCCGCATCCCGGACGTCGCGGGCACCACCGTCCCCGTGGGCCTCGGCTTCGACGGCAAGCTCCTTGGCTGGCCCACTCTGGTGTTCGTGATCGGCCTGGTCCTGACCATCGCCCTCGTGGTGCGCAAGGTCAAGGGCGCCATCCTGATCGGTATCATCAGCTCCACCATCCTGTCCGTGATCCTGGAATTCACCCTGCACATCGGGCCCAGCTTCGACGGCAAGACCTTCAACCCGCAGGGCTGGTCCCTCGTGGCGCCCAAGTTCACCGAGTGGGCCGCCCCGGACCTGTCCCTGATCGGCAAGGCCAACCCGTTCGGCGCGTTCGAGCACCTCGGCTTCGTGGCCGCCACCCTGCTGGCCTTCGTGATCCTGCTGAGCATCTTCTTCGACGCCATGGGCACCATGGTGGGCCTGGCCACCGAGGCCGGCACCATCGACAAGGACGGCAACATCCCCAACGTGGACCGGGTGCTGCAGATCGACGCCCTGGGCGCCATCGTGGGCGGCGGCGCGTCCGTCTCCTCCAACCAGATCTACGTCGAGTCCGGCGCCGGCATTGGCGAGGGCGCCCGGACCGGCCTGGCCTCGATCGTCACTGGACTGTTGTTCCTCGTCGCCATGTTCTTCACCCCGCTGATCAACCTGGTGCCGTTCGAAGCCGTGGCTCCGGCGCTCGTCGTCGTCGGCTTCATGATGGTGTCCCAGGTCGGCAAGATCGACTGGCAGGACTGGGGCATCGCGATCCCGGCGTTCCTGACGTTCACGCTGATGCCGTTCACGTACTCGATCGCCAATGGCCTCGGCGCCGGGTTCATCTCCTTCGTGCTGATCCGCCTGGTTCAGGGCCGCGCCCGCGAGGTGCACCCGCTGATGTGGGCCGTGGCCGCCGCGTTCCTGCTGTTCTTCGGCATCGGCCCGATCGAGGCCGCGCTCGGCATCCACTAGGGCCTCCCCTTCCCGCCGAGTCCGCAGTCCGCAGCAGTGTCTTTCGTCTTTCGTCTTTCGGAAAACACTGCCGCCAATTGCGGACTCGGCGGCGTTTAACCGGCTTTGGGAAAAGGTTCCGGGATTTCGGACACTCCGGCGGCGGCGCTGCTGGTTTTCCGGCCCGGGCTGGGGTGAGCTAGGAGCATGCCTTCTCCCGCCACCGCCGTTGATGTCCCGCCGCAGCCCTGGACCGGGCGGTTCGACGGCGATGGCGCCGAGCACCGCCGCTGGTGGCAGGCCGTGACGCCCTACGCTGCCCACCCGCTCGGGCACCGGCAGCCGGCCGGCTCCTCCGCCCCCCGGCCCGCCGTCATCCTCGGCTTCGGCAGCGATGCCGGCGTGCGGCGCAACAAGGGCCGGGTCGGGGCGGCGGCCGCACCGGCAGCCATCCGTGCCGCCCTCGGCCCGCTCGCCTTCCACCTGGACCGGGAGGTGCGCGACGCCGGCGACGTCACCGTCACCGGCGACGCACTGGAGGCCGGGCAGGCGCGGGCCGGGCTCGCCATCACCGCACTGCTCGACGCCGGCGCCATGCCCGTGGTGCTCGGCGGCGGCCACGAAACCGCCTTCGCCAGTTACCTCGGCGTCGCCGGCTCCGCCGCGGTCCGCGAAGGCCTCCGGGTGGGCGTGCTGAACCTGGACGCCCATTTCGACCTCCGCGACGAGCCCGTGCCCAGTTCCGGTACCCCGTTCCTGCAGATGGCCCGGGCCGAAGCCGCCGCGGGCCGCGAACTGCAGTATGCCGTCGTCGGGATCTCCGAACCCAACAACACCCCCGCACTGTTCCGCACCGCCGCCGAGCTCGGAGTGGACTACCTGCTGGACGAGGACTGTTCCCCGGAGGCGGCGCACGCCTTTGTGGCCGCGTTCCTGGCGCAGGTGGACGCGCTGTACCTGACCATCGACCTGGACGTGCTGCCGGCGTCGGTGGCGCCAGGGGTGAGCGCCCCGGCCGCCTACGGCGTCCAGCTGCCGGTGATCAGCGCGGTCTGCCGGCAGGTGGCCGCGAGCGGGAAGCTGCTGCATCTGGACGTTGCGGAGCTCAACCCGGAGTTCGACGTCGACGGCCGCACCGCCAGGGTCGCCGCGCGGCTGATCAACACGCTGCTGCGGTAGCCGGGGCGCGGCGTCCGCCCCCGCGGGACCTCAGATAGCCGTGTGCGGTGCCTGGCCCTCGTCGCCGTGCTGTTCCACCGCGCGGCGCTCACGCAGCCGGTCCAGCCGGTTCATCACCGGCGCCGTCGTCGCGCCGTGCAGCACGATCGACATCGCCACCACCAGCCCCACAAAGGCCCAGAGCTGCTCCGCCTGGGCACCGAAGTTCCCGTGGCCGAGGGCGTAGGCGAGGTAGTACAGGGAGCCGATGCCGCGGATGCCGAAGAAGGAGATGGCGATGCGTTCGCGGGGGCCGGTCTTGCCCCGGGCCAGCCCGAGCCAGCCGGCCAGCGGGCGCACCAGCAGCAGGAACGCCAGCGCCACGAGCACCTCGGCCCAGCCGATCCCGGCCAGCAGGCCGCGCGCGATGGCCCCGCCCAGCAGGACCAGGATGACCACCGTCAGCAGCCGCTCCAGCTGCTCCACGTAGGAGTGCATGACGCGGTGGAAGCCGTGCGTGCGCTCGGCGGCCCGGATGGTGACGGCGCAGACGAACACCGCGACGAAGCCGTAGCCCTCCACCATCTGCGTGACGCCGTAGGCCAGGAACGTTGCCGCCAGCGCCACGAAACCCTCGGAGTGGTTGGACAGCCGGACGCTCTCATGCCGGGCCGTAAAGAAGAGCCGCCCCAGCAGCTTCCCCGTGGCCAGTCCGAGCAGCACGCCGACGCCGATCCGCCAGAGCACATCCACCGCCAGAAAGTGTCCCAGCCAGCCGGACGGCGACGCCCCCACGAAGCTGATGGCGATGGCGAGGTAGACGAACGGGAACGCAAGGCCGTCGTTCAGGCCAGCCTCGGAGGTCAGTCCGAAACGGATCTCGTCCTCCCGCTCGGTACCTGCCTCCTCGTCGGCGGGCTCCCCCACCTGCACCTCGGAGGCCAGGACCGGATCGGTGGGGGCCAGGGCTGCCGCGACGAGGAGGGCGGCGCCCAGGCCGAGGCCGAGGAACCAGAGTCCCAGCACGGTCAGGCCAATGATGCACAGCGGCATGGCCAGTCCGAGCATCCGCCAGGTTGTTGACCACTGCCGCCGTCCGAGCGGCCGGTCCAGCGCCAGCCCGGCGCCCATCAGCGAGACGATGACGCAGACTTCAGTCAGGGAGGTGACGAACTCACCGTGCTGCAGCGGGTCGGGGTCCGGCAGGGCGGCCATCAGGGTAAAGGCCAGCATGCCCGCGCCGAGGAACACCATGGGCATCGAGAGGGGCGCCCGGCGCAGCAGCTTGGGCAGCACGGCCGCGATGAAAACGGCGATGCCGGCCGCGGTATAGACAACACTGGGAGCCTCAAACACGTGCACGTCCTCCTGCCGCGAGCGGGATGCGGGCCTGGAATGGGTCGGGGCGCCGTTCCAACCAGAACGGCGCCCCTCGCCTCAAAAGATATACCGCCACCTGCACACTATCGGCTCCGGGCGGGTAAGCCACGCCGGACAGACTAGAATGGAGGGCGGCCAACCGGCCGGATTCTAGGAAAGACCAGTCAATGAACACACCCACTATGCAGACCCAGGCCGCTGACACGACGTCCATCAGGCTCTCGTTCGCCAGCGCCCACGAGGTCCACCACGGCCTCGAAAATGCCGTCAACACCCTCATCGCCTCGGCCGTCCGGGACCGCCGGTGCGGGATCCGGGTCACCCGGCATGAACCCGGCGCCTACACGGTCGCGCTCGACGACACCGTGCCCTTCGGCGAAACCCACGAGGACGTCGCCGCCTAGCCTGCGCTGGCTGCGAGACGGCAAAGGGCCGGTGCGGGGAACTCCCCGCGCCGGCCCTTCTGCTTGCCGCTGGCGGCGCGAGGCGACTAGCTCCGCCGCACCTGCACGCCGTCGGACTTCAGGAAGAGCTGCGCCTCGGACGGCGCTCCCGGCACCAGCCAGAGCACGTTGCCGCTGGCCGAGACCTCTTCGACTTCTCCTGCCGCCAGCAACTGTGCGTGCTTCACAATTTCGACCCGGTCCCCTGTCTTGAGGCTCCTCCAGTCGGAGACCGTGCCGGCGAACGCCGTGCGCCTGGACATGACCGTCCCGCGTGCTTTCATGAACTGCTACCCCTTTGTAGGTTCGTTTTTCAATTTCTGGGCCACAACATCTTTGGTGTGGGCTTGGTCATATTTTTACTACATTTCCCTTGGCCCCGTGGGCCGTGTTGCCCACTATTTCGGGGCTGCCGGAAATTCCCTTCCCGCCTCGTATTTTCTTTGCCGTCAGGCCAGATTTCCGACGGCGGATTCGGCGGCGGCCCGGACCTTCCCGGAGGCGACCAGCAGGTCGGCGGCCTCCAGTTCGGGTGAGAGGAAACGGTCAGTGCCCGGGCCCTCGACGACGTCGCGCAGCACCGCGATTACCGCGGCCCCGGCCGGTCCCGGGGTCAGTTCCCCGCCGGAGAGCTGGGTGCGGATGTCCAGGGCCCGGGCCGAGGTCACGAGTTCGATTGCCAGGACGCGGCGCAGGTTCTCCACCGCGCGGCGAAGCTTGCGGGCCGCGTGCCAGCCCATCGAGACGTGGTCCTCCTGCATTGCGGAGCTCGGGATCGAGTCCACCGACGCGGGCACGGCGAGGCGCTTATTGTCCGAGACCAGCCCGGCCTGGGTGTACTGGGCGATCATCAGGCCCGAGTCGACGCCCGGGTCGGCGGCCAGGAAGGCCGGCAGCCCGTGCGAGCGGGCCGGGTCCAGCATCCGGTCGGTCCGGCGTTCGGCGATGGAGCTGAGATCCGCGACGGCGATCGCCAGGAAGTCCAGCACGTAGGCCACCGGGGCGCCGTGGAAGTTGCCGTTGGAGCTGACCCGGCCGTCCGGCAGGACCACCGGGTTGTCGATCGCGGCGGCGAGTTCGCGGGAGGCGACCAGGGCGGCGTGGTCCACGGTATCGCGGACGGCGCCGGCGACCTGGGGTGCGCAGCGCAGCGAGTAGGCGTCCTGGACCTTGGTGTCGTTGATCCGGTGCGAGGCGACGATCGGCGAGTCGGACAGCACCCGGAGCATGTTGTCCGCCGCGGCGGCCTGGCCCGGGTGCGGGCGGAGCGCGGCGTGCAGCTCGGGCAGGAATACCTGGTCGGTGCCGAGTAGCGCCTCGACGCTCAGCGCGGCGGTGATGTCCGCCGTCGTGAGCAGCTCGCGGAGGTCCGCGATGGCCATCAGCAGCATGCCGAGCATGCCCTCGGTCCCGTTGACCAGGGCCAGGCCCTCCTTCTCGGCGAGGGTGACGGGTTCGATTCCGTGCGCGGCGAGGAGTTCCGCGACCGGGCGGGCACCCTTGGGGCCGTACAGCGTGCCGTCCGGGCCGGCCGCTTCGCCTTCGCCCATCAGGACCAGGGCGCAGTGGGACAGCGGGGCGAGGTCGCCCGAGCAGCCGAGCGAGCCGAATTCCCGGACCACCGGGGTGATGCCGGCGTTGAGGACGTCCACCATGGTCTGCAGCACCACGGGCCGGACGCCGGTGCGGCCGGAGGCCAGGGTCTTGGCGCGCAGGAACATGATGCCGCGGACCACCTCGCGTTCCACGGCCGGGCCCATGCCGGCGGCGTGGCTGCGGATCAGGGATTTCTGCAGCTGGGTGCGCAGCCCGCCCGGGATGTGCCGGTTGGCCAGGGCGCCGAAACCGGTGGAGATGCCGTAGGCGGGCGTCTCGCTGTGTGCGAGGTCGTCGATGTGGGCGCGGACCTTGGCGACGGCGTCGAGGGCGTCCTGGGAGATGGTCACGTGGGCGTCGTGGCGGGCGACGGCGACGACGTCCTCGGGGGTGACACCGCTGGAGCCGAGGGTTACGGTGAGCGGTTCGTGCGTTGGGGCCACGCGGACAGGGTTCCCTGGCCGAGGGGCCCCACCGGCGAGGGACCCGGCCTGAGCTTGCGAAGGCTGGGAGCCGGTGGGGACTTGCGAGGTTAGGGAGTTCGTGGGGAGGAGAGTCATGGCGAAGTCCTATTTGCTTTCATTCATGGGGATGCGTACGCCGCGTTCCTTGGCGACCTCGACGGCACGGTCGTAGCCGGCGTCGGCGTGGCGGATGACGCCCATGCCGGGGTCGTTGGTGAGCAGGCGCTCGAGCTTCTGCGCCGCGAGGTCGGTGCCGTCGGCGACCGAGACCTGGCCGGCGTGGATGGAGCGGCCGATGCCGACGCCGCCGCCGTGGTGGATGGAGACCCAGGTGGCGCCGGAGGCGGTGTTGAGCAGGGCGTTGAGCAGCGGCCAGTCCGCGATCGCGTCGGAGCCGTCGGCCATGGCCTCGGTCTCGCGGTACGGAGAGGCGACGGAGCCGGAGTCTAGGTGGTCACGTCCGATCACGATGGGGGCCTTGACCTTGCCCTCCCTGACGAGCTGGTTGAACAGCAGGCCGGCCTTGGCGCGGTCGCCGTAGCCCAGCCAGCAGATGCGGGCCGGCAGGCCTTCGAACTCCACCCGTTCCTGCGCGGCGTCGATCCAGCGGTGCAGGTGCTTGTTCTCCGGGAAGAGCGCCTTGATCGCCTTGTCCGTCACCGCAATGTCCTCCGGGTCGCCGGACAGGGCGACCCAGCGAAACGGGCCGAGGCCCTCGCAGAACAGCGGCCGGATGTAGGCCGGCACGAAGCCGGGGAATTCGAAGGCCCGGTCGTAGCCGCCCTTGCGGGCCTCGTCGCGGATCGAGTTGCCGTAGTCGAACACCTCGGCGCCGGCGTCCTGGAATTCGACCATGGCCTGGACGTGCTTGGCCATCGAGGCCTGGGCCTTCTTGGTGAAGCCTTCCGGGTCGGCGGCGGCCTCGCGGTGCCATTCCTCGACCGTGATGCCTTCGGGCAGGTAGCTCAGGGGGTCGTGCGCGGAGGTCTGGTCCGTGACGATGTCCACGGTGAGCTCGCCGGCGTTGTGGCGGCGCAGGATTTCCGGGAAGACTGTGGCGGCGTTGCCGACGTAGCCCACCGACCAGCCGCGGCGCTCTTCCTTGGCTTTCAGGACCTTGGCGATGGCGGCGTCGAGGTCGGTCTCCACCTCGTCGAGGTAGCGCTTGCCGGCGCGGCGGCGCAGGTGGCTCTCGTCGACGTCGACGATTAGGCAGGCGCCCTCGTTCAGGGTGACGGCGAGCGGCTGGGCGCCGCCCATGCCGCCGCAGCCGCCGGTGAGGGTCAGGGTGCCGGCAAGCGTGCCGTTCTCATCCCCGGTGAGCTTGCGGGCGATCGCGGCGAAGGTTTCGAAGGTGCCCTGCAGGATCCCCTGGGTGCCGATGTAGATCCAGGACCCGGCGGTCATCTGGCCGTACATCATCAGGCCCTCGGCCTCGAGCCGGCGGAACTCGGGCCAGGTGGCCCAGTCACCGACGAGGTTGGAGTTCGCCAGCAGCACGCGCGGCGCCCACTCGTTGGTGCGGAAGACACCGACGGGCTTGCCGGACTGGACCAGCAGGGTCTCGTCCTTTTCCATGGTCTCCAGGGTGCGGGTGATGGCGTCGAACGCCGCCCAGGACCGGACGGCGCGGCCGGTGCCGCCGTAGACCACCAGGTCCTCCGGGCGCTCGGCGACCTCGGGGTCCAGGTTGTTCATCAGCATGCGCAGCGGGGCCTCGGTCTGCCAGCTCTTGGCAGTGAGCTCGGTGCCGCGGGCTGCTTTGACCGGGCGGGCACCGGTGGTGAAATCGGCGGGTGCCATGAGTGGCTCCTTTGTTCTCTGGGTGGATCCGGGGAAGCGGTTCTGTATCAACTAAAGCCTGTCCGGAGCCCCGGAAACAGGGGCTTCCGGCGGGTACTGTCCGGGATTCCAGACGCAGCCAGCGCCCATCCCTTGGCACTGTGAGACGTCGGAACGACGACTACTGCGGGTTGGCTGGGCTGGGGCGGCCGTGGATGCGGGCCGAGAGATCGTCCGCGACTTTCTTCACCCGCCCGGCCAGGACCGGCCACTGCTCGGCGGGCAGTTTGTCCTCCAGGAAGGTCACGGCGACGGCCGCCGTGGGCCAGCCGGTGTGGTCCGTCACGGCAGCGGCGATCGACCCGAAGCCCGGCGTCACCTCGCCGTGTTCGGTGGCGTAGCCGCGCTGCCGGACCTGGTCAAGGTGCGAGGACAGCGCGGAGTACTTGGTGATCGGGGATTCCGTCTCATGCCGCGCGGTGAAGGCGGCGGCGTTCGGGTACAGCGCCCGGACCTGGGACTTCGGCAACGCAGCCAGGATCGCGCGCCCGCTGGCAGTGAGGTGGCTGGGCAGCCGGACGCCGACGTCGGTCACCAGCGAGGGCCGGTTCTTGGCCCGCTCCTCGACGATGTAGAGCACGTCCCGGCCATGCAGCACGGCCAGGTGCGCGCTCTCCCCGATCACGTCCACGAGCGTCGCGAGCATCGGCCGGCCGAGCCGGGAGAGCGGCTCCTGGCGGGAATAGGCGCTGCTCAGCTCGAAAGCGCTGATGCCGAGGCCGTAGCGCTGTTCCTCGTGCAGGTGCAGGACGAAGCCATTCGCCTCCATCACGCCGAGCAGGTGGTAGACACTGGAGCGCGGCAGGCCCAGGGAGGTGGCAATGTTCGACGCCGCCATCGGCCCGCGCTTGGAGGCCAGCAGTTTCAGGATGCGCAGGGTGTTCTCGGCCGCGGGCACCTTGGAGGCCACCCTGGCCGCGGGCTTTGGCGCGGCGCTGGCGGCCACGATTGGCTCGGTGTTGGCACTGGCTGCTTGCATGTGTTCCTCCTCAACGGGCCGGTGTCCGGTATCCCGTACTTAAGCATGCACCCGGCACCCGGGTGCCAGCGGGCACGCTCCAATTGTTGTGTCTGGTATCCCGGACGTTGGCCGGACGCCGGTCGAGGGACTTCCGCCCCTAGCCCTGCCGGTGGCGGCGGTGCTTCGCTGGACGCAGCCCCGGACCGCGAGGGAGGACTGCCGTGCGCTGGTTAGCAGGACTGTTTCTGGTCGCCCACGGCCTGGTCCACCTGGCCATCTGGCTGCCGCGGCCGGACGCGAAGGCGCCGTTCGACGTCGGCCGGTCCCCCTTCGCCGGCGAGGTGCGCCGAACGGCCGCTGCCCTGGCCATCGCCGCCGCCGCGGTACTGGGACTCGGCGGACTGGGAGTCCTGGTGGAGGCGCCGTGGTGGATTCCGGTCACGGTTGCCGGCGCAGGAATCTCCACGGCCCTGCTGCTGCTCACGTTCAACCCGTGGTGGCTGATCGGGCTGGGCATCAATACCGCCATCATCGTGCTGGCCCTGCAGCAGGCGAGGTAGCGCGCGTGGATGCCCCGCCGTCCGTGTTTCGCAGCGCCGGGCTGAAGGCCGTCAAGGCCGTGCACACCCTCGCCTGGTTCAGCATCGAGGCGGCGATGGTCTACGTCCTCTACGCCGGGATCCGGGGACGCTCCGACCGGAAGGCCGGCGTCGCCGGCGCCGTGGTCTTCGCCGAAACGGCGATCTTCGCGGGCAACGGCTTCCACTGCCCGCTGACAGCGGTCGCGCAGCGGCTCGGCGACGCGAACGGCTCCGTCACGGACATCTACCTGCCGGGGTGGTTTGCCCGGAACCTCCCGGCAATCCATGTGCCGCTGATCGTGCTGGCCGTCGCGCTCCACTGGAGGAACCTCCGGCCACGCGTCAGTAGGTCCAGGCGATGGTCCCGGCGCCACCGCGTTGGGCAGGCAGCCCCATTGCCAGGCTGACACCCCGGGCCCATCAATCGAGCGGCTCGGCGTCCCACGGCATGGAGCACCGGGAACGGCACGCGGGCTGCCCCTTGCCGGGCCAGGGCCGCCCGAAGGAGCGGTTGCAGGGACATCGCTCAGGGGTGTTCGGGTTGCGGATCACCCTGAAGCGGGGCGGCTTGATGCGGTCGCTGTAGTCGAGGGTCGCGCCGGTCAGGACGGTGCCGGCCGCGGCGCTGACAAAAAGCTCGGCACCCGGGCAGCCGTACCGGGCATCCCCCTCGCCCCGGGGATCCTGGGTGAAGACGTACGTCCGCCCGCAGCAGCCGCCGTCCTCGATGTCGATGCGCGCGCTCCCGCCAAGGCCCTCCAATTGACGAATGGCCGCGGCTGTCACGGCAAACGGCGGCAGGATCGTCTCGCGCATGCCGGCCACTCTAACCACCCGACGCCGGTATCGGGGGCCATGACCGGGATTCACCCCCGCGGGTTGCGAACCCCGCCCGGTCCACCTGCAGCGCGGTGATGGCTCAGACGGGATTCGGGAAAACCCCCGCGCCGGCGAGCCCGGAGCGTGGCGCCGTTCCCACCTTGGCACAGATCCAGCGGCCCAGTTCCGTAGCGCGCACCGGATCAATGGACGTAGGGAACCCTGCACGCCCAAGCATCCAGGCCAGGTCCTCGGTGGAGACGTTGCCGGCCGCTCCGGGAGCGAAGGGGCATCCCCCTAGGCCTCCTACCGCGCTGTCGAAGACGCCGACGCCGGCGGCCATCGCCGCATAGGTGTTGGCCAGGGCGGTGTGGCGGGTCTCGTGCAGGTGGGCCCGCAACGGCACATCGGTCTCAGAGCGCAACGCGGTGAACATTCCGCCGACCTGCCACGGCACGGCACAACCAATAGTGTCCGCGAGCGCCAGCTCGGCCAGCACACCGGACTGCAGCGCGCTCCGCACCACGGAGAGCGCCTGTTCCTGCGGAACATCGCCCTGGTAGGGACACCCGAAAGCGACGGCGGCCGTCACGGTGAGCGGAATCGACGCCGCCGCAGCGATCGCTGAGACCTCCGCTAAGGCATCGAGGGCCGCAGCCACGGTCGTGTTCTGATTGGCTGCGGCAAAGGCATCGGTCACGGGCAGCACGTAATTCATTTCGTCGACGCCTGCCTCGACGGCCCGGACAGCACCCTTGGTGTTCAGAACCAGCCCGATGTAGCTGGCGCCGTTGTCGCGCGGCACCCCTGCCATGACGGCATCCGCATCCGCCATCTGCGGGACCTTTTTGGGATTCACGAAGCTGACCGCCTCGATCCGCCGGGCCCCCAATGACACGAGTTCGTTGATGAGCCGCAGCTTGTCCTCGGTGCTGACCGGCACCTTTTCGTTCTGGAGCCCGTCCCGGGGGCTGACATCCACAATTGAAACGGCCCGAGCCTCCTGCACATCATTCATCAGATTGCACCTTCATCCTTCGCAGCCTGCAGCTCGTCCTCTGAGAGCCCGAGCAATCCTTCGTAGATGGCCCGGTTATGGGACCCCGGAGTCAGGGGACCGCTCCAGCCGATTTCCCCGGCGCTGCGCGTCAGCCGCGGAACGATCCCGGGCTGGACCAGGACCCCAAGTTCCTCGTCCGGCACTTCCACCAGCATTCCCCGGGCGCGGAGCTGGGGATCGGCGAAGATGTCTTCGATGCTGCTAACCGGGCTGTTCGGGACCGCGTGTCGGTCCAGTACGGCCGTCAGCTCGTCATGGCCGTACCCGGCCGCCCACTCGGCAATCAGGGATTCCAGTTCCTCCTGGTGCACGCCCCGCGACGCGTGGTTGCTGTAGCGCGGGTCCGACGCCAGTTCCGATCGCCCCATGGCGGCGGCCAGCCGCACAAAGACCGAGTCCTGGTTTGCGGCGATCACCACCCACTTGCCGTCACCGGAACGAAAGATGTTCGACGGCGCGATCCCCTTAAGTCCCGATCCGCTGGGGCCCGGAACGACTTTTTCGGCCGCGAAGTCGGGCACGGCGCTCTCCAGGAGTGAGAAGCATGCCTCTACGAGGGACACGTCCACGACCTGGCCTGTTCCGCCCCTCGCATCCCGCCAGTACAGGGCCAGCAGGATGCCTTGCAGTGCGTAGAGCGACGCCAGACTGTCCCCGAGCGAGATGCCCGTGCGGGGAGGCGCCTGGTCCGGGTAGCCGTTAAGGTACCTCAGCCCTCCCCGCGCCTCGGCAACGGAGGCATAGCCTGGCTTTTGCGCGTCGGGACCTGTCTGGCCATAGCCGGACACCCGGGCAATGATGAGCCCCGGATTGACCTGCCAAAGTTCCTCGGGGGCAAGGCCCAGATTCTCAAGGGTTCCGGGACGGAAGTTTTCCAGGAGCACGTCCGCCTCCTGGCAGAGTTCCAGGAAGAGCTCGCGTCCGCGCGGCGACTTCAGGTCAAGCGTCACGCACTTCTTCCCGCGGGACTGCACGGACCACCACAACGTGTGCCCCTGCACCCGGGCCCGGCCCCATTCCCGCATCGGGTCCGGTCGGCTGGGCGCCTCGATTTTGATCACTTCCGCGCCGAAGTCGGCCAGCTGGCGGCCGGCAAAGGGTCCGGCGATCAGGGATCCCAGTTCCAGAACGCGGACGCCGGCCAAGGGCCCGACGCCGTGCGGCGACTCGGTACCACTCGCAGCGCCGGGCTCGCCGCCGCGTGTGGCGGTCTCGGAAACCTTCACCATTTTCGGACTCCTGTTCTGCTGGCGCCGGCCACGCCGCGCAAACGCCGTCGATTTGCCTAGCGGGGAGCCTATTGAGACGTCCTCTCGGGGCGCCACCCCATTTCATATTGTGGACCTAAATCCACGATGTGGGTACCCCTGTCGACGGAATGGTTCCCCCAATGACACGCGTGGCTTCTTCAGCAGCCGCAAGAACGGGCTCGATCCAGGCGGCACAGACGTCGTAGGGCATCCTGAGCGCCGGCCCCATGACGGTGAGCGCGCCGTACAGTTCGGCCTGCGGCCCAAAGATGGGGGCTGAGATTCCACTGGCCCCCGAAACGCGCTCCCCGGTGGTGATGGCGAAGCCGTCCGCCCTGGTTCTGGCGACGGCGGCCTCCAGGTTGGCGGCGTCGGTGATCGTCTGCTCAGTCAGGGAGCGCAGCCCGGAGCGATAGATCTGCTCGGCCACGTCGGGGTTCCACGCCAGAAGTACCCGCCCCGCGGCACCCACATGAAGCGGCATGATCTCACCCACCTGCACCACCCTCCGGAGCATCCGCCGGGTCTCTGCCAGCGCTATGCAGACCCGCTTACCCTGGGATTCCCGGAATATGCAGGCCGTCTCACCCAGCTCATCACGCAAACGCCGCAGCACGGGCGCGAGCAACTCAAGGTGGTCGAGACCCTGGACAGCCGGGGCGGCCCAGTGCGCCATCCGGACCCCCACGCGGAACTTGTCCCCGTGCCGGTCCAGGATGCCTTCCTGGACCATGTTGGCCACGAGGCGTTGCACGGTCGAGTGGGGCATGCCGGTCGCTGCCCGGAGTTCGGCCAGCGACTGCTCCGGCGCGGCGAGGGAAAAAGCGTCCAGGATGGACGTGATCTTTCGGAGAACCAGCAATGGCGTGGCCGAGGATTCATTGGGGCTCATGCTCAAAGTGTAAGAGTCCGCATCCCGGCCTCCGGCACCCCTCGTCCGAAAGGGGCAAAAGTTCTGCGGGTCGTTGAGTGTGATCCGGCTTACTGTTAGCATCGGCTCCACATCATGATGGTGAACCCACGATGTGGCAGTCAGGGCCCAGCTCGTCAGAGCCGACAACCGGGGCCTCGAGACGGCGCACAAGAGCCAGAACCGGTAAGGATAAGCAGCGAGAACAATCGGCCAACGACGGCCGGAAAGAGTGCAACGATGCCAGCTGCAAAGGCAGACACGTCAAGGTACGCAGTGGAACTCACCGCGTGCACCAAGGAATTCCCGATGCCAGGGGGTGAGACATACTTCGCCGTGCGCGACATCAACCTCAAAGTCGAACCCGGCCGATTTGTTTCCATTGTCGGCCCCACGGGGTCCGGCAAGTCCACCATCCTCAACATGGCGGCGGGGCTGCTGAACCCCAGCAGCGGCGAAGTGACGAGCTTTGGAGAACCGGTGAACGGGGTCAACCGGCGGGCGTCCTACATGTTCCAGCAGGACCCCCTGCTGCCGTGGAAGACCGTCATCGACAACGTCAGCCTCGGCCTGACAATGGCTGGCGCATCAAAGGCCGAGGCCCACGCCGAGGCGAGGCGCTGGCTTGAGAAGGTCGGCCTCAAGAATTTCGCGGACCGGTACCCCCACCAGCTCAGCGGTGGCATGCGCAAGCGCACGGCCATCGCCCAGGCCTGGATCGTCAATCCGGATGTGCTGCTCATGGACGAACCTTTTTCCGCACTTGACGTTCAGACCCGCCAGATCATGGAGAACGAGCTGCTTCAGCTGTGGCAGGAGTCAGGCAAGGCCGTCGTTTTCATCACCCACGATCTGGACGAAGCGATCGCGCTGTCCGACGAAGTGGTGATCCTGGGGGCCGGCCCCGGAAGCACGGTCGTGGGAAGCTACGAAATCGACATCCCGCGGCCCCGCGACCTGCTCGACATCCGCGATGACCCGCAGTTTGTGGCTCTGCACCGCGAGATCTGGGGCAGGTTGAAGGTCGAGGTTTCCAAGACCTACGAGACCGCCATGGCGGAAGAAGGTGAAGTCGCGTGACGCTCCTGGACTCAAAGAAAAACGGGCTCTCGGCCGCCCTCGACAGCGGCACCCGCCGGCGGAACCGCCGGACCGAGATGTCGCCGCTGGCAATGCGAGGCACCCAATTCCTACTCACCGTTGCAGTCCTTGGCGCCTGGGAGCTTTCCGTACGCGCCGGCGTGGTGGACGAATTCTTCTTCCCGCTTCCGTCGGACATTTTCCAGACCGTCTGGTTGTGGGTATCGTCCGGCTTTGTCTTCCCCCACTTGTGGGTCACCATGCAGGAGGCCATTCTCGCCTTCCTCGTGGGAGCCGCCGCAGGGCTCCTCCTTGGCTTCGTCCTGGCCCGGGTACGTTTCCTCGAACGCCTGCTGGACCCGTTCCTGCAGATGTTCAACGCCCTCCCCCGCGTGGTGCTGGCCCCGATCTTCCTTCTCTGGTTCGGCCTGGGCATCTGGTCCAAGGTCGCTTTCGGCTTCACCCTCGTGTTCTTCATCGTCTTCTTCAACACCCTCGAGGGCGTCAAAAGCGTTGACCGTGTGTTGGTGGACAATGCGCGGATGCTGGGCGCTTCCGAAAAGCAACTCCTCCGCCACGTCTTCATCCCCAGCGCCCTGACGTGGATCTTCTCCAGCCTTCACATCAGCGTCGGTTTCGCCATCACAGGCGCCGTGGTGGGCGAGTACCTCGGAGCATCCGCCGGGGTGGGCTACGCCATTGCCCAGGCCCAAGGCGTCTTCGATACGCGGGGCGTGTTCGCGGGGATGTTCATCCTGATGATCGTGGTCCTGATCATCGATCTCCTCGTCAACCGCCTGGAACGGCACCTGCTCCGCTGGCGCCCGACCCAATCGGCCTAGCCCTCCCCCTTGCCAGCCCGGCCCATGGAACGCCGGGCGCCCTGAGTGACCAGCATCAGACCGGTGTCCCGGCCTGAACCAATCCACTATCACCGCTTAGAAGGGACCATCGATGACACAGATCAAAACCGGGCAAAGGCGCCGGGGCATCTTCCGCCCGCTCACCCTTGCCGCCTCGCTTGCCCTCGCTCTTTCTGCTTGCGGCACTCCGTCCGCGGCGCCTCCCGGCCAGCCTGGCAGCGCCGCGGCAAGCGGCGGCAGCAGTGCCAAAGTAACCATCGGCATCGGTGGCCAGACCCTGCTGACGTACCTCCCGACTACGCTCGCGCAGGAACTTGGTTACTACAAAGACGAAGGCTTGAACGTCGAACTCCAGGACCTGCAGGGCGGCTCCAAGGCTCTGACGGCCATGATTGGCGGCAGTACCAACGTGACCAGCGGATACTACGAGCACACCATCCAGATGCAGGCCAAGAATCAGCCGATCAAAGCGTTCGTGGACATGGGCAGGTCCTCGGGCCTGGTGCTGCTGGTCGCACCCAAGAACGAGGGCAAGATCAAGACCATTGCCGACCTCAAAGGGAAGAACGTCGGCGTGACCGCCCCCGGATCCTCCACGGACATGTTCATCAAGTATCTCCTCGCAAAGAACGGTATGCAGAAGACGGACGCGGCGGTTTCGGCCATCGGCGCCGGCTCGTCGGCTGTCGCGGCCATGGAGCAGGGGCAGGTCGACGCCGCCGTCATGCTCGAGCCTGATGTGTCAGTGCTGACCAAACGGATGGGGCACGATCCTTTGATCCTCGAGGACGTCCGCTCCGCCGACGGGCTCAAGGAAGTCTTCGATGCCGACGCGTGGCCCTCTTCCAGCCTCTACGCCAAGGCGGAGTGGCTGGACGCCAACAAGGAGACGGCCGGCAAGCTCGCCAAGGCCATAAAGCGAACCCTGGAATTCATCGCCGGGCATTCCGGGGAGGAGATCGCCGCCAAGATGCCGGAGAAGTTCGCCGGCGGGGACAAGGCTCTCTACGCCGCGGTGATCGAGGACCTGAAGAAGACGCTCAGCAAGGACGGCGCCTTCACCGAGAATGGTGTCCGGGCGGTGCTGAAGACCCAGCAGGTGGCCAACCCTGACGTCGGCAATAAGGACATCAAGCTGGCAGATACCTACACGAATGACTTCCTGAAGTAGGGCGCACGGCTCCAACAAGGGCCCGCCAGCCGGCAACGGCTGGCGGGCCCTTGCGTTGACCTCCGACGGCGGTCCCCGAACGTCGCCTGCGACTCCCTGGCCGGAGAGCTACCCGCGGGTAAGTAGTTTCTAGGTGCAACCCAAGTGTTATGGGTGCTCCCAAGGGGTAGTTGTTACTCGTGTTACTCGCGATGGCGGCCCGTACAGTTGGCGTACGACGTTACCGGACCGGCCGGGTGCCTCCGCTGGGGAGACCTCGGGCCGGTGCGGACCGCCGGGGCCGCGCCGCTGACCAGAGCAGCGGCGGGAGCCCACCGCGCTGAGGTGAGACTTAGCGCCCCGGTCTCAGAAACTGGGCGCCAAGTCCCACCTCGGCAGCAGCGGCTCCAGCCGCCCGTGAAGTGCGCGGACAGCTCAGCGGGCGGACCAGCCGCCGTCCATGGTGTAGCTCGCGCCGGTGACCATCCCGGCGTCGTTCGAGGCCAGCCAGGCCACCAGCGAGGCAACCTCCTCCGGCTCGACCAGGCGCTTCACCGCAGCCTCGGTGAGCATGATCTTGGCCAGCACCTCGGATTCCGGGATGCCGTGCACCTTGGCCTGGTCCGCGACCTGCGACTCGACCAGCGGCGTGCGGACGTACCCCGGGTTGACGCAGTTGGAGGTTACGCCGTGCGCGCCGCCTTCCAGCGCCGTGACCTTGCTCAGCCCTTCCAGACCGTGCTTGGCGGAGACGTAGGCGCTCTTGAACGGCGATGCCCGCAGGCCGTGGACCGAGGAGAGGTTGATGATCCGGCCGAAGTTGTTCGCGTACATGTGCGGCAGCGCGGCACGGATCAGCAGGAAGGGTGCCTCCAGCATCAGCGTGACAATCCGGCGGAAGTCCGCAGGATCGAAGTCCTCGATGGGGCTGATGCGCTGGATCCCGGCGTTGTTGACCAGGATGTCGCAGTCCAGGCTGAGCGTCTGAAGTGAGTCGACGTCGAGCAGGTTGACCGCCCAGGCGGTTCCTCCCACTTCGTCGGCGAGGGCGGTGGCGGCGGCCTCATTGACGTCGGCCACCACCACCTTCGCGCCGCGGGCGGCCAGGGCGCGGACGGTTGCCGCCCCGATGCCGCTGGCGCCGCCGGTGACCAGGGCCTTGCGGCCGTTGAGCGAATTTTCCATGTTACCCAGCCTTCCAGTTCAGAAATTGACGAGTTCTGCAGTTGACATCATGCGGTTCAGCGGACGGCCGCTACGGCCAGGCCTTCACGCTCGGCGTCGAGCCGGTCCACTTCCTCCAGCGCGATGCCCTTGGTTTCCTTCAGGCTAAGCACTGCCACCGTGGTGATGGCGCATGCCACGACGAGGTACAGAGCGGTGGGCAGCCAGGAGCCGGTGTCCTTGAGCCAGGCGGTGGCCAGCAGCGGCGCCAGCGAACCGGCGAAGATCGAGGTGACCTGCGAGCCCAGCGAGACGCCGGCGTAGCGCATCCGGGTGGGGAACAGCTCGGCCATCAGCGCCGGCTGGCCGGCATACATGAAGCCGTGCAGGCAGAGGCCGATGGTCACGGCCAGAACGATGATGACGGCGTTCTTGGTGTCGAACATCGGGAAGGCGAAGAACGGCCAGGTTGCTCCGGAGATGGCGCCGACCAGGTACACGGGCTTGCGGCCCCAGCTGTCCACCAGGCGGCCGATCTGCGGGATGATCAGGAAGTGCACCAGGTGCGCGATCAGGAGCGCCAGGAGCAGCGACGAGGTGTCGTACTTGTCCACGGTCTTCAGGTAGACGATCGAGAAGCTGACCACCAGGTAGTACATGATGTTCTCCGCGAACCGGAGGCCCATGGACTGCAGGATGCCCTTGGGGTACTTGCGGATAACCTCGCGGACGCCGTAGCTGGCGGCCTGTTCGGCTTCCAGTTGCGCCTTGGCCTCGAGGAAGATCGGCGCCTCGGAGACGTTGGTGCGGATGTAGTAGCCAACGAACACGATGACGGCGGAGAGCCAGAACGCCACGCGCCAGCCCCAACCGAGGAAGTCCGCGGCGCTGAGCGTGTTGGACATGATGAACAGCACCAGGGTGGCCAGCAGGTTGCCCACCGGAACGGCGGCCTGGGGCCAGCTGGCCCAGAAGCCGCGGGACTCGTTGGGGCTGTGCTCGGCCACCAACAGCACGGCGCCGCCCCATTCGCCGCCGAGGGCGAAGCCCTGGATGAAACGCAGGATCACCAGCAGCGCCGGGGCAAGGTACCCGATGTCGACGAAGCCGGGGAGGCAGCCCATCAGGAAGGTGGACACACCGATGATTACGATGGTCAGCTGAAGCGTGGGCTTGCGGCCCAGCTTGTCACCGATCTGGCCGAAGACGATCCCGCCGAGCGGCCGGGCGACGAACCCGACGGCGTAGGTCAGGAAGGCCTGGATGATGCCGTCCAGCTCATTGCCGGTAGCCGGGAAGAAGTACTTGCCGAACACCAGGGTGGCGGCGGTGGCGTAGAGGAAGAATTCATACCATTCGACGACGGTGCCGACCATCGAGGCGGCCACGATTTTCTTGAGGCCCTCACCCTTGCGGGCTGCGGGGGGTGTAGCGGAGCGCTGTTCTACGCTCATAGATAACTCCTAGGTGTCCACGGCGACACATTTTGTGGTGCTTGCCGTTGCCGCGCAACCAGCTGTGATGCACGGCACTGAAAATGGGCTTCATCGAGTATTGCCGCAGATTCGCCGCGGCTCAATGGCCAAACGGGCACGAAGTGTGTGCAGAATTGCAGATATGAAGGCAAATCCCGACGACCTCCTGGTCCTGCTGGCCGTCTCGCGCTCGGCCAAGTTCACGACGGCGGCCCAGGCCCTGGGCCTGAACCACACCACCGTCTCGCGCCGGATCGCCGCGCTGGAGAAGGCCCTCGGCGGCCGGGTCCTGTCCCGGGCCGCGGGAGGCTGGGAACTGACCGACCTCGGCGCCGCGGCGGTTGCCGTCGCGGAGCAGGTGGAAGGCGCAGTGGGCTCGCTCGAACAGCCCGGAAAGACGCCGGACCCGGTCACCGGCGTCGTGCGGATGACGGCGACGGACGGCTTCAGCGCCTACATCGCCGCCCCCGCGGTGGCCCGGCTCCGCCGCCTCCACCCGGGGCTCAGCGTCGAGATCATCACGGTGACTAGGCGGGCGCTGCAGCAGCGCTCCGGGCTGGACATCGAGGTGGTGGTCGGCGAGCCGCAGGTGCACCGCGCCGAGGCCGCCAGGCTGGGTGAGTACATGCTGGGCATGTACGCCTCGCGCAGCTACCTGGCCGAGTACGGCACGCCGGCGTCGGTGGACGAACTGAAGGAGCATCCGCTGGTCTACTTCGTCGACTCAATGCTCCAGGTGGACGACCTCGACGCCCCGCGCCGGCTGGTGCCGACCATGCGGGACGGCCTGAGCTCCACCAACGTCTTCGTCCACGTGGAGGCGACGCGGGCCGGGGCGGGAGTCGGGTTCCTGCCCTGCTTCGCCGCCGACCTGCACCCGGACCTGGTCAGGCTGCTGCCGGAGCAGTTCGCTGAGTTGCTGCCCTATTGGATGGTCCTGCGGCCCGATTCGATGCGCCGGCCCGCCGTGGCCGCCGTCGTCCAGGCACTGCGCGAGCAGACCGACGCGCACCGCGAGGCCCTCCTCGGCCGGGGCGGTCACGCATCGGCTGCTCCTTAGGCGCCCTTTGGGCCGGAAAAAGACCGTTACGGAGCAGTCGACGACGCCGGACGGGCGGCATCGTCGTCCGCCGACTCCGCCTGGTCGGGCGCCTTCGGGTCGTGGCGGACGGCCGCGCCGGCGGCGAAGGCGCGCACCCGGGCGTCGTCCCAGATGTGGGCCGGCACCGCCCCGCCGAGCAGGCGCCGGGCAAGGCCGGGGTCGTCGTCGAACGGCGCGTCGCTGCCGGCGATGATCATGTTGCCGTAGCGCCGGCCCTTGAGCATGGCCGGGTCGGCAATGATGACCGTGTGCTCGAAGGCCGCGGCGATGGTGGCGGCGTCCTCGCGCGCATTGGCCAGGGCCGGGGCGTCGCCGGAATTCACCAGGTAGATCCCGCCGGGCGCCAGGACCCGCTTGGCGTGCCCGGTGAACTCCGCCGTCGTGAGCGGCCGCGGGGTCACTGCGCCTGCGAAGACGTCGCGGATGATCAGGTCCCGCGTCTGCGGCGTCAGGGTCTCGGTCACTTCCCGGGCCTCCCCCACGCGGAGGCGCAGCAGCGGGGCCTTGGGCAGATCGAACCAGCCGCGGACGTACTCGGCGAGTTTTCCGTCCAGTTCCACCACCACCTGGCGGGCGTCCGGGTAGGCGGCGTGGAAGTAACGCGCCAGTGAGCATGCCCCGCCGCCGAGGTGCAGGGCCCGCAGCTTTGGACGGGTCGACGGCGGCCAGCGTGATTCCACCAGCGCGGCAATCCAGCGCATGTACTCGAAGTCGAGGAACAGCGGGTCCGCGAGATCGATGTGCGAGCTCATGACGCCGTTGATCCGCAGCAGCCAGCCAGTCGAATTGTCCTGGTCAGGAATGAGCTCGCAGTCGCCGGTGTCGATGTAATAGACGCCGGCCACGGGGCCGTTCGGGCGCGAACCCTTCGGCACGTCCACCACTCCCGGCGTCGAGGTTCCGGTGTCCCGGCCGGCCGCCCTGCCCCGCTTGGCCATCAGCCGTCCGCCGTTTTGCTCATGCTTCAACCCTAGCGGGCAGCCACTCCCCCAATTTGCCGTCCGACCTTGTAATCGAATGCGAAGCGTGCTTACTATCGGATAGTAATCATGCTTACTATTCGAGTTCGGCGCTGCCGGTGTTCTACCCGGCAACAGATCTACAAGGAAAGAGAGCGACGATGACAGAGAACCAATGGCCCCAGGACGGCAGCTACGGCACCCCGACAGTGACGCAGGGTACCGAGCCGGAGTTGCGGCGCAGCTCGACGTTCCCGCCGGCTTCGACCGGAACGTCGTCGAAGTCCGATGCCGCCAAGGACGAGGCCGGCGAAGTGACCCGCCAGGCCGCCGACGCCGCCCAGAACGTGACCGAAACCGCCAAGTCCGAGGCCGCGCACGTGGCCAGCGAGGTGAAGAGCAACGCCAAGGACCTCCTGGCCCAGGCGCGCACTGATCTCACCGCGCAGGCCGGTACGCAGCAGCAGAAAGCCGCCGAGGGCCTTCGCTCCATCTCCAGCGAACTCCATACGATGGCAGCAGCCTCGGACCAGCCCGGCGTCGCCACGGACCTGGTCCGCCAGGCCGCCGAGCGCTCCTCGTCCGTAGCCGCCTGGCTCGACAACCGCGACCCGGGTTCGCTGCTCAACGAGGTGAAGTCGTTTGCCCGCCAGCGCCCGGGCACGTTCCTGCTGGCCGCCGCCGGCGCCGGCATTCTCGCCGGGCGGCTCAGCCGCAGCCTTAGCGCCGGAGCTCCGGAAACCTCCGCCGGCACGGCCGCTCCGCAGGCCGGCGCCACGGCCACCCGGGTGCCCGATGCCGGCGTCGCGGTCCCCCCGCCGCCGGTGGGCTACCCGGAGACGACGACGGCCGGCATGGCCGGCACGTATCCGGAGCCGACGACGGCGCCCGCCGTCGAGACCTACCCGCCCAACCCGCTTGAGGGCTCCGGCACCCAGGCCGACCCGTGGGCCAACGACCCGCTGGCCGCCGACCCGCTGGCTGCCGATCCGTACCGCATCGATCCGGCAGTCGACCCCGACCGTAAGGATCCGTTCGACGGAGGCCGTCGATGAGCGGCGAGATGCCCACGGGCACCCCGATGCCTCCCACGGAGGCCCATCTGAAGGCGGAGACCACTTCCCTGGGCGACCTGCTCGGTGACGTCACGCGGGACATGTCCACCCTGATGCGTCAGGAAGTGGAGCTCGCCAAGGCCGAACTGAAGCAGACCGCCGGCCGGGCAGGCAAGGGCAGCGGCATGTTTGCCGGCGCCGGCGTCGCGGGCCACTTTGTCCTGCTGTTCCTCTCCCTCGCCCTCTGGTGGGGGCTGGGAACCCTGATGGGACTGGGATGGTCCGGCGTCGTCGTCGCAATCATCTGGGGCATCATCGGCGCCGTTCTGGCCTCGATGGGCCGCAAGGAACTCAAGGCGATCAAGGGCATGCCCCAGACCGCGGAGACCCTCCAGGAAATCCCCCCGACCCTCAAGCCCAGCCACTAGAGCGAGGA
This sequence comes from Arthrobacter sp. KBS0702, assembly GCF_005937985.2. NCBI lineage: Bacteria > Bacillati > Actinomycetota > Actinomycetes > Micrococcales > Micrococcaceae > Arthrobacter > Arthrobacter sp. KBS0702. The sequence continues at coordinate 259,881 of NZ_CP042172.1, read as the reverse complement.
AAACACAATGAGTGAAAACCCGGATGCCATCCGCGCAGACATTGAAGCAACCCGCGCCCGGCTCGGCACCAACGTCGATGCCGTGGCCGACAAGGTCACCCCGTCCCACATCGTCCAGCGCCAGACCGACAGAGTCAAAGACGCAGTGTTCGGAGCGAAGGAGAGAGTCATGGGAGCAGCCGACCACACCTCCGGCAGCATGCATTCCGCGGGCGGTAGCGCCGCCTCGCACCTTAACGACGCCGGTTCCGCCGTTGCCGACGCACCGCACCAGGCCAAGGTGAAGACCCAGGGCAACCCGCTCGCTGCGGGCCTCATCGCCTTCGGCGCCGGCCTGCTGGTGTCCTCGCTGATTCCGGCGAGCACCAAGGAGCGGGAGGCCGCTGACGCGTTGAAGACGGCTGCCGAGCCGCTCACCACCGAGCTGACCGAGGCCGCGAAGCACGTGGCCGAGGGCCTGAAGGAACCTGCCCAGGACGCCATGGACAACGTCAAGGCCACGGCTACCGACGCCGCCCAGAACGTCAAGGGTGAGGGCCAGATGGCGGTCGCCGATGTGAAGGACCGCGCCGCCGACGCCAGGGACAACGTCCAGCAGGCCTAGCCCGACCCGGCAGACGGCCGGCTGCCCCGCTGACGCGCTGGGCAGCCGGCCGCTGCGCTTAACCACGAAAGAAGATTCCGATGGCCAAGAACCTCACCACGGCGGAAACTGGCTCCATGGACGACGCCGAAACCCCGGAGAGCAGCACCGCAAAGGCGCGCACCGCTCCCGCGCCGGACGACGCGCGCAAGCCGGACCGCCCCACCGATGTCACCAAGCCCTCCTGGAAGTACATCGCCAAGAAGACACTGCGGGAATTCACCAAAGACCAGTGCCCCGACCTGGCCGCCGCGCTGACCTACTACTCGGTGCTCTCGATCTTCCCGGCGCTGTTGGCGCTGGTGTCGCTGCTGGGCCTCTTCGGGGACGCGCAGAAAACCACCTCGGCGCTGCTCGACATCGTCCAGGGGATCGCGCCCGGCCAGACCGTGGACACGATCCGCCCGGTGGTGGAGGAACTGGCCAGCTCTTCGGCCGCCGGCCTGACGTTCATCGTGGGCCTCCTCACCGCGCTCTGGTCCGCCTCCGGGTATGTCGGGGCGTTCGGCCGGGCCATGAACCGGGTGTACGAAGTCGATGAGGGCAGGCCTTTCCTCAAGCTGCGCGGCACCATGCTCGGCGTGACCGTCGTCAACCTGCTGATCGTCGTTGTGCTGGCCGCGATGCTCGTGCTCAGCGGTCCGGTGGCCGAGTCCGTCGGAAACGTCATCGGCCTCGGCGATGCTTTCCTGGCCGTCTGGAACGTCGCCAAGTGGCCGGTGATGCTGGTCCTGGTCATCGTGGCCATCGCCGTTCTGTACTACGCCACCCCCAACGTCAAGCAGCCGAAATTCCGCTGGATGAGCATGGGGTCGGCGATCGCCCTGGTCGTGTTCCTGCTGGCGTCCCTGGCCTTCGGCTTCTACGTGGCCTACTCCAACAGCTACAACAAGACCTACGGGGCGATCGGCGGCGTCATCATCGCCCTGCTCTGGCTGTGGATCCTGAACATGTCGCTGCTGTTCGGTGCCGAGTTCGACGCCGAAACCGAGCGCGGCCGCCAGCTCCAGGCCGGCATCGAGGCCGAGGAAACCATCCAGCTGCCGCCGCGCGATACCAAGAAGAGCGACAAGCTCCAGGCCAAGGAGGAAGAGGACATCCGCCGCGGACGCGAGCTGCGGGAAGAACACGGCGGCCGGGAGCGGGCTGGGGACCAAAGCCCCTAGGCGCCCCGCGCCCGCGCGGGCTGTACTGGGGGGACGCACCGCTGGGGGTGCCACCGTCCGCCTACCGGGAGGATATATGCCGGCGCCTGCAGCAGCCCCCGGGCCCATCGCCGTCGGCTATGACGGTTCCGAAACCTCGCAGCTCGCCGTCCGCTGGGCCGCCGGCCATGCCGCGTCCCGGGGCCTCCCCCTAAAAGTTGTGCACGCCTGGGTCTGGCCGGTGTTCACCAAGGATCTGGGGCCGGTCAAGGGCGTGGCAGGCAGCGGGCTCCGGCATTCCGCCGAGGCCATTCTCGCCGAGGGCCTCAAGCTGGCCCGCGAGACCGCCCCGGGAGTCGACGTCGGCGGCGTCATGGAGGCGGGCCTGCCCGCGCAGGTCCTGCGCCACGCGGCCGCCGGCGCCGCCCTCCTCGTTGTCGGAAGCCGCGGCATGGGCGGCGTGCTTGGACATTTGGCCGGTTCGGTCTGCCTCGACCTCGCAAGCTCCGCACCGTGCCCGCTGATGGTGGTCCGCCGCCCGCATCTGCCCGGCCGGCCCGTCGTCGTGGGCATCGACGCAGCCGCCCGGAGTTCGGCCGTCCTCGCCGACGCCGCCCGGCTGGCAGCCGCGGTCGGGGCCGGCTTGCAGCTCGTCCACGTCGATCCGGGCCGGGGCGGGGCCGGCGGGGAGCACGGCCGCCACGCCCCGCTGCACCGTTCCGAGCTGCTGGAGCACGCCGTCGCCGAAGCCAGCCGGCTGGTCCCCGGGCTCGCCGTCTTCGGCACCCTCAAGGACGGCCACGCGGCCGCCAAGGAACTGGTGGAGGCTGCAGCGGATGCGGATGTGCTGGTGCTCGGCACCCACAGCCGCGAGGGGGGACTGGGGAACACCGTTTCCGCGGTGCTGCACAAGGCCCCGTGCAATGTCATGATTACGCGCTGATTCCCGGGCTCCGGGGGCGCGCCTCCGGAGCCCCCGGTCAGGACGAGGAATGCGGGAAAGGGAGGCTCTGTGCGAGCCTGGTGGGTTGCGCAGCCCGGGCCGATGGCCGATGGGCCGTTGGTGTCCGGCGAGCGCCCGGACCCGGTGCCCGGCCGCGGGGAAGTCCTGGTCCGGGTGCATGTCTGCGGGGTGTGCCGCACAGACCTGCATCTGGCCGAGGGCGAGCTGGCGCCGCGGCGGCCCGGCGTCATCCCGGGGCACGAAGCGGTGGGCGAGGTAGTCGGCGCGGGACCGGGGGCGGCCAGGTTCCGGCCCGGCGAGCGGGTGGGGGTGGCGTGGCTCGGGGGCACCTGCCGCTCCTGCCGGTTCTGCCTGCGCGGTCAGGAAAACCTGTGCCTGTCCCCCACCTTCACCGGCTGGGACCGCGACGGCGGCTACGCCGAACTCATCACCGTCGCCGAGGACTTCGCCTACCGGATCCCGGACATCTTCCCGGATGAGGAAGCGGCGCCGCTGCTGTGCGCCGGCATCATCGGCTACCGCGCCCTGATCCGCGCGGACCTGCCCATCGGCGGCCGGCTGGGCATCTACGGCTTCGGCGCCTCAGCCCACCTCGCCGCCCAGCTGGCGCTGCACCAGGGGGCCAGGGTCTACGTGATGACGCGGTCCCCGGACGCCCGCCGCCTCGCCCTGGACCTCGGGGCCACCTTCGCCGGCGGAGCCGACGAACAGCCTCCGGACCCGCTCGACGCCGCCATCCTCTTCGCCCCGGCCGGCGGCCTGGTGCCGCCGGCGCTGCGGGCCCTGGACCGGGGCGGAACCCTCGCCGTCGCCGGCATCCATCTCAGCGACATCCCGCCCCTGCACTACGCCGCCGAGCTTTTCCAGGAGCGCCAGCTGCGCAGCGTCACGGCCAACACGCGGGCCGACGGCGAGGAGTTCTTCCGCCTCGCCGCGGAAATCCCGCTCCGCCCGACCACCGTGGCCTACCCCTTCGAAGCCGCGGACCGGGCGCTGCAAGACCTGGCCGCGGACCGGGTCACCGGCGCCGCCGTCATCCGCGTGGCCCACTAGCCATCCGTGCCGGAACGGAGGAACTCGTGCTCCTGGCCGGCCCGGAGCAGCACTTGCCGGGCGCCCACCCGGACCAGGACCGGGGCGGCGTCGCCCGGGGCAGCGGAGACAAGCAGCCGGTCGGTTTCCAAGTGCACGGCCAGCAACTGGTCGCGGTAGCGGACCTGGAAGTCCACCCGGCGGAGTTCGGTCGGCAGCCGGGGGCTGAAGTCGAGGGCATCGCGGGTGATCCGAAGCCCGGCAAAGCTGCGCTGGACGACGTCGATCGAGCCCGCCATGGCGCCGAGGTGGATGCCCGAGCTGGTGGTTCCGCCCTGGGTGTCGTCGAGGTCAGCGTCCAGGGCTTCGCGGAACGTGGCCCAGGCCTGCTCCGGGTCGCGCTGGGCGAGGACCGAGGCGTGCGCCACGCGGCTGAGCGTGGAGCCGTGCGCTGTCCGGGCCAGGTAGAAGTCCACGGTTGCGGCCATCTGCGCGGGGGTGACGGTGTAGCCCATCCGGCCGAGGAAGCCCAGGAGCTGGTCCTCGCCGAGGACGTAGAGCAGCATCAGGACGTCGGCCTGTTTGGCGAGCCGGTAGTGGTTGGTGCTGTCGCCCTCGGCTTCCAGGATGAGGTCCAGCCGCTCGATATTGCGGTAGCTGCGGCGGTAGTGGTTCCAGTCCAGCTCACGGAGCGCACCGTAGCCGGCGAACTGGCTGATGATGCCGTCCCCGTGGAAGGGCACGAACATGCGCCGGCTCAGCCGCGCCCAGGCCGCGATTTCCGCCGCCGTAACGCCGAGCCGTGCCCGGAGGTCCTCCATGTCGAAGCCCCGGACGGAGTGCATGATCCATTCGGCCTGGTCGAACACCCAGGCGGCCATGATGTTGGTGTATGCGTTGTCATCCAGGCCGCCGCCCGGGTCGCCCGGATTTCCGGTGTGATACTCGTCCGGACCCATGACGCCCCGGAGGTGGAACCGGTCGTCGATGGGGTCGTAGTCGGCCATCGATGCGAACAGGCGGGCAACCTCGACAATGAGTTCCGCGCCGTGCTGCGTCAGCCAGCCGCGGTCCTGGGTGGCTTCGAAGTACTGCCAGGCGTTGTAGGCCACGGCCAGGCCCACGTGGCGCTGGAGATGGGAATAGTCCGGCACCCAGTGCCCGGAGAGTTTGTTGTAGAGCAGCTTGGGGGTCTGCTCCGTGCCGTCGCTGCCGCTCTGCCACGGGAAGAGCGCGCCGCGCAGCCCGGCCGCCCTCGCGGCGTCGCGGGCGGTGCCGAGCCGCCGCCACCGGTAGTCGATAAGTTCACGGGCCAGCGAGGGCAGGCGGGAGTTCAGCACCGGAAGGACGAACAGCTCGTCCCAGAAGACGTGCCCACGGTAGCCCTCCCCGTGCAGTCCCCGGGCCGGCACGCCCGCGTCCAGCTCGGCGGTATGCGTCGTCAGCGTCTGTAGCAGGTGGAAAACGTGCAGGTTCAGGATCAGCTGCGCCTGGGAGGGGGCATCGGACTCGATGATGAACGGTGCCAGCAGCAGGGTCCAGGCCCGCTCATGCTCCGCCAGCAGCGCCTCGAAACCGCCCGATCGTGCCAGCACCGCCTCAGCGCCCGTCAGCGGAGAAGAGACCGCGTGGTCCCGGGAACTGGCGACCCCCACCGTCTTGGTCACCTTCACCGCACTCCCGTCCGCGACCGGCACCTCGAAGCGGTGCGCGTACAGCCCGCCCAGCTGCTCGAGCTCGGAATTGGCCGGTCCGGACAGCTCCGTCCGCAACGCCAGGGCGATGCCGATCCGGCTCTGGCTGGTCTGCACCTGAACGCTCAGTCCCACGGCGCCGGGGGCGCCTGTGTTCTGCCTGCCGGCACCCGGGCCGCCGGCGGACTCCGAGACCTGTACCCCCGTCAGGTGCCGCGTCGACAGCTGCGCATCCTCCGGAACATTGGAGTTGGTCACCGCCGTGTCGCAGCCGCTGCGGATGCTGACGCGCCCGCTCCAGCCGTCCGCGGTGAGCACGGTCTCCAGCGCGGCGAGATGCGGCTCCGCCATCGAGACGAGCCGGCGCTGCACCAGCTGGAGCCGCCGTCCGGCGTCGTCCTCGAGCAGCGCTTCCCGGGTGAGCAGCGCCCGTTTGAGGTCCAGGGTGCGGCGTTCCCGGCGGAGCGTCAGGCCTCCCTCGGACCACCAGGCGCCGCCTTCGATCCGTACGTCCAGGTGCAGCCAGTCCGGGATGTTGACCATGTGTTCGTCCACGGTCCGTTGGCCCTGCACGACGCTGGCCAGCCGGTTGTAGACGCCCGCCAGATAAGTGCCCGGGTAGTGGACCTCGCCGCCGCGGTGTTCGGGGGCGGCGCCGCGGGTCGCCAGATAGCCGTTGCCCAGCGTGGTGAGGGCCTCCCGGTGCCCCTCATGCGCCGGGTCGAAACCCTCATAAACCAACAGCCAAGGGTGGGTGATGACCAGGCCGATGTCCAGTTCGCTGACGTCTTCCACCACGATGTCCGCACCGGCGGCTTCCAGCACGGCCCGCCGGCCGGTCCGGTCGATGCCGACGACGAGCCCGAAGCCGCCCCGGCGGCCCGCTTCCACCCCTGCGACGGCCGCTTCGATGACCATTGCCCGGCCGGGCGGGATGTCCAGCCGGCGCACCGCCTCCAGGGCCAGCGCCGGCGATGGCTTGCCCGGGATGGCGCGCCGGAGCGCCGCCTGCCCGTCGGCCACGTGGTCGAAGAACCCGTCCAGGCCGACGACGGCCAGGAGCGCGCCGGCGTTGGACGCGGAGGTGGCGAGCAGCACCGGGATCCGGCCCGCCCTGAGCCGTTCCAGCAGGGCTACGGTGCTGGGGAAAGCCCGCGGCGGGTTGTCGCGCAGCGCCTGCCCGAACAGCTCGTCCTGGCGTTTACCGAGTCCGAAAGCGGTCCAGTCTCCCGGGCCGTCCGCGGGCGAGCCGGGCGGGAGCTGAGCCCCGCGCGCGGCCAGGAACGCCGCGATCCCGTCGGCGGATGTCCTGCCCTCGATAAAGGCCGTGTAGTCGGCATCGGTGAGCGGGTCGCGGCGGGTGCGCGACGGGAGCCGGGGGTCGTTGAAGACGTCCCCGACGAGCCGGCGCCAGGCCGCGGCCCGGAGCTCCGCGGTGTCGAGGACCACGCCGTCCAGTTCGAAGACCACCGCGTCGACGGGCGCCAGTGCAGCTGCAACAGTGGGCGACTCCGTCATGCGCTATTCGTACCAGTCTTCGGTGTGCGGCAACAGGGGCGGCGTCGGTGGCGGCCGGCGCGGCAGCCGCTGCGGCAGCCGGCCTCAGCCAAGGAGTGCATCGAGCGTCGTGAAGCCGTAGCCGGCCTGGCGGATGCGGTTGATGAGCTGCGGCAGGGCGTCGGCGTCGAGGGTGCTTCCGTCGTCGGGGTTGGAGCCGATGTGCATCAGGACGATTTCCCCCGGCTGCAGCCCGGCGAGCACCCGGTCGGCGACGATTTGGGCGGTGATGCCTCCGCTGGTGCCCTTCCAGCCCAGGGTGTCGACCGTCCAGCGGACCGGGAGGTAGCCCAGCGCATTTACCGCGGCGATGGTCCGCGTGTCCCGCTCGCCGAAGGGAAACCGGAACAGCGGGCGGGGGTCTGCGCCCGCGGCCGTGATCGCCGCCTCCGCTCCGGCGAGTTGCTGGGCGATCTGGGCGTCGCTGAGGGAGGTGAACCCCGGGTGCGTCATCGAGTGGTTGCCCACCCGGTGGCCGGCGGCCACGATCGAGGCGACGCCGCCCTGGTTGGCGCTGGCCCAGGTGCCGGTGAGGAAGAAGGTTGCCCGGGTTCCGGTCGCGGCGAGGGTCTGCAGTATGCCGGGCAGGCCTGCCGAGTTGGCGCCGGCGTCGAAGGTCAGGGCGACAACAGGCCCCGCGTTGGGGATGACCCCGACGTCGGCGCCCCGGAGCGCCGCCGGGAACGGGTCCGCCGGTGGCTGCGGCGGAGCCGGGGGAGGTGGCGGCGGGGCGGGCGGCGGTTCGGCGGGCGGGAGCGGCGCCTCCGTGACCGGTGCCTCGGTGAGCGGCGGGCTCGACGGCGGAGCCGGCGCCGGGCTGGTCGCGGGGCTCGACGGCGGGGCCGGCGTCGCGCTCTGTGTCGGCGCCGCCGCAGCCGTCGTAGTGACGGTGACGGAGGCGGACGGCGGCGCAGCACCGTCAGGCCGCCCGGAAAGGATCACCGCCGTCACCACCGCGGCGGCAAGCAACAGCACCGCGGCCGCCAGCGCAATCAGCCGGCGGGTGTTCCCGGTCAAGATCGACCACATGCTTCACCATGGCACCACCGGCCCCAGCACGGGTAGGGCTGAAAGGCCCGCAGCCAGCCCGGCGCACCCGTCTCAACTCTCGACGCGCGAACGGACACTTGAGGCCCCGAATGCGCGGCACTTCGGGGCCTCAAGTGTACGTTCGCGCCTAGGGGACAGCGGCTCGGCGGGGCCTCAAGTGTACGTTCGCGCCGCGGGGAGGGGGAGGCTGCGCAGTAGGATGCTTGTAGGCGCAGACGCCGGGTTCTGCGCGAACATCGAGGCGGGAACACCGTGAAAATTGCGCTCCGGTATCCGCTGGTTGCGGGCACGGTCGCCGTTCTTCTGGCGGTCGTGCTGCTGTTGGTCTCCGGCCACGAGGACATCGCGCAGATCGGCGCGAGCATTTACGCGCTCGCCGTGGCGGCCTACCTCGCCGTCGGCATGGTCCGTCGGCTGATGGGCGGGCAGTGGGGCATCGACATCCTCGCCGTCACGGCGATCGTCAGCACCGTGCTGGTGGGCGAATTCGTCGCCTCGATGATCATTGTGCTCATGATGGCCGGCGGCACAGCCCTGGAAGACTACGCCGCGGGACGGGCCAAGAAGGAACTGACGTCCCTGCTCGAGCGCGTCCCGCAGACGGCCCACCGGGAACGCACCGGCAGCTCCGCCGCCGGAACGAACCCCGCCGGAACGAACCCCGCCGGCACCAGCACGTCCGGAACCGAGCCCCTTGACGCTCAGGCCGGCGGCCAGCACGAGGACGTTGCCGCCACCGATGTCCGGGTCGGGGACGTTCTCCTGGTCCGGCCGGGCGAAGTGGTGCCCCTGGACGGCATCCTGCTTTCTGAATCGGGCAGCTTCGATGAGTCCTCGCTCACCGGGGAGAGCCTCCCGGTGGAGCGGGTGGCCGGCGAAGGGCTGATGAGCGGCTCGCTCAACGGCGAAGCGGCGGTCCGGATGCAGGTGACCGCCCTGATGGAGGACTCGCAGTACAGCCGGATCGTCGCCCTGGTGAAGGAAGCCGCGGACAGCAAAGCGCCCATGGTGCGCCTGGCCGACCGCTACGCCGTCCCGTTCACGGCGTTCGCGTACCTGCTGGGCGCCATCGGCTGGATCATCAGCGGCAGCCCGGCCCGGTTCGCCGAAGTCCTGGTGGTGGCCACGCCATGTCCGCTGCTGATCGCCGCCCCCGTGGCTTTCCTGGGCGGCATGAGCCGGGCCGCGCGCGGCGGCATCATCGTCAAATACGCCGGCGTCCTGGAACAACTGAGCCGGATCAAAACCGCAGCCTTCGACAAGACCGGCACCCTGACCTACGGCCGGCCGTCCCTGGTGGGTATCAGGACCTCGGGCTCCTTCACCGAGGACGCGGTCCTCGGGCTCGCGGCCTCCGCCGAACAATATTCCTCCCACGTGCTCGCCGCCTCTGTGATGGACGCGGCGAGGGCCCGCGGGCTGGTCTTCGGGACCGCCACCGAGGCCAACGAATTCGCCACGCACGGCGTCCGGGCCCGCTTCGACGGCCGGGACGTGGTGGTCGGCAAACCCAATTTCGTGGCGGAGTCGGCCCCGGGCCTGGTGGAAACGGAGCTGGCCAGCGGCGAACTCGCCATCTACGTTGGCGTGGCCGGAGAATTTGCCGGCGCCCTCGTGATGAGCGACCCCATCCGCGGGGAAACCGGCCGCACCCTGGCCCAGCTCAAGGAACTCGGCGTGACCCGGACTGTCATGCTGACCGGCGACGCCCTCGCCACCGCCAAGCACATCGCCGGCGAGGCCGGGCTCACCGACGTCCGTGCCGAATGCCTGCCGGCGGACAAGGTAGAAGCCGTCCGGTCCCTCCCCGTCCGGCCAGTGATGATGGTGGGCGACGGCGTCAACGACGCACCTGTCCTCGCCGTCGCCGACGTCGGCATCGCCATGGGTGCGCGCGGCTCGACGGCGGCCGGCGAATCGGCCGACGTCGTGATCATCCTCGATGACCTGTCCAAGGTGGCCTCGGCGGTGCGGATCGGCCAGCGGACGATCAAGGTGGCGCTGCAGAGCATCTGGATCGGCATTGCGCTGAGCGTGGCCCTGATGATCGCCGCGGCGGCCGGCTTCGTCCCGGCCATCGCCGGCGCCCTGTCCCAGGAGCTCGTGGACCTGGCCACCATCCTCAATGCTCTGCGCGCGCTGAGTGCCGGCAAACAGGGGGGGACCAAGGCCGCGGGGACCAACGCGCCCGGTACGAGGACCCGGGGGCAGAAGGACGCCGGCGGCGCTACCGGGAAGCCGCCAGCTTCTCGGCTTCCGCGATCCGCGGGACGGTCCTGAGGTAGCTGTCCGGGTTCAGCGAGATGGAATCGATGCCCTCGCCGACCAGGAACGCCGCGAACTCCGGGTGGTTGCTGGGCCCCTGGCCGCAGATGCCGATCTTTATCCCGGCCGCGTGCGCTTGGCGGATCGCCTCGCTGATCATCGCCATGACGGCCTCGTCGCGCTCGTCGAACAGCGCCGCCAGTTGCGCAGAGTCGCGGTCCACGCCCAGGACCAGCTGGGTGAGGTCGTTCGAGCCGATCGAGAAACCGTCGAAGCGGGTGGCGAACTTTTCGGCCAGGACCACATTGGAGGGGATTTCGCACATCATGTAGACCTGCAGGCCGTGCTCGCCGCGGACCAGGCCGTTCTCCGCCATCACGGCCAGCACCTTGTCCGCTTCCTGCGGGGTGCGGCAGAACGGGACCATCACGATGATGTTGCCGAAGCCGATCCGTTCCCGGACCCGCTTCAGGGCCCGGCATTCGAGCGCGAAGCCGTCCCGGTACCGTTCGTCGTAGTAGCGCGAGGCGCCGCGGAAACCGAGCATGGGGTTTTCCTCGGCCTCCTCGAAGGCTGAACCACCCACCAGGTGCGCGTACTCGTTGGTCTTGAAGTCGCTGAGCCGCACAATCACCGGGTTCGGGTGGTAGGGCGCGGCGATCTTCGCGATGCCCAGCGCCAGCTCGTCCACAAAGTAGTCCCGGGGGTCGGCGTAGCCGCGGGTCAGTTCCCTGATCTGCGCGGCCTCCTGCGGATCCGTGACCCGTTCCGGATGGACCAGCGCCATCGGATGGACCCGGATCAGGGCGCTGATGATGAACTCCATCCGGGCCAGCCCGACGCCGTCCGCGGGCAGCCGCCACCACTGGAAGGCTGCCGCGGGGCTGGCGATGTTGACCATGACCTTGGTGTGCGTCGCCGGCAGTTCGCCCAGGTCCACTTCCTCGGTTTCGAACGCGAGCGTGCCGGCGTACACGCGGCCCTGGTCGCCTTCGGCACAGGACAACGTCACGGCCAGTCCCTCGGCCAGCACCCCGGTGGCGTTGCCGGTCCCGACGACGGCGGGGACCCCTAGTTCCCGGCTCACGATCGCCGCGTGGCTAGTGGGACCGCCATGGTCCGTGACGATCCCGGCCGCGCGCTTCATGATGGGAACCCAGTCCGGGTCGGTCATTTCCGTGACGAGGATGGCGCCGTCGCGGAACCTCTCGATGTCCGCGGCGCTCCGGATCACGCAGGCCGTCCCCTGCGCGATCGAGTCACCGATCGCCGCCCCGGTCGCCAGGACAGCCCCTGTTTCGAGCAGGTGGTGCAGGGTGAAGCGGGAGCCGGTCTTGAGTGACTGCACGGTCTCGGGCCGGGCCTGGACCATAAAGAGCTCGCCGGTCTCGCCGTCCCGGGCCCATTCCATGTCCATCGGCCGGCCGTAGTGCTCCTCGACGGTCACGGCCCAGCGCGCCAGGGTCAGGATCTCGGCGTCGGCCAGCACGAAGGCGCGGCGTTCGGCGTCGGAGGTGTCCACCGTCCGGGTGCGGGCGTGGCCGCCGCGGCTGTAGACCATCTTCTGTGCCTTGGAGCCGAGGGTCTTTTCGATGATCGGGCTGATGCCCTCCGTGGGCCCCTCCGCCGGTTCCTCGGCCGCTGCGGCGTCGCCCAGGAGCGGTTTGAACACCAGGTATTTGTCCGGGTTGATGCTGCCCTGGACCACGGTCTCGCCGAGGCCCCAGGCGGCGCTGATCACGGCCGCCCGCGGGAAACCGGAATCCGTGTCGATGGAGAACATCACCCCGGAGGCGCCGACGTCGGAGCGGACCATCCGCTGCACGCCGATCGAGAGCGCGACGTCGAGGTGGTCGAAGCCCTTGACCTCCCGGTAGCTGATGGCCCGGTCGGTGAACAGCGAGGCGTAGCAGCGACGGCAGGCGTCCATGAGTTCCCGGTCGCCGGCGACGTTGAGGAAGGTTTCCTGCTGGCCGGCGAAGCTGGCGTCGGGCAGGTCCTCGGCCGTGGCGCTGCTGCGGACGGCGACGGAGAGCCGCTCCCGCCCGGCGCGCATGCCCAGGTCCCGGTAATGCGAGCGGATGGACTCGGCGATGTCCTCCGGGAAATCGCTGGCCAGGAAGAGTTCCCGGATGGCCTCCCCGGTTTCGCGCAGCGTGGCGTCGCCGGAACGGTAGGCCAGGATCCGCGAGCGCATCGCCGGTTCCATCCCGTTCGCCGCGATGAACGTCCGGTAAGCCGCGGCGGTGGTGGCGAAGCCGTCGGGGACCCGCACGCCCCGGGCCTTGAGGGACTGGATGAGTTCGCCCAGGGAGGCGTTCTTGCCGCCGACCTGGGGAACGTCGCCCATGCCGATCTCTTCAAACCACAGCACATGTTCGGGCATGCCGGCGCTCCTCGGTGTTCGTCCGCCAATGGTCCGATCCTGCTGCCCGGCGCCGCGCGGGGTCAGAGGCTTTGGACCTCTTAGGCGGTGCCGGTGCGAGGCGGCGCCTGGCCAGGGCGCGCACGGCTAGGCGGCGCGGGCCAGCCCGCGGTGCCTGGCCGCCTTGTAGAGCGAATCGGCGAGCAGGACGGCGGGAATCGCGGCGAGGGCCACGGCCAGCCCCCCGGGAGTCGGCGGGGCATGGCCCAGCAGCGCCGCGAGTGGGCCGAGGAACAGGAAGACCGCCAGCAGGCCCAGCTCAGCCAGCACGGCCCAGAGCAGCAGGCGGTTGGTGAGCCAGCCCAGCCGCCAGGGCGGGGCGGTGGCGCTGCGGCAGGCGAAGGCGTTGGCGAGCTGGCCCAGGACCACGGTGGTGAATGCGGCGCCCGAGGCGGCCATCAGCACATCCGACGGCGGCAGTTCCGCCCCGGGGCTCCACCCGGCGCCGAAGAGCACGGCGGTGTAGGCGATCATTTCCATCAGGGCCTCCACCGGGCCCAGCAGCCCGAACACCCGGAACATCAGGGCGCGGTCCATCAGGTGCCGGCGTTCCGGCGGCCGCTTCAGTGCCCCCTTGCTGGGTGCCTCGCTGCCGAGGGCCAGGGCCGGCAGCAGGTCGGTGCCGATGTCCAGAGCCAGGATCTGAAGCACGCTCAGCGCCAGCGGGAACCGCCCGCCGGACAGGGCCCAGAACACGAACGGCGTCAGCTCTGCGACGTTGTCCGTGAGGTGGTAGGTCAGGAAGCGGCGGATGTTCGCGTAGGTGGCGCGGCCTTGCTCCACGGCCGCGATGATCGTCGCGAAGTCGTCGTCGAGCAGCACCAGGTCCGCCGCCTCGCGGGCCACGTCCGTGCCGCTGCGGCCCATGGCGACGCCGATGTCCGCCTGCTGCAGGGCAGGGCCGTCGTTGACGCCGTCGCCGGTCATGGCCAGCACGTGGCCGCGGTGCTGCAGCAGCCGGGCCACCCGGAGCTTTTGCTCCGGCGTCACCCGGCTGACCACGACGCCGTCGCGGTCCAGCAGCGCGGCCAGGACCTCATCGTCTTCCGGCAGCGTATGGCCCTCCAGCACCAGCTCCGGGGAGCCGATCAGGCCGGTTTCGCGGGCAATGGCGGCGGCCGTGAAGGCATGGTCGCCGGTGACCATGCCGACCTTGATGCCGGCCTCGCGGGCCGCCTGCAGCGAGAGCCGCACCTCCGCGCGGGGCGGATCGTGCAGGCCGATCAGCCCCAGCAGCGTCAACCCGGTCTCCACGTCCTCGGGCTTGACGCGGGCGCCCGGCAGGCCCGGCAGGCTCCGCTGCGCGACCGCAAGGACCCTGAGCCCGCGCGAAGCCATCTGGTCCACCATCTGCAGGGCGCGGTCGGCGCCGTCCTCGCATAAGGGGATCACGGACTCCGGGGCACCCTTGACGAAGAGCGTGGGGCCGACGATGGCGGACTCCCGCAGCCGGCGGGGATCGAAGGCAAAGCGGTGCGACGGCGTCGGATTCTCCGCCCTGCCGCCGGGGCCGGCAAGCCGGGTGGCGAGCGCGTCGATGGCGGCTTCCATCGGGTCGCCCTCGGCGATCCACTGCCCGTCGCGGGGCACCGCCCGGCCCACCGAGGCGGCACGGGCGGCGGCGCTGAGCCGCTGCCCCGCCTGGAAAGCCGCCGCCCCGGCGTCCGCGCCGCCTTCCCCGGAGACCTGGGCTTCCGGCCCGTAGCCCGTACCGGTGATGCCCAGCAGCCCCGACGGCGTCCAGACCTCGACGGCGTTCATCCGGTTCTGCGTGAGGGTTCCCGTCTTGTCGGTGCAGATGAACGTGGTGGAGCCGAGCGTCTCGACCGCCTGCAGGTTGGGCACCAGGGCGTTGCGCGCAGCCATCCGCTGCGCGCCGATGGCGAGCGAGAGCGTGACGGTGGGGAGCAGGCCCTCGGGCACAAGCGCCACTGCCACGCCGATCGCGAAGAGGAACGCATCGCGCCAGGAGATGCCTACGAGCAGCGAGAGGATGAAGAACAGGGCGCCGATGCCCAGTGCCACGCCGGCGACAATCCGGACAATCCGCTGCAGTTCCAGTGCCAGCGGGCTCGGCGGCGCCTCGACCTTGCCGGTCAGCGACGCGATCTCGGCGAGCCTGGTCTGTCCCCCGGTGCTGGCCACCACGCCTTCGGCCGTGCCGATGACCAGGAAGGTTCCACCGAACACGGTGTCGCCGGCGGCCTTCGTCACCGCTTCGCTCTCCCCGGTGAGCATCGATTCGTCCACCGTGCAGCCAGCGGCCAGCGCCAGCCGGAGGTCCGCCGGCACCCGGTCTCCGGCAACCAGCACGACGGCGTCGCCGGGCACCAGCTCGGTGGCGTGCACCGTGACGATGCGGTTGTCCCGCCGGACCGAGACCATGGCGGGCAGCAGCTCGCGCAGTTTGGCGGCGGCGTGCTGGGCGCGCTCCTGCTGGATGTAGGCGAAGACCCCGTTAACGACGATAACCACGACGATGGCGACGCCCAACTGCGGCATCCCGGCGACGAAGGCGAGGACGGCCGCCACCCAGAGCATGATGGCAAAAAAGTGGCTCAGCTCTGCCAGCAGCCGCCGCCATCCCGGCACGGCCCGGACCTCGGGCAGCCGGTTCGGCCCGGCGCGCTCCAGACGCAGGGCAGCCTCCGCCGAGCTCAGTCCGGAAATTCCTGGCAGCGGCCCGGCCGCGGCGGGGTTCACCCTCCGCCGCCCGTCATGCGCAGCACCTAACCCCGGCACTGCCCAGGTGCGTCATGCCTCCGAGGATGCTCCGGCGCAGCGCCGCTGGTTAGGGCCAAAGGTCACCGGGGGCCGCCGGCGGTTACGCCCCACCGGTTCGATTGCCGGGCCCTGCCTCAGTTGCCGGTGGCGGCAGGCGGCCGCTGCCGGCCGAGCGAACGCAGGTACGCACCGAAGCCCTGGGGCGCCCGCGACTGGGTCCGCCCGGAGGTCAGCACCCGCATGCTGTCCGTGGCGAGGACGGTGAAGGCGAGGCTGCGCAGGCCCTGGACGAGCGTGCGGTCCTCATGCGATTCCTGTTTGGAGAAGCCGCCGGCGGCCAGGTAGGCGGAGGCCCGGACGCCGAAGTTGGCGCCGTAGATGTGCGGGTGGTTCTCCTCGAACGGGTGGCGCTCCAGCCAGCGGCGCAGCAGTTCCGGATCCATGCCCACGGGGTCCGGTTCCACCGAGCCCAGCACCGCGTCGGCGCCCGCCTCGGCGAACTCGAGCTGCCGGACCAGCCAGTTCTCCGGAACCTGGGAATCGGCATCGGTGTTGGCCAGCCAGGTCCGGCCCGGCCACGGCGCCGGCCCGGAACGCTGACCCGGGGCCCGACGGCCGCCAAGCACGGCGCTGCGGACACCCGCCGCCCGGCTCGCGCCGGCGCTGCGCAGCCGGACCTCGAGTGCACTGAAGCGCGGGTCGGCGTCGACGTATCCGGCGGTGATCGCGGCGGTGCTGTCGGTGCAGCTGTCCAGAACCACCGTGACGCAAACGGCGATCTCGGGCCGCTGGCGCTGCAGCTCGTCGGCAGCGCGCTGCACCGCCCGCAGCGCCCGCCCGATGTGCTGGTCCTCGTTGTGGGCAGGCATGACCACGGCGACGGCGTCGATGCCGGGCCGCCGCGACGGGGTCCTGGCCGCCGCGGACGGACCGCTCACGGGAGCGGCTCCGGGGCGCGGAGGATTTCCAGCACGAAGTCGCGCTCCCGGTAGAGGCCGGCGTCGGCCCAGCGAAGCTGCCGGCGGGCCGCGGCGTGGACGGTGTCGCCGTCGAGTTCCCAGCCGTCGATCGGGTGCCGCCAGTGACAAAGCGCCAGGACGCCGCCGGGCAGCAGGGCATCTTCGACCCGGTCGAACAGCGCGGCCAGTTCCTCGGGCGAGAGGTAGTAGCCCACCTCGGACACCACGATCAGGTCAAAGGCCCCCTCCGGCCAGTCCTGCGGAACAGTGAGGTGGCTGGTCCGCGCGTCGGGCAGGTGCGCGAGCCGCCGGGCGGCGTGCGCCAGGGCGGCGCTGCTCGCGTCGACGGCCAGGAAGCTCCGGCACCGTTCAGCGAGTTCGACGCTGAGGGTGCCGATCGAGCAGCCGATCTCAAGCCCGGCGGTGAAACTCCGGGCGGGCAGCGCCGCGAGCGTGAGCGCGCGCTTGCGGTGCTCATACCAGCTGGTGGTGTAGTCCCAGGGGTCCTCGTCCCGGGCGTGGACGGCGTCGAAGAGCCCCTCGGCGTCGGCCGCGGCATAGCCCGGGCGGTTGCCCGCGGCCGGAGCGGGCGCCCGCCAGGCGAAGGTTTCCCAGTGCCGGGAGAAGTGTTCCAGGAACGCGGGCGGGAGCAGCACTTCGTCCCCCGGTTGGTCCGACAGTGCCCGGACCTGCGAGGTGTGCGCCGCCATTGCCTGCGCCTTGGCCTGCTCCTCGGCCGGGGTCAGCGGGAGCCGCAGCCACGGCTGCCAGGCCGGGTCCCCGGGGCCGGCCCAGAGCCAGTACCAGACCGGGTACTCCAGCAGCCCGTACCCGGCTGAGGCGGCTGCCTCGGCCGCCGCTGCGCCCAGCGCGTCGTGGTCGGTGTGGCCGTCGTGCCGGTATGGCGCCACGAGGACGATCCGGTCCGCCGGCCGGCCGGTCGCGGCCGCAGCCTCGCGGATGGCGGCCAGGACCTGCTCCCGTCGCCCGGAAAGCTTTCCGTCCGGCAGCCCGAGGTACCGCCACTCGGCGTCCGGGACGAGCCGGCCCAGCGCACTGTCGAACTCCCGCAGCCGCAGGGCGGACAGCCGTTCGGGCGTGGTGCTGGGCGACTCGGGGTGCGAGGCCTCCCCGGCCGTGCACAGCAGTACCCGCACCTCGGCGCCAAACCCGTGCAGCCGGGCCATCAGTCCGCCGGCGCCCAGGGATTCGTCGTCGGGGTGGGCGGCCAGGACGATGAACGCCGTGGCGGCGAGTTCCGCGGCGTCCAGCGGCAGTTCCGGCAGGGTTGCCACGCCGCTGCGTGCCCAGTCGGCCTCGGGCGTCCCGGCGTCGTTGTGCGTGAAGCTCACCATGGGTGGTCCCCCTTGAAGGTCAGGGCGCCGAGTTGGGCGTCGTCGCGCATGGCGTGGTGCTGGCGGACGTAGAGCGAGAGGTCGGCTATGCGTTTGGCGTAGGGTTCGTCGAAAGCCAGCGGGCCGGGCCCGAGGTTTTGGCCCACCAGCGCCTGGATGCGGTCGACGGCGGCGGCCACGCTGCCGCGGACGCGCAGCGCCTCGCTCCATGCGCCGGGTCCGGAGAGTTCCCCGGCGTCGATCCGGGCTGCGGTCATGGCGAGGTAGTGCAGGAGGCCGGAGAGCGTGCGGTCGATTTCGCCGAGGTGCGCGAGGGCCAGCTGGTCCGGTTCGCGGCCGCCGTCGGCCGCCGTCCTGAGCGCGTCCGCGTAGCTGCGGGCCACGGCGACGGCGCCGCCGAGCCAGCAGGCAGCGACCCCCATGCCGCCCCAGGCGAAGCCGGGACGCTGGTAGTACCAGCCGGTGCCGCCGAGCGGCACGGCCGGGACGGCGTCGAAGTGCACGGTGCCGCTGGGGATTTCGCGCAGGCCCCGGCTGGTCCAGTGCGGGTCCGCGAAGCTGACCCCGGCGGCGTGCAGGTCGACGGCGAAGGCGGCGCGGCCGCCGCCGTCAAGGTGCGCTGTCAGCACGGCATGGTCGAGCTGCGGGGCGATCGAACACCATGGCTTGGATCCCTGGAGGACGACGGCGCCGCCTGCCTCCTTGGCGTCCAGCTTCAGCCCCGGCGCCTCGGCGGCGAAGACTCCCCACGTCCCGTCGAACGGGACCGTGCCCCCGGCCCCCGCTGCCTGGGCGAGGATGGCGGCGGCGTCGAGGTGCGGTTCCAGGATCCGGCCGGCGGCGACGTCGACGGCGGTGACCGAGGCGAGGATCTCCCAGAGGAGAGCGGTCCGGCCGGAACCGGGCTTGGGGGCCGTCTCCCCCAGATCTTTGGCAAGGGCCAGCAGGGCCGGGACGTCCCCTACGCCGGCAGCGGCGGTTTCCAGCAGCGGCCCGAGCCCGGCAAGTTCATCCGGGGTGGAGCTGATCCGCACGGCGCGGGGAGGGCGGGTCTCCTGGGTCGCGTTCATTCGGTGGCCTGTGTCCTTTGCGAAGTGCGCCTGGTGCTGGTCGTTTCAATGGCTGTCGGTCGAAGCCGTCGCCGGGTAAATCTAAGCATACTTAGCATTTGAGCGGTCCGGGCCGCCGCGGTGCCAGTCTGCACCGTCACTGCGCGATCTCACAGGCCACCTCACAGCGCTATCTCGCAGCGCTATCTCTCACGAGGGCGAGCGCGAAGCCGTCCCAGCCCTTCGACCCGACCGTCTGGATCACGGTGGCGTCCAGCCGCGGGTCCCCCCCCATCATCTGCAGGGCCGCGACGATCCCCGGGGCGTTGACGGGGTCCAGTGCCGGTTCCAGCACCGCGCCCTCCCAGACCACGTTGTCCATCACCACCGTGGTGCCGGGCCGGCCCAGCCGGATGGCCCAGTCCAGGTATTGCGGGTTGTTTTCCTTGTCCGCGTCGATGAACACGAAGTCGAAGGGCCCGGCATCCTCGGTTTCCAGTTCGCGCAGCGTGTCCAGGGCAGCGCCCACCCGCACGTCCACGAGGTGACCCAGGCCGGCCCGGTCGAGGTTCGCGCGGGCCACCTCGGCGTGCCGGGGGAGGTATTCGCAGGTGACGATCCGGCCACCGTCGGGCAGGCCCTGGGCCATCCAGATGGTGCTGAACCCGGCCAGGGTGCCGATCTCCAGGACCCGGCGGGCGCCGGAGAGCCGGACCAGCAGCTTAAGCAGTTTGCCGGCGTTCGGGGCGACCTCGATGGGCGGCATCCCCGCCTCAAGGGCGGCTTCCACCGCGTGCCGCAGCGATTGATCGGGCCGGACCACGACGCCGGAGAGGTACTCCTCGACGGCGATCCAGCGGGACGTGGGCTGGTGCTCGATCATGCGGCCAGTCTTCCAGTTGGGCCCGCCGTGCGGTAGGGCCAGGGCGGTAGGGCCGGCGCGACCGCCGATGCCCAGGCCGAGCTCCCCGCCGCCCGGGCTACTCGCCCAGGGCCTTCTCCAGCCGGTCGAGCTTTCCGGTCAGTTCGCCCGTGTAGCCGGGGCGGATGTCGGCCTTGATCACCAGGGAGACGCGGCTTCCGTAGCGGCCCACGGCGTGGGTGGCCCGTTTCACGACGTCGAACACCTCGTCCCACTCCCCCTCGATCGTGGTGAACATGGAGTCTGTCCGGTTCGGCAGGCCGGATTCGCGGACGATCCGGACGGCCTCGGCAACGGCGTGGTGGACCGAGGCGTCGTCGGCGTCGGATCCGGCGGGAGCGTCGGCGGGGCGGCCTGAAGGTGCGACAGAAAATGCAAGCAACATGGCTCCAGTCTGCCATGCCCCGCGGGGTCGTACGGGGCCGGATCCGCGGCCTGACACGTCACAAAGCGGCGTACCCGCCGGTAACAGGTTTCCTCCACCTCCGCGTTGCTACCCTGAGCAAATGAACCGGGGAGTAGACCGCAGGCCGTTGCGCGCGGACGCCGCGCGCAACGTGAATAAGATCATTGCCGCGGCCCGCCAATGCTTCCGCGAGCACGGCCCCGAAGTCCCGCTGCAGACCATCGCGGTCACCGCCGGGGTTGGCCCCGCAACCCTGTTCCGGAACTTCGCCGACAAAGAGGAGCTGGTCCTCGCAGCCCTGCACCAGCAGCTGAAACTGCGGGTCAACCCGGTCATCGAAGAGGCCCTGGCCGGCCAAGACGCAACGGAAGGCCTGTTCCGCGTGGTCGACGCACTGATGGGGGTGGCCAGCGACGAAGCCAACCTCCTCGGCGCGGTGGCCGGCCGCCGCGGTGTGCTTACCGGGATCACCGGGGACCTGATCGAGTCGGTGGCCGTGCTGTTGGGCCGCGGCCAGGGCCAGGGCACGCTGCGCAGCGACATCTCGATGACCGACATGATCCGGCTGCTGGCCATGCTGATCGGTGTGGTGGACACCATGGAGGCCGGCTCGGACGCCTGGCGCCGCCCGGTCGCGCTGCTCGAAGACGCCATCCGCGCCGAGCGGCCCGAGCGCCCGCTGCCGCCCCAGTCGCTGCTGCCGGGAACCGTGTACGGCACCGCTTTCGGCGTCGGCTTCGGCAGCGGCTAGGCAGCGGCTAGGCACCACGTAACGTTGGTCCTATGACCTGGGAAACCGCTGCCGGCGTGCTCGGCGGCCTGTTGTTGCTGTATGCCGTGCTGCTGGTGCTGCTCTGGGGCTACGCACGGCGGCACCCCGAGACCGTCACCATGAAGGATGCCCTGCGGCTGCTGCCGGACCTGCTGCGGCTGATCCGCCGGCTGCTGGCCGACCGCACGGTGGCGGTGGGGGTCCGCGTCCGGCTCGCCCTGCTGCTGGCCTACCTGCTCTCGCCGATCGACCTGGTGCCCGATTTCCTGCCCGTCATCGGCTACGCGGACGACGTCGTCATCGTCGCGCTGGTGCTGCGCTCCGTGGTTGCCCGGGCGGGCGAGGAGGCCGTGGCGCGGCACTGGCCCGGCACCCCCGAGGGGCTGGGGCTCATCCTGAAGCTGGCCGGGCTCGGCGCCGCCCGGTGAGGTGCCCCACGCCCGGGCGCTCCGCGGAATAGCGCCCGCGAAGCAGCCGTTGTGGATTGCATGAAGGCAATCACTTACAGCGAATACGGCAGCCCGGACGTCCTCGAGTTGACGGAGCAACCCCTGCCGAAGGTCGGGCCGGGCATGGTCCTGGTCAAGGTCAAGGCGGCGTCGGTAAACCCGGTGGACTGGAAGATCATGGCCGGCTACCTCGATGCGGCCATGGATCTGCAGTTCCCTGCGATTCCCGGCTGGGATGTGGCCGGGGTGGTCGAGTCCGTGGGCATCGACGCGCCGCACTTCGAGGCCGGGGACGAGGTCATTTCCTACGGCCGCAAGGACTACGTCCACGGCGGAAGCTTCGCCGAATACATCGCCCTGCCGGAACGGCTCCTGGCCCGCAAGCCCGCGTCGCTGGGCTGGAACGAATCCGCCGGCCTTCCCCTGGCGGGATTGACCGCCTACCAGGTCCTCACCCGCTTGGGCGTCAAAGCGGGCGAGACGGTGCTGATCCATGGCGGCGCCGGCGGCGTCGGGTCGCTGGGAATCCAGATCGCCGCGGCCCTCGGCGCCAGCGTGATCGCGACCGCCTCCGAAAAGAACCACGACTTCCTCAGGTCGCTCGGGGCCGAACCCGTCAGCTACGGCGACGGGCTCGCCGAGCGGGTGCGGGCCCTACGTCCGGACGGCGTCGACGTCGTGGCGGACTTCGTGGGCGGCGACCTCGAAGCCACCCTGACCGTGCTGGCCGACGGCGGCCGGCACGCCTCCATCGCGGACAGCGAGGTGGAGCAGCACGGCGGCACCTGGATGTGGGTGAACCCGGTTGGCTCCGAGCTGCAGGAGCTCGCCACCCTGGTCGACGAGCGCAAGCTGAGGGTTGAGGTGGCGCGCGCCTACCCGCTGGCCCAGGCTGCCGATGCCTTCCGGCTCAACATGGAGGGGCACACCCGCGGCAAGATCATTGTCACGGTCGACGGCGACTAGGGCTGCCGACCCGGCCCCAGCGTAGCCGCCCCCGCGGACGCCCCCTCGCTCGATGCCTACGACCCGGAGGCGGCAGCACTTCTGCTCGAACGCGTGCAGGCGTTCCTCGCCGCCGTCTGACCGGGACGACTGGGAACGACCAGCCGCCGGTCACGTCAGTCCGAGGCCGGACCTTGCTGATCGGCGCCCGGCGGCGAATCCTGCGTGGCGGGCTTTTCCTGGGCCGGCTTTTCCTTTGTGCCGTGCCCGTGCTGTGCCGCCTCCTGCAGGTGTTGCTGCAGTTTCTCTTCGGCCTCGCGGCGGCGCCGGGCCATCTCACGCAGCTCCCGGGTGGATTCGGCACCCGGGGATACGAAGTGCTCGTGCGGCTTGGCATGGTGCACCCTGCCGGCGGCCTCCGGATTCGCGTCCGGGCTCGTGTCCGGGCCCGCGGCGGCCCTGTCCGCCGGTTCGGGGGCAGCGCGGTTCGGAACATCACTGTCGGTCATCTTCCAATGCTCCCACCGACCGCCCGGGCGCGCTAAGGGCTAAAGACCGTTGAGCGCTGCGGGTCAGTTCCAGCCGAGCAGCCGCAGCCCGGCCGCGGCACCGGCGCCGGCCAGGACCACCACCAGGAACGGCGCGCGGAACACGAGTGCGACGGCGGCCGCGGCGAGGGCACCGAGCCGGGCGTCCAGTGCCAGCGATTGTCCGGACGCCACCGTGTTCACGACGGTAAGGGACGCCAGCAGGCCGATCGTCATGGTGCCGGCGATCCGGGACATCCGGGGATTGCGCAGCACGCTGGCCGGCACGAGATACCCCACCAGTTTCCAGGCGTAGGCCAGCACGCAGGACAGCAGGAGCCAGAGCCAGAGCGTCATGAGGCCTCCCCCGGAGCGCGGCCGCTTCCATGGCCGTGATGCTGCTCCGCGTACGGGTCCACGTCGGGCTCAAGACCCTCGTCGCTACGGCCATGGCTGAACCAGCCCACCACCGCGGCTACGGCCGCGGCGACCAGGATCGGCACCCCGGCCGGCACCAGCGGCACGGCCAGGACGGTGGCCAAGGCGCAGACGACGGCGATCGCGACCGGTTCACGGCCCTTGAGCCTCGGCCACAGCAGTCCAAGAAACGCCGCCACCGCGGCGCCGTCGAGCCCCCACTGCTTCGGGTCGCCGAGCGCGACCCCGGCCAGCGCGCCCACGGCGGTGAACAGATTCCACAGCACGAAGATGCCGATCCCTGCCGTCCAAAAGCCGCGGCGCTGCTCCGCCGGGTCGGTCTGGCCGGTGCTGGTGGCGGTCGATTCGTCGATGGTCACGTGCGCCGCGGCGAACCGGCGCCAGCCCCGGGGCCGGAGCAGGGCGTTGAGCTGCATGCCGTAGATGCCGTTACGCATACCCAGCAGGGTGGCCGCACTCATCGCCGCGACGCCCGAGCCGCCGCCGGCCACCACGCCGATGAAGGCGAACTGCGAGCCGCCGCTGAAGAGCAGCAGGCTCAGCGCCATGGTCTGCCAGAAATCGAGCCCGGACGTCACGGACAGGGCCCCGAAGGACACGCCGTAGAGCCCGGTGGCGATGCTGATGGAGAGTCCGACGCGGACGGCCGGGGATTGCGCGAGCTTCACCTGCGGCGCTTCGGGGCCGGCCTGGACAGGCTCCACGCCCACGCGATGAGCGGGGCCTGCAGCGGCAGCCGCAGGGTGTGGACGCGCCGCTGCACGGGCGTGCCGGCGGGTCCGTACGCCGTGCGGAGCGCAGCGAGGTGTCCGGCGAGGAAGGCGGTGAACAGGCCCGCCACGCACCCTGCGGCCACGCGCCGGGTCGGCGGGATCAGGAGCCCGACGGCGGCGCCGGCCTCCAGCAGCCCGCTCGCGGCCACCCATTCCTCCCGCGACAGCACGGCGAGGGGCCCGTTGCGCCGGCTGCCGGAGTCGTCCCGGCAGAGGTAGTCCGGGACCACCGGGGCGAAAAACCCTGGGTCACGGAAGTGTTTTGCCGCACTGGCCAGCAACAGCCCGCTCAGGGCTGCCGCGGAGAGGGTGTGGGTTGCCCGGGGGGACCAGCGGAAAGGCATGGAACCATGCAACCACAGCCGCGGAGCGCCCGGTAACCGAAGGCCGTAACCTGCGCAGGCTTTGCGCCCGCGGGCGCCGAAAACGGGACTTTCCGCAGGGGGTTCGGGAGAGGCGCCCGGGAGTACCTTGGTGACTATGAGCAGTGTCGTGCAGATGACGGGCGTCGTGAAGCGTTTCGGGGCTGTGACCGCCCTCAATGGCCTGGACTTCGAGGTGGCCGCCGGCGAAGTGCACGGCTTCCTGGGCCCCAACGGGTCCGGCAAGTCCACCACCCTGCGGCTGCTGCTGGGCATGCTGCGGGCCAATGCGGGATCCATCCGGGTGCTGGGGCTGGATCCCTGGCGCGATGTCGGCACGCTGCACCGCCGGCTCGCGTACGTTCCCGGCGACGTGTCCTTGTGGCCCAACCTGACCGGCGGTGAGGTGATCGAGCTCCTCGGCCGGCTGCAGGGCGGCCAGGACCGGGCGCGGCGGGACCAGCTGCTGGAGCTTTTCGAGCTGGATCCCACCAAAAAGGCCCGGACCTACTCCAAAGGAAACCGGCAGAAGGTGGCGCTGGTCGCCGCCTTGGCCACCGACGCCGAGCTGTTTCTGCTGGACGAGCCCACGAGCGGACTGGATCCGCTGATGGAGGAGGCGTTCCGCGGCTGCGTCCGTGAACTCCGGGCGCAGGGCCGCACGGTGCTGCTCAGCAGCCACATCCTCAGCGAAGCGGAGGCGCTCTCCGACCGGGTCAGCATCATCAGGGCCGGCCGGGTGGTGGAGTCCGGGCCCCTTGAGCAGTTGCGGCACCTGACCCGCACGTCCGTTACGGCCGACGTCGGTGCCGTGCCGCACGGGCTGGAGCTGCTGCCCGGCGTGCACGATGTGGTGGTGGCCAACCACCGGATCAGCGCCCAGGTGGATCCCACAGCGCTTGGACCTTTCCTGCAGGCCCTGACGGCCGCGGGGCTGCGTTCGCTGACCAGCCAGCCGCCGACGCTGGAAGACCTGTTCCTGCGGCACTATGGATCGGGGAACGGCGGCTCCGGGAACGGTACGGGAGCCAGGGAGGCCGGCTCCGACGCCGTCGGCTCGGCCGCAGCAGGCTCCGGCGGTCCGGGTGCCGCCGCCCCGGGGGCCGGCAATGCCTGAGACGCTGGCCGGCACCGGAATACTGATTCGGCTCGGGCTGCGGCGGGACCGCTGGCTGTTGCCGGTCTGGATCCTCGGCTTCGCCGTCGTGGCCTATTCGACGGCACTGGCCGGCGCGGACCTCTACCCGGACGTCGGCAGCCGCATCGAGGCCGCCAACGCGCTGAATGCCACCGCCTCGATGGTGGCGATGTTCGGGCGCATCTACGATCCCGCGTCGCTGGGGGCGCTCTCGCTGATCAAGTACACCGCTTTTATGACCGCCATCCTCGCTGTCCTGATGGTCATCCTCATCATCCGCCACACCCGGGCCGATGAGGAGAGCGGACGCCTGGAACTCCTCGGCGGCGGCCGGCTGGGGCGCGACGCGGCGCTGGCGGCCGCCCTCGGCATCGGCTTCGGGGCGAGCCTGGGCGTGGGGCTGCTGTCCGCCGCCGCTCTGGCTGCCGGCGGTCTGCCGGCCGCCGGTTCGCTGGCCTTCGGCCTGGGCTGGGCCGCCACCGGGATGGCGTTCAGCGCCGTGGCCGGCGTCGCGGCGCAGCTGACGGCGAGCGCCCGCGCCGCCACCGGACTGAGCGTCGGCGTCATCGCCGTCACCTACGGCCTGCGGGCGGTGGGAGACCTTGCCGAGCCGGGCCCGTCGGTGCTCTCCTGGCTCTCGCCGATCGGCTGGAACCAGCAGATCCGGGCGTTTGCCGGTGACCGCTGGTGGGTGCTGGCGCTGCCGGTGGCGCTCTGTGTCCTGCTGATCCCGGCGGCCTTTGCCCTCCGCGCGCGCCGGGACCTGGGTGCCGGGCTGCGGGACGAGCGGCCGGGTCCGGCGGTGGGTTCGCTCACCGGGGTTTGGGCCCTGGCGGTGCGCCTGCAGTACCGGGTGTGGCTGGCCTGGGCGGTGGCCTTCATCGTCTTCGGCGTGGTGGTCGGGTCCCTGGTCAGCAACGTCGAGCAAATGCTCAGCTCCCCCAACGCCCAGGACCTCATCAAGCTGATCGGCGGCGCCGCCGCGCTGCGGGACGCCTTCCTGGCCGCGGAGATCAGCATCATGGGACTCCTGGCCGCGGCCTACGGTGTGGCGGCGGTGAACCATCTGCGGAGCGAGGAGTCCGCGGGGCATACCGAGGCACTGCTGGGTACCGCCGCAACGCGCCCCCGCTGGGCCAGCAGCCACTACGCCTTCGCGCTGGCCGGGGTTGCCGTGCTGATGGTGCTGGCCGGGGTGTCGATCGGCGTCGGCGCCGCCGCCGCCTTGCAGGACCCGGAGCTGGTTGGCCGGTCCACCGTCGCTTCGCTCGCGCAGGTTCCGGCGGCGTGGGTGCTCGCCAGCGTCGCCCTGGCCGTCTTCGGCTGGTTGCCCCGGCTGGCCGGGGCGGTCTGGGGCGTACTTCTGGCCTTTGTGGCGCTCGGCGAGTTCGGCGTGCTCTGGAATGCCCCCGGATGGCTGATGGACCTCTCTCCGTTCCGGCACTCACCGCTGCTGCCGGTGGACGGCGACGCGGTTCCCGCCCTGGTCGCACTCACGGCCGTCGCCGCAGGGCTGGCCGCGCTCGGGTACCTCGGCTGGCGGCGCCGGGATCTGGCCGCGTAGCCGCAGACAAGGCCAACGGCGCTACGCGAGGTTTGCGGCGAGCTCCTGGCCGTCGGGAGCGAAAATGTCGGGCAGCGCTCTGGCCCTGTTATTTGCCGTTGTATTCGTCATCGGTGATGTGCTCGCCCCATGTCGTCGTGGTGGCGGGGTCCTCTCCGTTCTGGAGCATGGCAATGTGTTCCATAAAGCAGCCGGGGGGCAGCGGCGTGAAAGTGCTCCTCGCCGGGCGGGGTGTAGAGCGTCTGGCCGGCGTGAACTTCGATGATCGTGCCGTCGCGGCCGCCGAAGCGGGCGACCCCCTGGGTCACCCGAAGGTACTGGCCGTGCTCGTGGGAGTGCCAGGCGGTCCGGGCTCCGGGGGCGAACCGGACGGTCGCGACGACCATCGTCTGGCCTGGCTCGTGGGGCAGGGCGATCGGGTCCAGCCAGACGTCGCCGGCAAACTGAGCTGCCGGGTTCTTCGAGGTGGGCGCGGTGGGTTCGATGTTCATGATTTTCCTTAGTTGTTGTCGGTGAAGAGTTGCTTGGCCACGCTCATGGCGGACGTGCCCTTGGGCCAGCCGGCGTAGAGCGTGACGTGGGTGATGGCTTCGACGAGCTCCTCCCGGGTCACGCCGTTCTCGACGGCGCGGCCCAGGTGAAAGCCCAACTGCTCCGTGTTTCCCCCGGCGGTGAGCACGGCGACGGTTATGAGGCTGCGGTCCCTCGCGGAGAGTTCGGACCGGTTCCAGACGTCCTCGAAGAGCACGTCGTCGGTGAGCTCTGCAAGCTTCGGGGCTAAGTCGCCGAACATCTTGCGGCCGCCTCCGAGCTGCTTAGGCTGATCAGTCATGATTCTCCTTCTTTGGGTGGGTGTCCCAGACGAGCCGGCGGGCCCGCCGGTACTGCTAGAGGCGGGCCGGGAAGGCGGCGCGGCGCCCGTAGATGGTCAGCATGAGCGCGGCCAGGCCGGCGACGATCATCACGACCGCCAGCGCCAGGGCTCCGAAGTTCGTCAGCAGTGCGGCGCCGAGGATGCCGGCGCCGAAGATGGCAAGGTTGAACGCCACCGGCAGGAATGAGTTGGCAACGTCGGAGTCCGCGCCTCCAGTGGTCGTGAGGGCGGCCTGCAGCTGGGCGGCGGCCCCGCCGAACGTGGCCCCCCACAGCACGGTCCCCGCGATCACCGCCGGGAGTAGCGTGTGCCCCACCAGCAGCACCACGGCCGCGGCAATGAACAGGGCGACGCTCCCGTGCAGCAACGGGCGGGGATGGCGGTCCAGGAGCGCGCCGGTGATGATGATTCCGGCGATCGAGGAAATTCCGAAGGTAAAAAGTTCGACGTCGGCGGTGAGGGTGCTACCGGTGGTCCGCAGGTACGGGGCGATGTAGGTGTAGATGGTGTTGTGGGCCAGCATCCAGGTGAAGATGACGGCCAGGACCACGGCGATGCCGGGGATCCGGAACACCCGCAGCAGCGGAAGTCTCGAAGGGCCGGGCTGCCCCTCGGCGTCGGGCGCGATCACAGAGATGAAGACCCCAGCGATCACGGCCACAGCAGTGAGCCCGGCGAACGCCCACCGCCAGTCGAATGTCGTGCCGAGCCAGGAGCCCAGGGGTGTGCCGAGAGCGAATCCGACGGGTGCCCCCACCGAAACGATCGCCAGCGACAGCCCTGCCCGGGAGGGCTGGCTGATTTTCCGGCCGTAGGCGGCCAGCATCCCCCAGATGACTCCCGAGAACGCACCGGCGACGAATCGCGATACCAGTGACAGTGTCACGTCATTGGAGAGGGCGGTGGTGGTGTTGGCCAGGACAAGGCCGAGGATCCCGCCCAGGAGCAGCGGCTTGCGGCGCATGCCCCGGGTCAGAGTGATGGCGGGAATGGTGATGAGCACGGTGCCGAGGGCGTAGGCGCTGACGAACAGCCCGACGGTGCCTTCGCTGGTCCCCATTTCGGCGGCGATAGCGGGCAAGAGGCCTGCGGGCATGGTCTCCATCGCCACGAGAACGAAACCGATGACTGCCAGGGCGCCCAGCGCGGCGAGCGGCAGCCGCTTCGTTTCTTCAACAACTGCCCGGGCCGGCGCCGGAAGGGTGGTGGTGTTCATTGACTCTCCTTGCCGCCGGGGGCGGACGGGTTCTGTGCTGGGAATCTTCATCCAGTCAACAGGGGATGCTGTCCGGGCGGGAGTCACTGTCAAGGGGTGTACCGGCAGGGCACCCCACCTACGGCGTTTCGGACGTAACCTCATCGCATGGACAACAAAGCCGAGGTACGCGAGTTCTTGATGTCGCGCCGCGCAAAGATCACCCCGGAGCAGGCAGGCATACCGGCCGGTCCGAACAGGCGCGTTGCCGGGCTCCGCCGCACCGAGGTGGCCCTCCTCGCGGACGTCAGCGTCGAGTACTACGCCAAGCTCGAACGGGGCGCCATCGGCGGGGCCTCCTCGTCCGTGCTTGACGCCATTGCCCGTGCCCTCAAGCTGAATGACACCGAGCGGACGCACCTCTTCAACCTGGCCCGCGCTGCCGACGGAATTCCGTTGTCCGGACGTCCCCGGCGGCGGCCCTCGAAGAACGCCTTGAGCAGGCCCAGCCTGCACTGGGTGCTCAGCACGATTACTGACGGGGTGGCCTTCGTGCGCGACCAGCACCAAAACCTCCTGGCGACTAACGAGCTGGGGCGGGCCTTCTACTCGCCTCTCATCGGCACCGGTGGCCGCACTCCGAACCTTGCCCGGTTCCAGTTCCTGGACCCCGCGTCCCGCGACTTCTACCCTGACTGGGAGCTCTTCGCAGAGATGTGCGTAGCGATCATGCGCACCGAAGCCGGCCGGGACCCCAACGACAAAGGCCTCCACGACCTGGTCGGCGAGCTGTCCACGCGCAGCGACGTCTTCCGGCAGCTGTGGGGCTCGCATGACGTCCGGACCCACGGCTCCGGCACGAAGCGGTTCAACCACCCGGTCGTCGGCGGGCTCACGCTTGCTTACGAAGAGCTCCTCATCACCGCGGACCCGGGGCTGGTCCTGATGATCTACACCGCCGAACCCGGCTCACCAAGCGCCGAACGGCTGAGGTTGCTCGCCAGCTGGGCAGTTTCAGGGTCCACAGCTGTGTCGCCTGCCTAAGGGTTGCCGAACGCCGCTCAGAATGGGGCGAGCAGCTGGGCGCGGACGTCGGCGGGGCGGTTGGTGGTGATCTCCTGGATGCCCAGTTCCCGGCAGAGGTCGACGTCGTCCGCCGAGTCGACCGTCCAGACCCGGAAGCGGCGGCCCGAATCCAGCCAGCGCCGGACCGTGCGGGTGTGCCCGCGGACGTAGCTGATGCCGGGCCCGGCCAGGCCCACCTCGCCGTCGTCCAGGATCCGCTCCCCCTCGGTTTGGGCGGCCCTCAGGACGTTGGCGAGGGCGCCGCCGGTGAGGGCTCCGAGTCCCAGTTCCTCCCGGATTTCCTCCACATGCACGTCGTCCACGAGCTGGCAGATGGCCGAAGCCGGCACGGACTGCAGCAGGTGCTTCACCGAGTCGGGGCTGAAGCTCATGAAGGAGACCCGGATGTTGTCCAGCAGCGAGGTGGTCCGGTCCCAGCCCTCGGCCTCAAGCACCGCCAGGACCCGGTCCTCGAGCTTGAGCTGGTACGGGCTGGGGTGCTTGAGCTCGATCGCCAGTCCGATCTCGCGTCCGGCCAGGCGCAGGATGTCCAGCAGTTCGGGGAGGGTCAGGAACTGTTCGGACAGGGCGCCGTATTCCTCGGGGATCCGTGCCCCCTTCCAGGAGCAAAAGTCCAGTAGCCGCAGCTCCGCCAGGGTGCGGTCCGCGACCGGGCCGGTGCCGTCCGAGGTGCGGTCAAGATTGGCGTCGTGCAGCAGCACCGCGTGCTGGTCGCGGGTGAGGTGGACGTCGCATTCGACGCCGTCGGCGCCGTCGGCGATGGCCTGCAGGTAGGCTGCGCGGGTGTGCTCGGCGAAGGCTGCGCTGGCGCCCCGGTGGGCATAGACGAGCGGGCGGGCGGCGGCGGGCTCCTCGGTAGTCATGCTGACACGTTAGCGGACGTCGGTGACGGATGCGCGGCTAGGCTGGGCACATGCAGGTGAACACTGAACGAACCGCCCGCCCCGCCGTCCCAGCGGCCGGCGCCGGACACCGGCTCTCGGCCGCCGACGTCGAAAAGGCCGCCGCGCTGCGGAAGATGAAGCTGCTGGCCGTGTCGCTGCTGATCGGTATGGCGGTCATTTTCGTGCTGGCCTTCGCCCTGCAGAAGCAGTACCCGTGGCTCGAGTACGTCCGGGCCGCGGCCGAGGGCGGCATGGTCGGCGCCCTCGCGGACTGGTTCGCGGTCACGGCGCTGTTCAAGTACCCGCTGGGCCTGAAGATCCCGCACACCGCAATCATCCCGCGGCGGAAGGACCAAATCGGGGCCTCGCTGGGCGAATTCGTGGAGACCAACTTCCTCTCCGAACAGGTGGTCAAGGAGAAGCTGGCCAGCGTGGACGTCGCACGGAAGGTCGGCGCCTGGCTCTCCGGCCCGGGTGGCGCCGAACGGGTGGCCAAGGAGGGCGCGGCCGTGATCCGCGGCGCGTTCACCGTGTTGAACGACGACGACGTCCAGGCCGTCATCGAGGGCATGGTCCGCCGGCACCTGCTGGCCCCGCCGTGGGGCCCGCCGGTCGGCCGGCTCGCCGAGCGCGTGTTCGAGGACGGCCACCACCACGCGCTCGTGGACCTGCTGGTGGACCGCACCGTGGACTGGGTCCGGGACAACCACGAGACGGTCAACCGGCTGGTCACGGACCGCTCCCCGGCCTGGGTGCCCAACTTCGTGGACGGCCTGGTGGGCGACAAGGTGTACGTGGAGATCCTGAAGTTCACCCACGCGGTGCAGGCCGACCCAAAGCACCAGGTCCGGCTCTCAATCGACAAGTACCTCAAGGAGTTGGCCCAGGACTTGCAGCACGATCCGGTCATGATCGCCCGTGCCGAAGGCGTGAAGGCGCAGGTGCTGGGCGATCCGGAGGTCCGCGAACTCGCCTCGCGCACGTGGGGCACGGTCAAGGCCGCGCTGCTCGCCGCCGTCGACGACCCGCACAGCGAGCTGACCGTCAGGTTCAAGGCCGCCGTGCACGACTTCGGCACCCGCCTGGTGGTCGATCCGGAGCTCGCGGGCAAGGTGAACACGTGGATCGGCGACGCCGCGGGGTACCTCGTGAACAACTACCGCGCGGACATCGCCGGCGTGATCACCGATACCGTGGCCCGCTGGGACGCCGAGGAGACCTCGCAGAAGATCGAACTCCAGGTGGGCAAGGACCTGCAGTTCATCCGGATCAACGGCACCGTGGTGGGCGCCCTCGCCGGACTCGCCATCTTCACCGTGGCTCACCTGGTCTTCGGCTGACCCGGCGCGAACGGACACTTCAGGCCCGCCAGACCCGGCGCCAACGGACACTTGAGGCCCGCAGACCCAGCGCGAACGGACACTTGAGGCCCGCTAGGCGGGCGCGACCTTCGCCGTGGACCGGCCGTGCAGGACGAAGAGCGTGAACGCCAGCGCCGCGAGCGCGGTGACCACGAGCAGCAGCAGCCCGATCGAATAGCTGTGGGTCGCGGCGTCGTAGGTGGCACCCATGACCAGCGGCGGGAAGTAGCCGCCCAGGCCGCCGGCGGCGCTGACCACCCCGCTGATGCTGCCGACTTTGCCCGCCGGGGCGAGCACCCCGACCCACGCGAAGACTCCGCCGGTGCCGAGGCCCAGGGCCGCCGCCATGGCGACGAACGTCAGCCCGGCGGGCACGTCGCCGTCGGGCTGCAAGTTCACCACCCATGCCAGCACGGCGACGCCGGCGAGCGAGACCACCACCACGGGCTTGGGGCCGAACCGGTCCGCGAGGACGCCGCCCACCGGCCGTGCCAGCACCGCGGCCAGGGCGAATCCGGCCGTCCGGGCACCGGCCGCACTGGGATCAAAACTGTAGACATCGCGCAGATAGGTGGGCAGGTAGGTGGCGAAGGATACGAATCCGCCGAAGACGACGGCGTAGAGCAAGCACATCTTCCAGGTGACCGGAGCCTTGGCGGCGTCGAGCAGCTTGGGCAGCACCGGGGCGGTGGTGCGGCTCCAGCCGGGGGATTCCTTCATCAAGAACCAGACCAGCGCGGCCATAACGGCCAGGACCCCGGCAATCAGCAGGTGCGTGGGGAAGTACCCGATCCAGGCGACCAGCCGCGGGTTCAGAAACGCGGCCAAGGCGGTGCCTCCCATCCCGGCGCCGAAGACTCCGGTGGCGAAGCCGCGCCGGGACGGTTCGTACCAGGCGCTAACGAAGGGGATGCCGACGGCGAAGACCGTTCCCGCGACGCCCAGGACCAGCCCGGCGGCGAGCACCAGCGCGAAGGATCGGATGGTGCCGCCGAGTGCCACCAGCAGGATCGGAACGATGGCCGCAAGCAGGACGAAGCTGAACATTGCGCGGCCGCCGTACTTGTCGGTGAGGGCACCGACGACGATCCGGCCCAGCGAGCCGACGAACACCGGCATGGCAACGAGGATGCCCGTGGTGGCGGGGTTGAGCTGGAGGTTCTGGGTGTAGAAGGCCCCCAGCGTGGCCACCGAATTCCATGCCCAGAACCCCGCCACGGAGGCGGCGGTCGCGAGCACCAGGTTGAGCGTCCGGCCGCCCGGGGCGGCTGCGGACGGGACAGCTCCGGCCATCGTGGTTTCCTTTCGATTCAGCGGGGCGGGGTCACCAGGAACGCAGGCACCTCAGCGGTTCCGGGTGTCCCGGTCGCGGGTTCCGACGGCGGACCAGCCGCGGCGTGCGGCGGTAGTGGAATTTCGTGCGGCGGCGCCGGCCTTGGCGCCGTCCCGGCCGCGGTCCCGCGAGCGGTAGACGATGTAGGGACGGAAGAGGTAGTGGAACGGGGCCGTGAAGGCGTGGACCAGCCGGGTGAAGGGCCAGATCACGAACAGCGCCATGCCCACCAGGGTGTGCAGATGGAAGGAAAAGGGCGCCGCCGCCATCGCCGCGATGTCCGGCTGGAAAATGAATAGTGAGCGGAACCACGGGGCCACCGTCTCGCGGTAGTTGTGCCCGTGTTCGCCCTCGAAAACGCTCGCGAGGGTGGTCCAGAGGCCAAACACGATGGCCGCGGTGAGTACCACGTACATGGACTTGTCATTCCGGGTGGTGGCCATGAACACCGGCCCGGTGGTGCGGCGCCGGTAGATCAGCAGGATGATCCCGCCCAGGGTCCCCACCCCGGCGATCCCGCCGACGGCCAGGGCATTGAAGTGGTAGAACTCTTGGCTCATCCCCACGGCCTGGGTCCACGCCATCGGGATGACCAGGCCGAAAAAGTGCCCGGCGATGACGGCAAGCAGGCCGAAGTGGAACAGCGGCGAGGCGATCCGCAGCAGCCGGGATTCGTAGAGCTGGGAGGACCGCGTGGTCCACCCGAACTGGTCATATTTGTACCGCCAGACCAGGCCGCCCACCAGCACAACGACCATCACGTAGGGCGTGACGCCCCAGAGCACGATGTCCAGCGCCGAGATTACGGCGGTGGCTCCGGGCTCGGCTTCGGACGCAGGCATGGTCAGGCCCCCTTCACGGGCAGCAGCCGCGGATCGTAGGGGTCCAGGCCCACCGCTTCGGTGGGCGGCCCGTAGCCGGCCATCCGCATGACCGCCTGTTCATCCGACGGCGACTTGCCGGGCAGCGTGGCGCAGATGGCCTGCAGGATGCGGGCGTGCGGCAGCTCGTCCCGGAGCAGCCCAAAGCGGAGCATCTCCAGGCTGGCGCGGAAGCGGCTCAGCAGGTCCCGCCCGGCTGCCAAGTCCACCAGCGCGGCGTATTCCAGGACCATCGGCAGGTAGTCCGGCAGTTCGCCGTGGGTGTCGACCAGGATGTCGCTTTGCCGGTAGGTTTTCTTGAAGTTGCCCAGCACTTCGCCACGGCGCCGGGTGTCCCCGTCGGTCCAGTAGGACAGGTGCAGGGCGTGGCGCTTGCCCAAATCGAACTCGCGCACGTAGTGGGCCTGGAGCTCCAGCGGCGGGGTGGATTCCAGCCGTTGCAGGACCTCGGCGAAATCCGCGACGGCGCCGGGAAACTCGGCCAGCGCGGCCCGCATCAGCGGCACCCTCCCGGCCAGCTCCTCGTCCGGGTAGGACAGGCACCAGGCGGCGGCGAGGTAGACCACCTGCTCGCGGCGGCTCACGGCTGCTCCCCCGCGCGGGTGCTTGGACCAGCGTCGGAATCCGGCGTCGCCGTCGGCCTTTCGGGGAAGAGCCCGGAGGGCGCCCCGGTTCCGTCCCAGTTCAGCAGGTTTACCCGGCCCCGCAACGTTGTTTCGCCGGGCGCCGCGTCGGAGGTCTGCCGGTCGCGCAGGGCGTTGAAGGTTTCCACGGCCACCGGGACGGGCCTGCCGCTGGCCTCGCCAAACGGGGCGGAATCCTGCATGCCCGGTCCGCCCTCAAAGTCCAGCGAGCAGCCCATTTCCTCGAGGTCGTGCGCCTGCTCCACGTGCGCCTTCGGGATCACGTAGCGCTCCTCGTACTTCGCGATCGCCATCAGCCGGTACATCTCGTACATCGTCTGGCTGTCCATGCCCACGGCTTCCGGGATGGAGTCGTCCGGGTCGTTGCCGAGGCTGATGCCCCGCATGAAGGAGCGCATCGCGGCGAGCTTCTTCAGCACCGCGGTGACCCGGTCCGCGTCCCCGGCGGTGAAGAGTTCCGCGAGGTATTCCACCGGGATGCGCAGCGCGTCGATGGCACCGAAGAGGTTGCCGGCGTCCTCGCCGTCGTGCCCCTGGTCGCGCAGCAGGTCCACCACGGGTGAGAGCGGCGGGACGTACCAGACCATGGGCATGGTCCGGTATTCGGGGTGCAGCGGCAGTGCCACCTTGTAGACCTTGGCCAGGGCGTAGACCGGCGAGCGCCGGGCCGCGTCGATCCAGTCCTCCGGGATGCCCTGGGCGCGGGCGTCGGCCTGCACTGCGGGGTCGTTCGGGTCCAGCAGCACGTCCATCTGGGCGTCGTAGAGTTCCTGCGGGTCGGTGACCGCGGCCGCCGCGGTGACGGCGTCGGCGTCGTACAAAAACAGCCCCAGGTAGCGCAGCCGGCCCACGCAGGTCTCCGAGCACACCGTCGGCAGCCCCACTTCCACCCGCGGGTAGCAGAAGGTGCATTTCTCGGCCTTGCCGGTCTTGTGGTTGAAGTAGATCTTCTTGTACGGGCAGCCCGTGACGCACTGCCGCCAGCCGCGGCACTTGTCCTGGTCCACCAGCACGATCCCGTCCTCCACGCGCTTGTAGATGGCGCCGGAGGGGCAAGAGGCCATGCAGGACGGGTTCAGGCAGTGCTCGCAGATCCGCGGCAGGTAGAACATGAAGGTCTGCTCGTAGGCGAACTTGATCTTGTCCTCGGATTCGCGCCGGACCTTTTCCACGATCGGGTCCAGATGCCCGTTCTCCGCGGAACCGCCCAGGTCGTCGTCCCAGTTCGCGGACCAGGTGATCTTGGTGTCCTCGCCGGTGATCAGGGACTTGGGCCGGGCCACCGGGAAATCGTCGCCCAGCGGCGCGTCCACGAGGGTTTTGTAGTCGTAGGTCCAGGGCTCGTAGTAGTCCTTGAGTTCGGGCTGGACCGGGCTGGCGAAGATCCCGAAGAGTTTCTTGACCCGTCCGCCGGCCTTGAGCACCAGCTTGCCGCGTTTGTTCAATTCCCAGCCGCCGCGCCAGCGTTCCTGGTCCTCGTAGCGGCGCGGGTACCCCTGTCCGGGGCGGGTTTCGACGTTGTTGAACCAGACGTATTCGGTGCCCGCACGGTTGGTCCAGGCCTGTTTGCAAGTCACCGAACAGGTGTGGCAGCCAATGCATTTGTCCAGGTTCATGACCATGCCCATTTGAGCCATAACACGCATCAGTACTGCACCTCCTGGGAACGCCGGCGGACGGTGGCCACCATGTCCCGCTGGTTTCCGGTGGGGCCAAGGTAGTTGAACGCGTAGGCCAGCTGGGCGTAGCCGCCGATCAGGTGCGAGGGTTTGACCAGGAGCCGGGTCACGGAGTTGTGGATGCCGCCGCGCCGGCCGGTTGCCTCGGACTTGGGCACGTCGATGGTGCGTTCCTGCGCGTGGTGGACGTAGACGACGCCGGCCGGCATCCGGTGGCTGACGATCGCCCGGGCCACCAGGACGCCGTTGATGTTGAGGCATTCCACCCAGTCGTTGTCCTTGACCTCGATGGCGGCAGCGTCGGCCGGGCTCATCCAGACCGTGGGTCCGCCGCGCGAGAGCGAGAGCATCAGCAGGTTGTCCTGGTATTCGGAGTGGATGGACCATTTCGAGTGCGGGGTCAGGTAGCGGACCACCACCTCCATGGACCCGTCCCGGCCCAGCTTGGGTTCGCCGAACAGCCGGTGCATGTCCAGCGGCGGCCGGTAGATCGGCATGGCCTCGCCGATGTCCCGGATCCAGTCGTGGTCGAGGAAGAAGTGCATCCGCCCGGTGAGCGTGTGGAACGGTTTGAGCCGCTCGATGTTGATGGTGAAGGGCGCGTAGCGCCGGCCCCCGGTTTCGGAACCGGACCATTCCGGCGAGGTGATCACCGGGACCGGGCCGGCCTGGGTCTGCGCGAAGGTGATGAACTTTTCCTCGGAGCCCTCGGACAGGTCCGCCAGTTTCCGGCCGGTGCGGACCTCCAGGTCCTTGAAGCCCTGCACGGACAGGGCGCCGTTGGTGGTGCCGGAGAAGGCCAGGATCGCCTCGGCCATTTTCGCGTCGGTGTCGATCGCGGGCCTGCCGTCCGCGGCGCCGCCGAGCATCACCCCGTTGGAGCGGCTCAGCCGGTCCAGCGCGCCGGCAAGTTTGTAGGTGACGTTCTTGACCGTGAAGCCGAGCTTGTCGGCCAGCGGCCCGACGGCGGCCAGTTTGTCCGCGATGGCCGTGTAGTCCCGCTCCACGACGGAAAAGACGGGCATGTTCTGGCCCGGGACCGCGGGGATGGACGTGTCCCGCCAGTCCCGCACGATCCCGCCGGGCTGGGCGAGCTGGCCGGGGGTGTCGTGCTGCAGCGGCACGCTGACCAGGTCTTTGCGGACACCCAGGTGGGTCTTCGCGAGCCGGGAGAACTCCTGGGCCAGCAGGTGGAACATGTCGAAGTCCGTTTTGGTCTCCCACGGCGGGTCGATCGCGGGGGTGAAGGCGTGCACGAACGGGTGCATGTCGGTGGAGGACAGGTCGTGTTTCTCGTACCAGGTGGCCGCGGGGAACACGACGTCGGACAGCAGCGTAGTGGAGGTCATCCGGAAGTCCGCCGAGACCAGCAAGTCCAGTTTCCCTTCCGGCGCGCGCTCGTGCCACTTCACGTCCCGGGGTTTGAGCCCTTCGGCGTGGTCTTTGCCCAGGACGTTGTTGTGCGTGCCCAGCAGGTTCCGAAGGAAGTACTCGTTGCCCTTGGCCGAGGAGCCGAACAGGTTGGAGCGCCACAGCACCAGGGTCCGCGGCCAGTTCTCCGGGGCATCCACGTCCTCGATCGCCGGGTTCAGGGTGCGGTTCTTGAGCGCCTCCGCGATGTAGCCGGGGGTGTCCGTCGCGGTGCCGGCGGCGACGGCGGCCTCCGCCTCATCCGCGACATCCAGCGGGTTGCGGTCGAACTGCGGGTAGAACGGCATCCAGCCCAGCCGGGCGGACTGGGCCATGGCGTCGGCGGTGTGCATGCCGTCCAGGGCCCCGGTGGACAGCGGGGACTTCAGGGCATCGGCTGAGTACCCGTCCTGCCGCCACTGGTCCGTGTGCATGTACCAGTAGCCGGTGCCGATCATGGTCCGCGGCGGCCGTGACCAGTCCAGTGCGTTCGCCAGGGACACCCAGCCGGTGGCGGGCCGGGTCTTTTCCTGGCCCACGTAGTGCGCCCAGCCGCCGCCGTTGCGGCCCATGCAGCCGGTCAGCATGACCAGGGCCAGCACGGCCCGGTAGGTGGTGTCGCCGTGGAACCACTGGCAGATGCCGGCGCCCATGATGATCATGGACCGGCCCTTGGACTGCTCGGCGTTGCGGGCGAACTCCCGGGCCACCCGGATGCAGGCCTGCGCCGGGACGGAGGTGATCTCCTCCTGCCAGGCCGGGGTGTAGGGCGTCGCGGCGTCGTCGTAGCCGGCCGCCCAGTCCCCCGGCAGACCCTCGCGGCCCACGCCGTACTGGGCCAGCATCAGGTCGAACACGGTGGTGACCAACTGGCCCTCCACCTCGATGACGGGAACGCCGCGCCGGAGCACACTCCCTTCGCCGCCGGCGTCCTCGAAGCACGGCAACAGGATCTCCGCGCTGTCACCGGAGACCTCCCGCAGCGACAGCGCCGGCTCGATGCCCTCGAGGTCCAGGTTCCATTTGCCCTCGCCGCTGCCGGAATAGCGGAACCCCATCGAGCCGTTAGGGACTGCCGGCCGTCCGGTCTTCTTGTCGAACAGCACGGTCCGGAACGCCGCGTCCTCAGCCAGGGATTCGGCCGAGATGTCCTTGGCGGTGAGGAACTTGGACGGGGTGAGGGTGCCGTCGTCGCGCCGTTCCAGCCGGACGAGGAACGGCAGGTCGGTGTACTGCCGGACATAATCGGAGAAGAACGGCACCTCGCGCTCAACGAAGAACTCCCTGAGCATGACGTGCCCCATCGCCATCGCCAGGGCGGCGTCGGTGCCGGCCTGGGCGGGCAGCCATTCGTCGGCAAACTTCGTGTTGTCCGCGTAGTCCGGGCTGACCGTGACCACCTTGGTTCCGCGGTACCGCACCTCGGCCATCCAGTGCGCATCCGGGGTCCGGGTCACGGGGACGTTGGAGCCCCACATCATCAGGTAGCGCGCGTCCCACCAGTCGCCGGATTCCGGGACGTCGGTCTGGTCGCCGAAAACCTGCGGGCTGGCCACCGGCAGGTCGGCGTACCAGTCGTAAAAGGACGTCATCACCCCGCCGATGAGCTGGATGAACCGGGTCCCGACGGCATGCGAGACCATCGACATGGCGGGGATCGGGGAGAACCCGGCGCAGCGGTCCGGCCCGTAGTTCTTGATCGTGTTGACGTGCGCGGCGGCCGCGATCTCGATCGCTTCCTGCCAGGAGACACGGACCAGGCCGCCCTTGCCGCGGGCCTGCTGGTAGCGGCGGCGCCGCTCCGGGTCCCCCACGACGTCGGCGAAGGCGAGCACCGGGTCGCCCAGCCGGGCCTTGGCCTCGCGGTACATCTCCACCAGCACCCCCCGGGCGTAGGGAAAGCGGACCCGGGTGGGCGAGTAGGTGTACCAGGAGAAGGCGGCTCCGCGCGGGCAGCCGCGCGGCTCGTATTCGGGACTGTCAGGGCCCACCGAGGGGTAGTCGGTCTGCTGCGACTCCCAGGTGATGATGCCGTCCTTGACGTACACCTTCCAGGAGCAGGATCCGGTGCAGTTCACCCCGTGCGTGGACCGGACCACCTTGTCGTGGCTCCAGCGGTCCCGGTAGAAGATGTCGCCCTTGCGGCCGCCTTCCCGGAACACCGCCCTGCCGTCGTCGGTCTGGTCCCATTTCGTGAAAAATCGGCCCAGCTTCAACATTGCGTCCGAGGCGGGTCCGTCCAACCCCGCGGAGCCTCCGGCAGTCATGCCCTCAAGCTAGGTGCCGGGTTCCGGCTCCGATAGGGCCCTACGGCACTGGGCAGTCGCACGGCTCGTGCGCGTTGACGGCGGCGCGGCCCCTGGCGTCAGAAGTCGATCCCCTTGACGAGGGCGATGAGCTTGTCCTTGGTCTGCTCGGTTGTAGCACCGGTCGGCGAGACAAGGACTTCTGCCACGAAGATGGCCATGTTTTGGCCGCGGGCCACCATAAGGGACATGACCGTGACCGGGACATCGCTGGGCGGCCGGAGGGCCTTCGGTCCGCCGGGCTCCGTCCGGACAATAAGGATCGCCCGGTCCCCGACACCTTCGATGTTCTGGCCGTCCGGCACCGGCCGGGACAGCCAGGAAGCCCCGCCCTGGTGGAATTCGATGGAGAAGACCAGCGAGTCCGGTCCGGGGGTTCCCAACGCGCCGAACGTGTACCGGCAGTTACCCTCGCCCGGGAGGACCTGCGCCTGGGTTGTCGCGTCGAACGCCCGCTTGACCTCCTCCGCGCTGACCAGGGCGCACACGGGGTTGTCGGTGGTGGCCTGCGGGCCGACGGGCGGCGCGGACGGGACACTGAGCGCGCTCCCGCTGCCCCAGCCTGCCTCGACGGCGGCCTGGGCGAGCGCGCGGGCCGTGGCGTTGCCATCCGGGACGGGGATCCCGGAGGCTATGGGCGGGGTGGCCACGACGCGCAGGTCCAGTGACTCGTTGCCGCGGACCGCCTTGAGGACGGTATTGGCCGACGCCCCGCCGGCCTCGCCGCGGAACCAGCCCGTCCATTGGAAGCACCCGAAGTCGCCAATGCCCGCCACGGGCGAGCAGTCCGGGGTCTGCTTCGCCTCGGCCAGCTGCGCTGCCGACGCGGGCGAGGTCAGCGCTACGGACAGCGCGTTCATGCCCTGGGCGGATTTGCTCGTGTAGCTGCACAGGTAGGCGGGACTTCCGGGAGGTTTGGCCGCCTGGTTGTGGCCTGTGCCTGCGAAGCCCGGGTCGACCTTGGCGGCAATCTGCGGTGTGATCAGGTCGCAGGCCGGGTTGCCCGAACCGGACGACGGCGGCCCGGCGGACGGCGTCGTGCTCCCCGGTGCACAGGCTCCGAGGAGGAGCACCAGTGCCGCGCAAAGCGCCAGGCGCTGTCGAGAAGCCCGGATCCGGTGAACGCGCATGGTCTCCCCCAGTCGGCGGAACCCGCCCCCGCTTGTTCGAGGGCTGCCCCGATGGCACCAACGCTAGGGACCAGCGGGTTGCAGCAACAGGGCCGACCGGCCCCCGGGGCCTCAAGTGCCCGTTCGCGCCCCGGCCCGGGGCCTCAAGTGCCCGTCCGCGCCCCGGCCCGGGGCCTCAAGTGCCCGTCCGCGCCCCGGCCCGGGGCCTCAAGTGCCCGTTCGCGCTCCGGCTAGGCGAAGGACTCCAGTTCGACGCCGGCCTGTTCCAGCGCGGCGCGGACGGCGGTGGCTACCGACACCGAGCCGGGGGTGTCGCCGTGCAGGCGGAGGGAATGCGGTGTGAGCGTGACGACGGTGCCGTCAACCGCCAGGACCTCGCCCTTGAGCGCCAGTCGGAGCGCCCGTTCGACGATCTCCTCCGGGTCCTCGATCACCGATTCCTCCTCCAGCCGCGGCACGAGTGTGCCGTCCGGGAGGTAGGCGCGGTCCGCGAAGGCTTCATGGAACACGGGGTTGCCGGCGTCCCGGGCAATCCCGAGCAGGGCGGAATGCTCAAGGCCCAGGATCGGCAGCCCGGGATCGTAGGCCTGGATGGCGGCGACCACGGCGGAAGCCTGTTCGGCGTCGTGGATGGTGCGGTCATAGAGGCCGCCGTGCACCTTGACGTAGTCCACCGAGGCACCCACCGCATGGGCCACGCCGTCGAGCGCGCCGAGCTGGTAGAGGACGGCCCCGAACAGGTCGTCGAAAGTCATGTCCATGGCGCGGAGGCCGAAGCCGGCCAGGTCCGGGTAGCCCAGGTGGGCGCCCACCCTGACGTCGAGCTCGTAGGCGGCGCGGCAGGTGTCGAGCATGGTGACCGGGTCGCCGGCGTGCAGTCCGCAGGCCACGCTGGCGCTCGTGACCAGCCGGAACATGGCCGCGTCGTCGCCCATGGTCCAAGATCCGAAGGACTCCCCGAGATCAGCGTTCAGGTCCATGGGTCAGCCTTCCGTTTCGGGGACAGCGGCCATCAGCTCGCCGGGAATGGTCTGCGGCATGGGGCCGAAGGCCTCCTTGGCATTCCCGATCACGGCACGCCCCATCATCCGGTTGCCGACGCCGCCCACCACGGCGCCGACGCCGAACGGCAGCGCCCGGCCCAGCAGCGCGGTGCCCTGGCGCTTGAGCAGGTTCCGAAGGAAGGCCCGCTGGATCCGCTGCCGCACGGAACCGAAGCCGATCAGCGGCGCGCGGCGCGCGAACAGCGTCCCCCAGGCCTGGGTGGGGCCCCTGCCCTGGCCGGCCGCCTGGCCGCTCAGGGAGCTCAGCAGCGCGGTGCCTTCCTCGCCGAGCATGATCGCCATAACGAGGGTGCTCGCCTTCTCCGGGTC
Source organism: Arthrobacter sp. KBS0702 (assembly GCF_005937985.2). Taxonomy (NCBI): domain Bacteria; kingdom Bacillati; phylum Actinomycetota; class Actinomycetes; order Micrococcales; family Micrococcaceae; genus Arthrobacter; species Arthrobacter sp. KBS0702. The sequence goes on along the minus strand of NZ_CP042172.1, from coordinate 216,567 downwards.
CACCATGCGTACGCCGTGGAGCTCCGCCAGAGAGGTTGCGTACAGGGCGGTGGCTTCCAGGAATCCGACGGTCGCGGCGGCGGAGAGTCCCAGGGCGGCCACGGTGCCGACGCCGGGGATGACGGCCGATCCGCCGACGAGGGCGCCGCCGCCGGTCACGGCGGCCAGGTAGTTGCGTTCCAGGATGGCGGCCAGCTGCGCCGCGGAGGCGTGCGGGTGTTTGCGCTGCAGCCGCCGCAGGTTGGCCAGCACCAGCGGGCGCTGGATTTCCACTGCGCGCAGGAGCATGTTGTGGACGCCTGCCTTGGGCTTGCCGTCGGCGTCGAACATTGCGCTGTGGGCGGTTTTCTGGGCAATCTTCATTGCCGGGTTGCTGCGCTGGGCCATCGTCGCCTCTCCGTAAACCATAAGGGTGCTGAACTTCTTCCAGCCTTAACACTAGGCCACGGGCCGTCCGGCCGCTCCGGCACCCCCGGCACATCAGCGGCTGCTAGAGCACCCAGGACTCGGCGAGGGCGACGAAGGCGGAGGAGGACGGCCCCAGCGGGCCCGGGTAGACCGCGGGCGTGCCCGGCCATTCCACCCCGAATTCACTGAGCCGGCCGGAGCTGCAGGGCAGGTAGACGTTGCTCAGGGCGGCGCTGCCTTCGCCGAGCTGGAAGTTAGGGGCGGTGAACTGCCGCCGGTCCAGGACTCCGTTGACGGCCAGTTCCGCCTTATGGCCGGTGGCGCGGAACCCAGTCGCCGGGTCCACTTCCACGGTGAACTCGTCGTGGGTATGCCCGACGCCGGTCAGCGGGAACCGGGCCGCCTCGGGGAAATGGCGGGTGAGCTCAGTGGCCAGGGTTTCGGCGAGGACTTCGTTGCCGCCGTAGCTCCGCCAGCCCTGCAGGGTGGCAACCAGCAGGGCGCTGCCCGCACCCCAGCGGGACCAGTCGGCCTGCCAGAAGGTGGCGAAGCAGCTAGCCGGCTCACCGGGCACCTGGGTTCCGCCGGCGTCCGCGGGGTGCAGCGCCAGGCCCACGTTCATTCCCACAAATGCCAGGCTGCGCCGCACCGCTGCGGTGGCCGTTTTCTCCATGAAAGGAGCCTAACGGGATGGCAGCGGCCGCGGCCGGAAGGTCGTTGCTTCCGGCCGCGGCCGTGTCCTCGCTGGGTTTTCCGACTAAAAGCCGGTCCGCGCCTGGGGCCCGCCGCTTAGCGCGGGGTGCGGATCAGCTTCTTGTTCACAAACTCGTCCATCCCGAACCGGCCCAGCTCACGCCCGACGCCGGAGCGCTTGACGCCGCCGAAGGGCATGTCAGCCTGGGTCTGGGCGACCGAGTTGATGAACACCATGCCGGTGTCCAACTGGTCGGCAACTTCCTGGGCCTTCGCGGGGTCGGCGCTAAACACCGAGCCGCCCAGGCCGTAGGGCGAGCCGTTGGCCAGGTCGATCGCTTCCTCCACGCTGGCTACCTTGTAGATGACGGCGGCGGGCCCGAACAGCTCCTCGGAGAAGGCGCGCATCTCCGGGGTGACGTCGGTGAGGACGGTGGGCTCCACGTAGGCGCCGGGTCCGTCCACCTTGTGGCCGCCCGTGCGCAGAGTGGCGCCCTTGTCCACGGCGTCCTGGATCTGCTCGACAAGGCCGTCCGCGGCGCTCTGGGAGGACAGCGGACCGAACCGGGTGTCCTCCTGCTGCGGATCGCCGGGCTTGATCCTGGCCATCCGCTCGGTGAACTTCTCCACGAACGGCTCGTAGAGGTCTTCCAGGACGATGAACCGCTTGGACGCGGTGCACGCCTGGCCGGCGTTGCCCATCCGGCCCCCGACGGCGGCCTTGACGGTGGCGTCCAGGTCATCGGAGTCGAGCACGATGAAGGGGTCGCTGCCGCCGAGTTCCAGGACGTACTTCTTGAGGTTGCGCCCGGCGACCTCGGCCACGGCCGCACCAGCCCGCTCGCTGCCGGTCAGGGAGACGCCCTGGACGCGGGAGTCCGCGATGATCTCCGCCACCTGGTCGTTGTCCAGGAAGAGGTTGGTGTAGGCGCCCCTCGGCAGGCCGGCGTCGTGGAAGATCGCCTCGATGGCCAGCGCCGACTGCGGGCAGCTGCCGGCGTGCTTGAGCAGGATGGTGTTGCCCAGTACCAGGTTGGGCGCGGCGAAGCGGGCCACTTGGTAGTAGGGGTAGTTCCACGGCATGATGCCCAGCAGGGGGCCGATCGGGGTGGAGCGCACGAGAGCGTCGCCGCCGCCCTTGACCTCCAGCGGCTCGTCCTTGAGGAATTCCGGGCCCTCGGTGGCGTAGTAGTCGTAAATCGAGGCGACCAGCTTGACCTCGCCGCGGGCCTCGACCACGGGCTTGCCCATCTCCTTGGCAATCAGGCGCGCCAGTTCATCCTGGCGCTCCCGGTACAGCTCGGCGACCCGGGCGATGACCTTGGTGCGCTCCCCCACGGGCGCCTTGCGCCACTCGAGGAATGCTTGCTGCGCGGCGGCGAGCGCCGTCTCGACCTCTTCCTTGGTAGCAAGCGGAAATTCCTTTTCCGTCTCTCCGGTCGCGGGGTTCACTGTCTTGTAGGCAGTCATTGGTCCACCATCTCCGTTTCTGGCTGGGTTGAGCCGGTTCGGGCGCGAGACCGCGGGGTGGCGCCGGGTAGGGCGCCGGCGGCGGTTCCCGCCCATTGCGTGGGCCGGCCTGATCGCAAGAGCAGGACCGGTCCCTTAGGCGCCAACCGGGGCACACCCGGTAGTATTCCAAGCGCCCCGCCGGACGGCCGGCGACCCGGCTGACCGATAGCCCTAGCTGTCGGCGCGCACCACCGGGATCGACGCCGTCGCCGGCCCTGGGAAAACCGTTGGCTCCGGGCTCACCACGGCGTGCAACGGCACGGTCACCGGTTCGCTGCCGACCATGAACCGCTCCCCGCGAACGTCGACTTCCAGCGGCGCCCCGTCCGGGACGGTCAGCCGGAGCTGGGTGTCCTCCAGTTCGACGTGCAGCAGCCTGCCCTGCAGTTTCAGGTGGAAGTCCAGGGCGTCCCAGTCGGCAGGCAGCCGCGGATCGAAGTGCGGCACGTCGCCCTGATCCCTCAGGCCGGCGAAGCCGCTGACCAGCGAGCTCCAGACCCCGCCGGTGGAGGCGATGTGCACACCGTCGATCGTGTTGCCGTGGGTGTCGTCAAGGTCGATGTAGAGGGCGTGGATGAAGTGCTCCAGCGCAGCCTCCCCGTGGCCTACCTCGGCCGCCATAATGCCCTGCACACACGCGGAGAGGGTGGAGTCCCCGGTGGTGATGGGGTCGTAGAAATCGAAGGCGCGGCGCTTCTCCTCCGCCGTGAAGTCCTGCCACTGCAGGAACATCGCCAGCACGGTGTCGGCCTGCTTAAGGACCTGGTGCCGGTAAATCACGAGCGGGTGGAAGTTCAGCAGCAGCGGGTACTTGGACCGCGGAGTGTCCCAGTCCCAAGGCTCCAGGGTCATGAAGTCGTTGTCCTGCGAGTAGACCTTGAAGTCCTCGTCGTACGGCAGCTGCATCCGGTTCGCGGCCTGCTCCCAGAACTCCCGCTCGGCGTCGTCGATCCCCGGGTGGTCCAGCGCTGCGGCGGCACGCAGATTAAACCGGGCCATGACGTTGGTGTAGAGGTTGTCGTTGACGACGGCGGTGTACTCGTCCGGGCCGGTGACCCCGTGAATGTGGAACAGCCCGTCCTTGCCGAAGAAGCCCAGCGAGGCCCACATCCGTGCCGTCTCGATCAGCAGATCGGCGCCGAGGGTCTCCTTGAACTCCGTGTCGCCGCTGGCCCAGATGTACCGGTTCGTGGCGAAGGCGATCGCGGCGGCGATGTGGAACTGCGCAGTGCCTGCGGCGTAGTAGGCGCTGGCCTCCAGGCCGTTGATGGTGCGCCAGGGGAACAGGGCGCCGTCGACGCTGAGCTCCTTGGCGCGGATCCGGGCCTCGGGCAGCAGGTCGTGGCGGAACTCCAGAACCTGGCGGGCGTTACCCGGGTTGGTGTAGGTCAGGTAGGGCAGCAGGTACACCTCCTGGTCCCAGAAGTAGTGCCCGTCGTAGCCGGAGCCGGACACGCCCTTGGCGGGGATGCCCGCCACGTCGGCGCACGCCGTGGCCTGCGCCAGCTGGAAAAGGTTCCAGCGGATGGCCTGCTGCAGTTCCTCCTGGCCGCCGACGACGATGTCGCTGGTGGTCCAGTAGTCGCGGTAGTGCGCCGCGCTCTGGGCAAAGATCTCGGCCACAGACAACAGGGCGGACTCAGCGGTGTCGGCGAGGTCCTCGTCCGCGGCCCGCCCCACCGCGTAGCTGACGCTCTTTTCCAGCACGAACGGGGCGTCGGGGCTGACCGCGAGGACGTAGCGGACGCTGCTGTCGTCCTGGTCCACCTGGGTGTCGAACGGCTGCACGCCGGCGTTCGTCCAGTGGTCCACGGCCATGCCGAGCCGCTGCTTGGATTCGGCGGCCTCCCAGGAGAGCCGCAGCGAGCCGTCGCCGCCGTCGAGCCGTACCGGGAGCAGCACCCGCCCGGCGTGGCGGCCGGCGCGCCGCGGGTCGTGGGCCGAGTGGTCCTCCACCGGCTGGTCCTGGCGGTTGACGACCGCGGACGTGACGTCCGCGGAGATCTCGCGGTCCGCCGAGACCTCCAGTGAGATGCCGAGGGAGCCGCGGGACTGGTAGCCCACCGCTCGGCGTTCCGTGGTGGTCACGGTGGCGCCGGAGCGGCACTGCCAGACGATGCGGCATTCGTAGACGCCGGTGGCGAAGTCCACGCTGCGCCGGTAGTCCAGGACCGTGGATTCCTCCAGGCTGAGCATCTCGCCGTCGATGATGACAACGAAGTTGTTGGCATCCGGCACGTAGAGGATGCGCTGGCCGGTGCGGGCGAAGCCGTACGCGTTTTCCGCGTGCTTGATGTCCCAGATCTCGTGGAAGCCGTTGATGAAGCTGCCCGGGAGTTCCGCGTCGGCGGCTGCCCAGTGGGCGCCCCGGATCCCGAGGTGGCCGTTGCCGAGGCTGAAGAGTGTCTCCAGCGTTCCGGCGTTGCCCGGCAGGTGGACGGTCTCCACAAGTTGCCAGGGGTCATTGGGGAACCTGGCGCGGTCCGAGGTGATGAGAGCCATGGTGGGGTCCTTCAGCGGTGGCGGTTGTGCGGGTGAGGGGTGGCGGCCGGTTAGAGCAGTTCGGCCAGATCGCCGACCACGATCGTGGCGCCCGCGTCGAGCAGGGTCTTCCGGCCCGCTCCGCGGTCGACTCCGATGACCGAGTGGAAGCTCCCCGCGCTTCCAGCCTGGACACCGGAGACGGCATCTTCGACGACGACGCATGCTTCGCTGGGCAGACCCAGCAGCCGTGCGGCGTATTCGTACGTGGCAGGGCTCGGCTTGCCCGGCAGGCCTTCGGAAGCCGCGACGACGCCGTCCACCACCACCGGGAAATAATCCGAGAGCCCGGCGGCCTTGAGCACCGGGACGGCGTTGCGTGAGGAAGAGACGACGGCGACCTTGAGTCCGCGCCCCAGCGCGGCTTCGATGAAACGGACCGAACCCTCGTACGGCGTCACGCCGCCGGCCGCCACGATGTCGTTGAAAACCTTGTTCTTGCGGTTGCCGAGGCCGTGCACGGTGTCATTGGCCGGATCGTCGTCGGCCGGCCCCTCGGGCAGCACAATGTTGCGGGAAGCCAGGAAGTCACGGACGCCGTCGAACCGGGGCTTGCCGTCGATGTGGTCGAAGTAGTCGCTCTCGCGGTAGCCCGGCGCCTCCGGTTTGGTCTTCAGGAACCCGTCGAAGAGTTCCTGCCAGGCCCGTTCGTGGACCACCGCGGTGGGGGTCAGGACGCCGTCGAGGTCAAAGAGGATCGCGGAGGCGCCGTCGAGGACGTCGGCCCGGCCGTGGCTGCTGGAAATCTCGGTGCTGCTCGAAGTCTCAGTGCCGTTGGAAATCTCAGTCATGATGCGATTGTCCTTTCAGACGGTGGCATGGAAAGTCTCGGAAAAGTGAGGGGCCGGGCTACGTCGCACCGGGGGGCGGTTGCCGCGGGCGTTGGCCGGCATCAGCGTCGGCGGCGGGTGCTCCGGCGCTCCACCAGCTTGGTCTCCAGCAGATGGGCGGCGGGGGGATTTGGAAGCCCCGGGTGGTGGAGCCTCTCGATCAGCAGGTTGGCGGCGAATGCGCCCTGGTCCGCCACGGGCTGGGCGATGGTGGTCAGCCCGAGGAACCAGCTCATCTGATGATCGTCGATTCCTATGATGGAGACGTTCTTGGGCGCTGCCAAACCGAGATCCCGCAATGCCATCAGTGCGCCGAAGGCGGTTTCGTCGCAGCCGGCGAACACGGCGGACGGCATCCGGCGGTTCTCGACAAGCTCCGTCATGGCCCGGCGACCGCCCTCGATGCTGGATCCGGCGTCGAGCACCAGGTCCGGGTCAACGGTCAGCTCCTGCTCTGCCAGGGCCAGTTCGAAGCCGCGCCTCCGCGCCTCCGCGGTGACCACGGAACGCCCCTCCGGCTCCCGTCCGGCCAGCATCGCCACGTCCCAGTGGCCGAGGCCGAGCAGGTGGCCGGTGGCCTGGCGCGCGGCCTCCACATTGTCGATGCCCACGTTGTCCCACGGGACGCCGTGCATCCCCACGCTAGCGACGGCCATGCCGGAGGCCTCGACGGCGGCCACTTCCGCGCCGTCGAGGGCGACGTTCAGCAGCAGCATCCCGTCCACCCGCTGGGTCAGCCCGGCGAGGTCGCCGAAGAGTTTGCGTTGCACGCTGGGCCGGTTCCGCAGGCTGATCAGCACGGTGTCGTAGCCGCTGTCGGCGAGTACTTCCTCGGCGGCCTCGACGGCCCGGGCGAAGTACCAGGCGGTCGCGGTGGGGACAATGATGGCCACGGAGCCGGTGGTTCCGCCGGCCAGCCGGGCAGCAGCGGAGGACGCCTTGTAGCCGAGCTTGGCAGCCGCATCGGTGACTTTGGCTTGCGCCTTTTCGGATACGTTGGGGAGGTCCCGGAGCGCCCGGGAGACGGTGCAGATGGAGAGCCCGGAAAGGGCGGCGACGTCTTGGATTGTCACACGCGGAGCCTTAGTCATGCGACACGGGCCTGGACCTTTCTTCCCCCTGCAGTAGTGGGCCGATCAAAATGGCCAAAGTAAACTGTAAACGCTTATAAATTGAGCGCGCAAGTGGTGGCGGATTTCCATCGAGTAGAAATATCCGACGGCGCCGGGTCCCGCCCCAAGGCCCCGGCTCAGGGCCCCGGCTCAGCGCAGCACGTAGTGGCGCAGGAACGCGCCGACGTCCACGAGTTCCGCGGCTGAAACCGAGTGGCCCATCCCCGGGTAGCTGCGCGCCGTGAGCTGGGTATGGCGGTTCAGCCACTCCTCGGTGTGCGCGGTGGCGTCGTCGTTGATCACGGGGTCCGCCTTGTCCCGCCCCCAGAAGAACGGCGGCCGGGCGGTGAAGGACTCGCTCATGGCCAGCAGCTCGTTGTCCAACACGAAGCCGGACAGACCGACGACGGCGCGGAACGCCTCCGGCCGGAGCCGCAGGAGGGTGCTTGCCATGGCCATGCCCTGGGAGTAACCGAGCAGGCTGATGCTGCTGTGCTTGGCCTTGACCGAGTCGATCCAGGCGAAGACCGAGTTGGTGGCGGTGATGACGTCCGCGAAGTCGTGGGTGAGGAAGTAGTCCAGCAGGAACCAGCCATAGTCGTCGCCGATCACCTTCGGCCCGCGGAGGGCGGCGCAGGTGAACTCCGGCGGCAGGCTGGGGAAGAGTTTCGCCATCCGGGTCTCGTCCGTGCCATAGCCGTGCAGCATCACCAGCAGCGGCGTCCCGGCCCGCTCCCGCTCCGGCCTCGACCAGACGACAGTTTCCATGGGGACAGCCTAGCCAGCCGGACTCCTCCCCCCGGTCCGCGCCGGTTTTCGCGGCGGCCCCGGATTTGCGCTGCGGAATCAGACAGCCGCACCCCGGACCCGCGCCGCGCCTGTCCGAAAACCGCGCCGCCGTCCGAAACCGCCGCGGAATTAAGCCCGGACACACCGAATTTCCCGGCGGGGCGTGGCCACAATCGTTGAAACGACAGGTAACGGGCTGTAGCGTGACGCTGGACAGCATGCTTAGCATTACCTATCGGTCCCACCGGACAACAAGGAGCAAGTCATGAGAATCGGTTCCTCCATTTTCCTTATCGCCATCGGCGCCATCCTGGCCTGGGCCATCGCACCCGGCCTGATCCCCAACGTCGACCAGACCATGATCGGCTACATCCTCATGGTGGTCGGAGTCATCGGGCTGGTCGCGTCCCTGATCCTGGCCTCCCCCGGCCGCAGCCGCACGCGCCGCGTCAGCGAAACCCGCTCCGTCGTCGACCCCAACACGGGCGAGACCATCACCCGCAACGAAAGCCGCGACGCCGGCATCTAATCCGCGCGCATTCCCCGGCGCAGCCATGCGCCGCAGCAACGCCACCCGGACGCCGGGCCGGACCGTAATGGTCGGGCCCGGCGTCCGCTGTTTAACTCGCACCCCCGACGCCGGGCACCGCAACGTCCGGGCATGCCCGTCCCCGGGCGGCACGAATGGACATAGTCCCGAAGTGCCCACTCCCCGGCGCCAGGAATGGGCATGCCCCCCACTCCGAGGACCCACCACCGGGCATGTCCCCTGGTAGGCCCCAAGATTGAGCATGCCCATCCCCGGGCGGCACGAATGGGCCTAATCCCGAAGTGCCCAATCCCCGGCACCGGGAATGGGCATGTCCCCCGCCCCGAGGCCCGACCAATGGGCATGCCCGCCGGCGGACTCCGAAACCGGGCATGTCCCCAACCGTGCCCCGCCCAACCCCTTCTGCGTTCGTGTTGTTTTTCCGTTGACAAAGCCACATGAACAAAGATAAAGTCAATCAATTCCACTTCATGTGATGGGGGTCACCGAAACAACCGGGCTCCGCAACACCCGAAGTGGCAGCACCCGCAGTTATCGTCGCAATGGAGGGCACGTGTTCGCCGAGGAACGCCAACAACTGATCGTGGAGCTCGTCGCCGCCAGCGGCCGGGCCAGCGTCACCGACCTCGCCGAACGCTTCAGCATCACCACCGAAACCGTCCGCCGCGACCTGGCCGCCCTTGAGATTGCCGGCACTGTCCGCCGGGTCCATGGCGGAGCAGTCTCGCCGGAGCGCTTCAGCACCACGGAAGAAAGCATCCTCGAGCGCACGGTGCAGCGGCAGACCGAGAAGACCCGGATCGCCAAGGCAGCCCTCGACCTCATCCCCCTGGGCCGTGCGGGCAGCATCTTGATCGATGCCGGCTCCACTACCGAAGCCCTCGCGGAGATGCTCGCCGCCCGGACGGCCGGAGCGGGCTCCGGCACGACGGGAGCCGGCCCCGCGGCAGCGGGCGGAGCGCCGGGGCCAGCCGGCGCCGCGGGCGAAACCGAGCTCGTCGTTATCACCCACGCGCTGCCCATCGCCGCGAAGCTCTCCGGCGAACCCGGCATTGCCCTGCACCTGCTCGGCGGGAAGGTCCGCGGCCTGACCCAGGCCGCCGTCGGGCAGTCCACCGTGGAAGCCGCGCGGCGGATCCGGCCCGACATCGCGTTTATCGGCACCAACGGCATTTCCGCGGCCTTCGGCCTGAGCACTCCCGATCCTGAAGAAGCAGCCGTCAAGGCCGCCTTCGTCCATTCAGCGCGCCGCATTGTGGTGCTGGCTGATTCCTCCAAACTGGACGCGGAAACGCTGGTCCAGTTCGCCTCCTTGAAAGATCTGGACACCGTGATCACCGATACGAACCCCAGCCCGGCCCTCGCCGCGGCCCTCGCGGACGCCGGAGTGGAGGTGGTGGTCGCATGATCGTCACCCTCACGGCCAACCCCAGCCTGGACCGCACCGTGGCACTGCCCGGCCCGCTGCTCCGCGGCGAGGTCCAGCGCGCCATTTCCGTCCGGCAGGAATCCGGCGGCAAGGGCGTCAACGTCTCCCGCGCCCTCGTGGCCTCAGGGCTGAAGACCATCGCGGTGCTCCCCGGCGCCGCGGCCGACCCGGTGCTCGCCGGGCTGCGCGACAGTGACGTGCCGTTCGCAGCCCTCCCCATCGGCGAGCCGCTGCGCAGCAACGTGGCCCTCACCGAACCCGGCGGCGTCACCACCAAGATCAACGAACCCGGCCCGGTCCTGAACGCGGAACAGCAGGAGGCCCTGATCGGGCTGCTGCTGGATTCGGCCCGCGGCGCCAGTTGGGTCGTTCTGGCCGGCTCGCTCCCGCCCGGAGTCCCGGCCGACTTCTACGCCACCGTCACCCGTCGGCTGCGTTCCCTGCACGACGGCACCGAGGCACCCCTCATCGCCGTCGACTCTTCCGGCGAACCGCTCGCCGCCGCGATCTCCGGGGATGCCCTCGGCCGACCGGACCTGCTCAAACCCAATGCCGAGGAACTGGCCGAACTGGCTGCCGCAGCCGGATTCGCCACGGACAAGTCCGCCGAGGAACTCGAGTCGGATCCGGCGGCTGCCGCGGCAGCCGCGGCCGCCGTCGTGCGTTCCGGAGTGGGTGCGGTACTCGCCACCCTTGGTTCCAAGGGTGCGGTGCTTGTGACGGCCAACGGCGCGTGGCTGGCCACGCACCCGCCGGTCAAGGCGGTCAGCACGGTTGGCGCAGGCGATTCCTCGCTGGCCGGCTACCTGCTCGCTTCAAGCCAGGGCGCCGCCCCGGCCGATTGTCTGCGTCAGGCGGTGGCCCACGGGGCTGCCGCTGCCTCCCTGCCGGGCTCCACCGTCCCGGCAGTTCACCAAACCACCCCCGATGCCGTAACCCTCACGGCCCTGAAGAAGGATTGACAGTGACCCAGCTCATTACTACCGAACTGGTCGAGCTCGACCAGAATCTAGGCACTTCGCCCGAGGACGTGATCCGGCACCTGGCAGGCAGAGTTGCGGCCAACGGACGCGCCACCGAAGTCGAAGGCCTCTTCGCGGACGCCTTCGCCCGGGAGTCCAAGACCGCCACCGGCGTTCCCGGCGGCATCGCGATCCCGCACTGCCGTTCGACGGCGGTCACCGAGGCGACGCTGGCGATGGCGCGGCTGTCCCAGCCGGTCGATTTCGGCGCCAAGGACGGCCCGGCGGACCTGATCTTCTTTATCGCGGCCCCGGAAGGCGCGGACCAGGACCACCTCAAGCTGCTCTCCAAACTAGCCCGCTCGCTGATTAAGAAGGACTTCACCGCCGCACTGCGGGCCGCCGCCACGCCGGCCGAGATCGTGGAGCTGGTCGAGGGCGCCCTCGCGGACAAGCCCGCAGCCCACGCAGACACCGTACCGGCAGCCGCCGCAGCCGGTGCAGCCGCAGCCGGCTCCACGGCGGAAGCGCAGCCCGGCGCTCCTCGCGCCAAGCGCCTCGTCGCCGTGACCGCCTGCCCCACCGGCATCGCCCACACCTACATGGCGGCCGACTCCCTCGTGGCCGCTGCCAAGGAAGTCGGCGTGGACCTGCAGGTGGAAACCCAGGGTTCCTCCGGCGCGAAGGCCCTGGACCCGGCGGTGATCGCCGCCGCCGATGCCGTCATCTTCGCCGTCGACGTCGACGTCCGCGGCAAGGAGCGCTTCGCCGGCAAGCCGGTCATCAACGCCCCGGTCAAGCGCGGCATCGATGAGCCGGAGAAGATGGTCCAGGAGGCCCTCGCCGCGGCCGACAACCCCAACGCCCGGCGTGTGCCGCACTTCGGCGCCGAGGAACAGGCCCAGCACGAGGCCGAGGAAAAGGGTGAGCACATCGGGCAGAAGCTGAAGAAGGCCCTGCTCACCGGTGTCAGCTACATGATCCCGTTCGTGGCGGGCGGCGGTCTGCTGATTGCCCTCGGCTTCCTGATGGGCGGCTACCTGATCACCAAGTACGCGGACACGATTGTGGTGCAGAACAGCCTCTTCAACCTGCCCACCGAGTTCCCGGACAACGCCTGGGGCCCGCTCGGCGCCTACCTCGGGGCCGTACTGTTCAAGATCGGCGCACTTTCCCTCGGGTTCCTGGTCCCGGCCCTGGCCGGTTACATCGCGTACGCCATCGCCGACCGCCCGGGCATCGCGCCGGGCTTCGTCGCCGGCGCCGTGGCAGGCTTCATGGGCGCAGGCTTCCTCGGCGGCATCGTCGGCGGTCTGCTCGCCGGCTATGTCGCCCACTCGATCGGCAGGCTCCAGGTGGCGCGCTGGCTGCGCGGCCTGATGCCGGTGGTCATCATCCCGCTGCTGGCCTCCCTGGTTGCCTCGGGGCTGATGTTCCTGATCCTGGGCGGCCCGATCGTCGCCATCACCAAGGGCCTGAACGGCTGGCTGTCCGGCCTCACCGGGGCCAGCGCCATCGCCCTCGGCGTGATCCTGGGCCTGATGATGTGCTTCGACCTCGGCGGACCGGTCAACAAGGTCGCCTACGCCTTCGCCGTCGCCGGCCTCGGCGCCGCGAGCATGGACAACCAGGCGCCGTGGCAGATCATGGCCGCAGTGATGGCGTCCGGCATGGTTCCCCCGCTGGCAATGGCCCTCGCCTCGACGGTGCTGGACAAGCAGCGGTTCAGCCTGGCCGAGCGTGAAAACGGCAAGGCGGCCTGGCTGCTGGGTGCTTCCTTCATCTCCGAAGGCGCCATCCCCTTCGCCGCAGCCGACCCGCTGCGCGTCATCCCGGCCAGCATGCTGGGCGGAGCCGTCACCGGCGCCATCTCGATGGCTGCCGGCGTCGGATCCAAGGCTCCCCACGGCGGCCTCTTCGTCTTCTTCGCGATCGACAACTTCCTGATGTTCGTGGTGTCCATCGCGGTTGGCACGGTAGTCACCGCCCTCGCCGTGATCGCGCTCAAGCGCTGGGCAGTCAAGAAGACCGTTGATACGGTTGAGCCGGTTCCCGTAACCGTCTGAGCCGGTCCACCACAGACCGTCCCAAACGATTATCCGAAGCTGAATCCCCAAAGCTGAATCCAAGGAGCAGAAATGACCGAACGTAACGCCACCATTGCCAGCCGCGTCGGGCTGCATGCCCGCCCGGCCGCCATCTTTGCCGAGGCCGCAGGCGAGTTCGATCTCGAAATCACCATCGCCCGGCTCGGCGAACCGGAGGACGAGGCCATGGACGCCGCCAGCATCCTGTCCCTGATGAGCCTGGGCGCCTCGCACGGCGAGGTAGTGGTGTTGCGTGCCGAGGGCGACGGCGCCGACGCCGCCCTCGACCGCCTGGTCCAGATCCTCGAAACGGACCACGACGCCGAATAGCACCGACAGCACCACGGCCGCCGGCCCGCCTGCCCTGCCAAGGGACGGCGGACTGGCGGCCGCACGTCGTTAAGGCCCCGCCCTCGCGGCTCACGCCCCGATGGGACATGCCCAGTCCTAGCCGCAGCGCATGGACATAGAGGCACTATGTCCAATGGCGGGCCGACCCGAGGGGCATGTCCCGCGGTTCTGCCGCTGACGGGACATGCCCGGCCGCCGTCGACGACCGCCGTCGACCCGCCGGCGGCAACCGCACGGCCGATGTCATAAGGGGGCTTAGTAAGTGCTTGTCTTCGCCGTGCGGCGTGGATAGTTTGGGAACCGCGGCACCTCCACCGAGGATCGCCGCAGGAACGAGTTCCCGGACCGAAGGAGATCACCGCATGGCAAGCGTGCAGGAAAGCATCGAAGTCGACGTTCCCGTGTCCACCGCGTACAACCAGTGGACCCAGTTCGAGACGTTCCCGAAGTTCATGAGGGGTGTCGAGGCCGTGGAGCAGATCGACGAGACCTCGCTCCAGTTCCGCACCGACATCGCAGGCGTGCGGCGCGAATATTTGGCCCAGATCACCGAGCAGGAACCGGACCGCAAGATCGCCTGGGTCAGCACGGACAAGCCCCGCAATGCCGGCACCGTCACGTTTGAACCGCTCGGCGCCGAGCGCGCCCGCGTGAACGTCGAACTCGAGTGGGAGCCCGAGGGCGTGGTGGAGAAGGCCGGTTCCGCCGTCGGGGCTGACAGCCGCCAGGTCAGTGCGGACCTGGGCCGCTTCAAGGAGTTCATCGAGTCCCGCGGCATCGAAACCGGTGAGTGGCGCTCCTCCGTTGCCCGCGGCGAGGTCGACGACGTCGGCGACGCCGACCCTGCTGCCGGGGAGCTGCGGTAGCCATGCCCGCGAAGAAGGGTGCGCAAGGCTCCGAAAGCCCCAGCATCAAGGACCCCGAACTCTACGAAGCGTTGCTGGACGACGGCGCCTCAAAGCAGAAGGCAGCCCGGATTTCCAACGCCGCGGCCCAGCGGGGCCGGTCCGCCGTGGGCCGCAAAGGCGGCAAGTCCGGCGACTACGAGGACTGGACGGTTGCCCAGCTCAAGGACAAGGCCAGGGAGATCGGCCTCAAGGGCTATTCGGCCAAGAAGAAGAGCGAACTGATCTCCGCTCTGCGGAACTCCTGAGCCGATGGCGGTACCGCCGGCGGAGATCCCGGATGCGGGCTCAGGCGCCCTTGCGCGCCGTCTTGGCGGCCGAGTCCTTGGCGGGGGTCTTCGCCGGGGCGGCCTTTGCGGTGGACTTGGCGCCGGCCGCCTTGGCTGCCGGCGCGGACCCCGTCCCGGCACCGCCGGCGGCGGCCTTTGCGGTGGTCTTGGCCGCGGTTTTGGCGGTGGTCTTGGCCGTGCTTCTGGCAGTGCGCTTCTGGGCTGCAGGGGCCGCCGCGGACCGGGGCGTCTTGGCCGAGGCAGCCTTGGCCTTGCTCCCGGCGCCGGCCCCGGCGCCGCCGGTGGCGGCGGCCGCGCCCCGTTTGCGCTCGATGCTGCGTTTCAGCGCGTCCATCAGGTCGATCACCTCACCGGTTCCGGCTTCCGCTGCCGGGACGCCGAACGTCTCCTCCGTGTCCAGCGACTCGCCCTGTTCGAGCTTGGCGTCGATCAGCTGCCGCAGTTGGATTTGGTAGTCGTCCGTGAACTGCTCCGGGTCGAAGTCGGCCGCCATCGAATCGACCAGGGCCGCGGACATTTCCCGCTCCTGCGCCGAGATCCGCACGCTCGTCTCCAGCGCCGGGAAGCTCGCCTCGCGCACCTCGTCGGCCCACAGCAGTCCCTGCAACACCAGCACATCGCCGCGGATCCGCAGTGCCCCGAGCCGGGTCTTCTCCCGCAGCGCGAACTGGACGATGGCGACCCGGTCGGTGTCCTCCAGGGCCCGGCGCAGCAGCACGTAGGCCTTGGGCGACTTGGCGTCCGGCTCAAGGTAGTAGCTCTTCTCGAACGTCATCGGGTCGAGTTGCTCGGCGGGGACGAACTGCACCACCTCGATCTCGTGGCTGTTCTCCGCCGGGATCGACTTGAGCTCCTCGCGGCTGAGGATCACCGTGCGGCCGTCCTCCTCGTAGGCCTTGTCGATGTCCTCGTAGTCGATGATTTCGCTGCAGACCTCACACCGGCGCTGGTAGCGGATCCGGCCGCCGTCGGCGTTGTGGACCTGGTGCAGGCTGATGTCGTGGTCCTCGGTCGCGCTGTAGACCTTGACCGGGACGTTGACCAGCCCGAATGCGATCGCGCCTTTCCAGATGGCTCTCATGGCTCAAGTGAACACCAGAGCCGCACGGAGGTGAAGTGTTTTGGCTGAGAGCAAGGAACGCGTCCGGGTCGGCGGCCGGGAACTGGTGCTGACCAACCTGGACAAGGTCATGTACCCCGAGACCGGAACCACCAAGGCCGATGTCCTGGCCTACTACGCCGCGGTGGCACCGGTACTGATCCCGGCGGCGGCCAACCGGCCGGCCACCCGGAAGCGCTGGGTCCACGGTGTGGGAACGGCCGAGGCGCCCGGCGAAATGTTCTTCCAGAAAAACCTGGACCACTCCACGCCGGGCTGGGTGCCGCGCGCCTCCATCACCCACAAGGAGCGCACCATCCAGTACCCGCTGGTCAACGATCCGGCCACGCTCACCTGGCTGGCCCAAATAGCGGCCCTGGAGATCCACGTGCCGCAGTGGCGGGTGGATTCCCACGGCAACGCCCTGCCGCCGGACCGGCTCGTGCTGGACCTGGATCCCGGCGACGGCGCCGGCCTGGCCGAATGCGCGGAGGTCGCCGCACTGGCCCGCAGCATCCTCAACGATGTGGGCCTGGAGCCGGTCCCCGTGACCAGCGGCAGCAAGGGCATCCACCTGTACGCCGCTCTGGACGGAACGCAGAGCTCGGACCAGGTCTCGGAATTTGCCCACGAACTGGCCCGTGCGCTGGAAGCGGACCATCCGGAGCTGGCCGTGAGCGACATGAAGAAAACCCTGCGCACCGGCAAGGTCCTGGTGGACTGGAGCCAGAACAACGCGGCCAAGACCACGATCGTGCCCTACTCGCTGCGCGGCAGGCTGCGGCCCACCGTGGCAGCACCACGCACCTGGCGCGAACTTGCCTCCCCCTCGCTGCGCCAGCTCGGCTACGAGGAAGTGATGAAGCGCGTGAAGTCCGGCAAGGACCCCTTCGCGGTCATCTCCGGCGGCGCGCACGGCGGCGTCCCGGGCGGAGCCGAGGCCGAAGTCCCCGCTGAACTCGACGGCGGCGGCGCCGACCCCCGGCTGGAGGAATACCGGACCAAGCGGGACGCGGCGGCTACGCCGGAGCCGTTCACGGCGGAACAGCACCGCGGCCGCAATGACGGCGGGCCGCTCCGGGAGAGCTTCGTCATCCAGGAGCACCACGCCAGTCGGCTGCACTACGACTTCCGCCTCGAGCGCGACGGCGTGCTGGTGTCCTGGGCGCTGCCTAAAGGGGTCCCCACCACCAAGGCCAACAACCATCTGGCGGTCCAGACCGAAGACCACCCGATGGACTACGCGGACTTCGAGGGCACCATCCCCAAGGGGCAGTACGGGGCCGGCACCGTCAGCATCTGGGACCGCGGGCACTACGAGTGCGAGAAGTGGATTGCCGGGAAGGAAGTCATCGCCACCCTCACCGGGCAGCCGGACGGAGGACTGGGCGGGACCCGGCGGTTCGCGCTGATCCATACCGGCCAGGCCAACGACCAATGGCTCATCCACCTCATGGACGCCCCGGGGCAGGCCCGCACGCCCTCCCCCAAGGACGCTCCGCCGGCAGGGGCAAAAACAGCGGCCGGCGGCACCGCCGGCAGCGCTCCCGCCCCGGATCCGGCGCAGCTGGCACCGATGCTGGCCAGCGCCGGAACGCCCGCGGACCTCGCGGACAAGGACTGGCAGTTCGAACTCAAATGGGACGGCGTCCGCGCCCTGGTCCTGGGCGACGCGCAACGGATCAGGCTGATCAGCCGCAACGGCAACGACATGTCCGCCAGCTACCCGGAACTGACGGACCGCGGCTGCTGGCCGCCGCAGGACTTCGCCGCCGACGGCGAGATCATCGCCGTCGGTCCGTCCGGCCGGCCCGACTTCGGGCTGTTGCAGGGACGGATGAAGCTCAGCAAGGCCGCCGACGTTGCGAAAGCGCGGGCCGCCACCCCGGTGCGGCTGATGCTCTTCGACCTGCTCACCGAGGGCGGCGAGGACCTCCGGCGCCGCCCGCTCCGGGAGCGGCGGAACCGCCTGGAGGCGTTCGCCGCGGCAGGCTTCCGGGCCGAGAACCGGGAAGAATCCTGCCCGGTCCAGCTGTCCGAGGTGATCGACGCCGACGTCGGGCACCTCCTGGAAAGCGCCGAGGAGCTGGGCCTCGAAGGCGTGATGGCCAAGCGCACCGGCGGACGCTACGTCGGGCAGCGGAGCCGGTCCTGGCTCAAGCTGAAGTTCGAGAAGACCCAGGAGGTGGTGGTCGGGGGCTGGCGGCCCGGCAACGGCGGCCGCAGCGAATCGGTCGGTTCGCTGCTCCTGGGCATCCCGGACGGGCCGAAGTTGCGCTATGTGGGCCGGGTGGGCAGCGGTTTCAGCACCCGCGAGCTCCAGGAACTGCGCCAGCAACTGGACGCCATCCCGCGCAAGACGTCGCCCTTCGCGGAGGTTCCGGCGGAAGACGCCGCCGACGCCCGCTGGGTGTCGGCCAGGCTGGTCGGCGAGGTGACCTTCGGCGAATGGACGGCGAGCGGGAAGCTCCGCCACCCGGTCTGGCGGGGCTGGCGACTGGACAAGGCCCCGGCCGACGTCGTCGTCGAACATAGCTGAGGGCCCGCCGTGGCGGGCCCTCAGTGTGCTTAGTCGTGGTGCGGGATGGCGGGGCGGCTTTGACGGTGGATGGCGGCTTCGGCCACCTGCTGCGCCTGCTGTCCGCGGACCACGTCCCGGTCCTTGGGATGGCGGTGCTTCCCGCTGCCGTCCGGCCACTCATGGCCGTCTTCCGGCGAGGGCGGCTCCGGGCGTTTCGCTTCCGGGCCCGGAACCTCGTCCATGGACTCCGCGAGGTGACTGGCAACCTCAGGCTCGATCTCTTCTCTCGAGTGATGATCCGCCATGGCTCTTCCTTTCTGCGATGAAATGAAGCGTCCCACAATCGTAGGTCGGCGCCGGTGAGATGTCTCTAGGTGCTACCACCGGACTTTCTTCTGCGCGGGACCCTGCTTGCCGCTGGCGTGGGTGGGCTTATGGCTGCGGCCGACACTTGGCAATCCGGCGCCGCCGCGGGATTTGCTCGCGAGCATTTCCTTCTGGGCATCGGTCAGGCGGGACTTCAGGCCCTTTTCCGGTGTCGGTGCCGCCGGGGGTTCTTCCGCGCCGGGCGTCCCGGGCTGCTCCGGCTCGTTCTTGTCTGTCATGGAGGCTCTCCTCGGCTCGGCTCGAAATGACGCTCGCGATGGCACTGGCGACGGGTCCACCATAGGCAGTTGCCGCGCCGCTTGAACAGGGGTTCGACGGCGGCGAAGGCACGAAAGTTAGGCTGTGGCGCATGGATTACACGATTCGCCACGCGACTGCCGACGATGCGGATGCCCTAGTCCGGATGCACACCCTCGCCCATGAGCAGTGCTACGCGTCCCAGCTGCCCGCGGCGTTCTTTGAAGCCCGGCGCGCCAGCATCCTTGAGCGGGCGGAACGGCGCCGGCCCCACCTGGCCGGTGCCGAGCCTCGGATGATCGCCGTGGATGCAAACGGGGACATCGTTGGGTTCGCGGACGCCGGCCCGGGGCGGGACGCGGACCGGCCCGGGGAATTGGAGCTGTATTCGCTCTACACGCTGAACCACGCCTACGGCAGCGGGCTCGGAGCCGCCCTGCTGGCGTCGGCCCTCGGCGACTCCCCCGCCTACCTGTGGGTGCTCGAAGACAACCCCCGGGCCCGTGCCTTCTACGCCAAGCACGGGTTCCAGCCCGATGGGGAACGCAGGCTGCTGCCGCCCGAGTGGTACGAGCTGCCCGAACTACGCCTGGCGCGGCCGGGCGCGGCCAGCCCGAAAGCGGCCAAATAGGCGCCCCAAAGCACCCGAATCCTGCCCGGCGCGAAAAAATTTGGCAGCCAATCCGCGAAACCGCCTCCTTCCTAGGAACGGCGCGGATAAACCGCGCCCGGAGTCAGCGCGCAAAGGCCCGTAGCGGCGGTCGAAACGGCGGATCATACGGCACCGAAATCGGAAACGCCATGGAAATCGCGTAAAATTGAGATCCTGCCCGGAGCGGGGCAGCTATAAGTCGCAAGCAAATGACCTCCACAGGAGTTGCCCAAATGCCCAAAGACCGAAGCACCACCGACTCTTCAGCTGGCGTTTTGAACGCCAGCGGAACTAACCAAGGCGCACCCAGGGGCGCCAAGAAACCGCGGCTGCGCCGCCGTCGACTCCGCGAGTCCGACGTCAA
Source organism: Arthrobacter sp. KBS0702 (assembly GCF_005937985.2). NCBI lineage: Bacteria > Bacillati > Actinomycetota > Actinomycetes > Micrococcales > Micrococcaceae > Arthrobacter > Arthrobacter sp. KBS0702. Next base: position 196,848 of record NZ_CP042172.1, on the reverse strand, counting down.
CGTGGTCGATCAGCCCATGCTTAAGAAAGCACTCGGCGGCACCATCGTGGGTAACACCATGGAATGGTACGACGTCGGCGTGTTCGGCTACCTCATCACCACCATGGGACCGGTGTTCCTGCCTGAGGCGGACAAGTCCGTCCAGACCCTCTTCCTGCTCGGCACCTTCGCCGCCACCTTCATCGCCCGCCCCCTCGGCGGCGTTGTGTTCGGCTGGCTTGGCGACAAGGTCGGCCGGCAGAAGGTTCTCGCCGCGACCCTCATGATCATGGCGGCCAGCACCTTCGCCGTCGGCCTCCTGCCCGGCTACGCCCAGATCGGCATCTGGGCTGCGGTCCTGCTGGTCCTGTTCAAGGTGATCCAGGGCTTCTCCACCGGCGGCGAGTACGCCGGTGCCACCACCTTCGTGAGCGAGTACGCCCCGGACAAACGGCGCGGCTTCTTCGCCAGCTTCCTGGATATGGGCAGCTACCTCGGCTTCGCCGCCGGTGCCGCCCTGGTGTCCGTGCTGCAGCTGACCCTCGGCCAGGACACCATGGAGCAGTGGGGCTGGCGTATTCCGTTCCTGCTGGCCGGTCCGCTGGGCCTGATCGCTGTTTACTTCCGGAGCAAGATTGAGGAATCCCCCCAGTTCCAGGCCACCCTGGATGCCCAGGAGAACCTCGCCAAGGACGCCTCCGCCGCTGACACGGCCGCGTCCAAGGGACCGGTGGGCATTGTGAAGGCCTACTGGCGCTCCATCATCGTCGCCATGATCCTGGTTGCCGCGGCCAACACCGCCGGCTACGCCCTGACGTCGTACATGCCGACCTACCTGACCGAGTCCAAGGGCTACGACGAGGTGCACGGCACGCTGTTGACCATCCCTGTGCTGGTCATCATGAGCCTCTGCATCCCGCTGACCGGCAAGCTCTCCGACCGGATCGGCCGCCGCCCCGTGCTCTGGATCGGTGCCATCAGCACCGTCGTCCTGGCCACCCCGGCATTCCTGCTGATCGGCGTCGGTGAGATCTGGTCCACGTTGGCCGGCCTCGCCCTGATCGCCTTCCCGGTGACGTTCTACGTGGCCAACTTGGCGTCGGCGCTGCCGGCGCAGTTCCCGACGGCCAGCCGCTACGGCGCCATGGGCATTGCGTACAACTTCTCGGTTGCCATCTTCGGCGGCACCACGCCGTTCATCGTCGCGGCCCTGATCAACGCCACCGGCAACGACATGATGCCGGCCTACTACCTGATGGCCACCTCGGCGATCGGCGCCGTGGCGATCTACTTCCTCAAGGAATCCGCCCAGATGCCGCTCCCGGGCTCCATGCCCAGCGTGGACACCCAGGCCGAGGCCCGCGAGCTGGTTGAGACGCAGGACGAGAACCCGTTGATCGACCTCGAGCACATGGACATGCCGCTCACCGCGGCAGAGGCCACCGAAGGCGACGCCGGCAAGGTTCCGGCCCCGGCTTAACCCGGACCGGCCCGGAGCGTCCACCGGACGGCCCCGTAGCCAAGCGCCCCGCCCGTAGAGGCCCGTCGCGCGCGTTTCCCGTTCCGGAAGCGTGCGGGGCGGGCCTTTGGCGGGTACGCAGCTCCCCGTGTCCCGACTGTCCGCGCCCGATGCCCGCACGCATCCCTTCCACATCTGCAACCCGCAACCGCACCGTCTGGAGGCCCGAATGCAGTCCCTGCTGCGGCACGTCCGCGTGCTGCACCGCCTTGGACCGGCAAACCGCGACCATGTCTCGGCGCTGCGCGTTGCCGTCAGTGTGGCCGGGCCTTCGCTGACGCTGCTCGCGGCCGGACGGCCCGACCTGATTATCTACGCCGTGTTCGGCGCCCTCACCGGAATGTACGGCCGTTCCGAACCCCACCAGCTCCGGCTCAAGCACCAGCTGCAGGCGGCCCTGGTCCTGCTCGGCGGGCTGGGCGTCGGCGTCCTCCTCTCGGTCAACCAGCTCCACTCCTGGACGCTCGTCGCCGTGGAGTCGTTCCTGGCCGCCGCGGGGTCCTTGTTCGCGGACAAGGTGGGGTTGAAACCCAACGGTCCGTTCTTCGGGATCCTCGCCCTCGGCGCGTGCGCCTCCATCCCCACCCCGGGCCCATGGCCGCTGGCGCTGCTGGTCGGTGCGGGATCGGCTGCCTTCTCCATCGCGGTCGGCTTTGGCGGCTGGGTCCGGGGCCGGGTGTGGGAACGCGGCGCGGAGCGTGCAGTGCCGCCGTTGCGCGGGATCCGCCGTCGTGCCGCCTGGATCCACGCGGCACGGTATTTCGCAGCGGTCGCTGCGGCCGGCAGCATCGGGGTGGTGAGCGGCAGCGGACACCCGCACTGGGCGATGGCCGCGGCTGCCGTTCCGCTGGCAGGGGCGGACCTGCCAAGCAGCGTCTACCGCGGGGTGCACCGGATTGTCGGCACCCTGCTGGGCCTGGTGGTGGTGGCCGTGGTGCTGTTCCCCTGGGCGTGGTCGCCGCTGCGGCTATTCCCCGGCCACGAGACGGCCGTCCTGGCCGTCCTGGTGATCGTCCTGCAGTTCACCACCGAGCTCTTTATGGCCCGGCACTACGGGCTTGCGATGGTGTCGTTCACGCCCGTCATTCTGCTGATGACGCAGCTGGCTTTCCCGGCCGACCCGGGTCTCCTGGTGGCGGAGCGGGCGGTCGAGACCCTGCTCGGCGCCTGCATCGGGATCGCCGTCGTGGGCCTGATCCGGCGCCGCCGCCCGTCCGCTGCGACAGCTGGCGCGTAGCCGGCCGTTGCCCCTACTTGGCGCGCCGCGGCGGGCCAGCCACGAGCCGCGCCGGCAGCACCCGCGTCGCCGCGGTGAGAATCTTGTAGCGCTTGCTCGGGATGGAGACGGCCTTGCCCTTTTCGTTGTCGGCCAGGCCTTCGCGGACCACCTGTTCAGCCTGCAGCCACATCCACCGCGGGGCCACCGTTTTGTCCATGCCCATCCGGTCGTGGAATTCGGTGTGCGTGAAGCCGGGGCAGACGGCCGTCACCTTCACTCCGCGCCCGGCGTAGGCGAGGTTCGCCCAGCGGCTGAAGCTCAGCAGCCAGGCCTTCGCGGCGGAGTAGGTTTCGCGCGGCAGGAACGCCGCCACGGACGCCACGTTGATGACCCGGCCCGAGCGCCTTTGCAGCATCCCCTGCAGCGCGGCGTGGGTCAGTTCCATCGCCGTCTGGACGTGCAGCCTGAGGTGCTGCTTTTCCTCGGCGATGTCATTGTCCGCGAAGGAACGCAGCAACCCCATTCCCGCGTTGTTGACCAGGATCTCCACCGGCCGCGCCGGATCACTCAGGCGCTCGACGACGGCGGCCACGCCGCCGTCGTCCGCCAGGTCGGCAGCCAGCACCTCAGCCCGGACGCCATAGCGGTTTTCCAGGTCCTGGGCGCGGGCCTGCAGGCGTTCCACGTCGCGCGCCACCAAGACCACATTGTGCCCCTGCTCCGCGAGCTGGCGGGCGAATTCGGCGCCGAGCCCTGCGGTGGCGCCGGTGATCAGGGCAGTGGAGGCCGTGGCGGACGGTCCGTGAGCGGGTGTGTTCATAGCCACAGCCTAGCGGCGCCGCGTGGGAGGGGTCAGGCCAAGGCCGGCCCTGCGGCCAGTTCGCCGCCGGCCGGGCTGTCCGGGGCGGGGTCCGGGGCGGGGTCCCGACCGTACCCGGACAGGCCGGGGGCGTTCTGCTGAGCGGGGTCATCCGAGGCCTGGTAGCGCTGCTGCAGCTCGTCGGCGGCGAGCTCGTACCAGGTGTGCGCCCCGAAGGAGGGGCTGGGGGTGTCCAGGTGGCGGTACAGGGCGTCGGCCAGCTGTCCCAGCGCTGCGTCGGAGAGGGCCTGCACGGTGGCGGCAGGATCCATCGTGCCCTCGAAGTAGTCGGACAGTTCGAGACCCTCGATCAGGTCCGGTCCGGCGGCGGCAGGTTCGGCTTCCGCGCAGTCCAGAGCATCGACGTCGGCGGCGGCCCGGCCGTTGACGCTGCCGGTGATCTCGACGTCCAGGTCGGCAAGGACCTCGCCGTCCGAGCCGACGTGGAGGAGGCAGATCGGCAGTTCGGCCGGCTCCTGCAGGGTGACGCGAAAGCCCTCGGTGGCGGCGGCCGCGACCCCGGCACCGGGCGCGGCCGGGTCCTGGCCGGTCGCCGGGTCCTGGGCCGCCGCGAGCTGCCGGAGGTAAAGCAGGATCTCCGGGTCGAGGTGGGAGGCGCCGTGCAGGTCGATGCTGACGTCCGAGCCGGCCGCAAGGCGGCTGGCACGCCGCATCATGTGCAGCAGGTCGGGATAGTTTGCCTGGGTCAGGCAGCCGGTGACTTCCAGGGTCACCTGTCCGGGATCGGCATCAACACGGACAAGCACACGCAGTTTGTGGTTCACGGGATCTCCAAATGACAAGTCCTTGAGCCAACTGCATAACTCAAGCTAAACCATACGAGGTTGTTGCGCGGGCCACAAGCGGTCAGGCCCCGGCAGGTTCCTGTTCCGGCCAGTCGATGCACTGATTGTAGGCGTCGTGTTTGCGCAGATAGCGGTAGATGTACGGGCAGTGCGGAATGATCCGCTTCCCCGACGCAACAACGTCGTCCAGGGCGAAGTGTGCGAGCACCCCGGCGAGCCCCTGGCCCGCGAACTCTTCGGCCGTTTCGGTGTGGATGAAGTCCACATGCCCGGGCCGGTCGATGTAGCGCGCCTGGACCGCGAGCTTGCCGCCGACATGCAGTTCATAGCGGTGCAGGGCATCATTGCGGGTGGTGGAGACGTCCGGAGCGAACGTGTCTTCAGTGCCTACCGAGTTCTCCGTCATGGTTCGACATTGGCACTTAATGGCGGGCGTGGCAATGGCAGTCCGGCTCCGCCGGATCCGCCTCCGTCGGTGTTGTGGGCCGGAACGCGGCCCAGCAACAGCACGGCGAGCGCGAAGCACGCCGCCCCGCCGCCAAGGAGCCCCACCGTGAGCCCGTTGAGGGCCGCGTCGGCGACCGGGATGAAAACGACGCCGGCGGCCGTCACCACGGCGGCGGCCGGCCGGGCACGCGGGTGGCCCGGCGCCGTCGGCCGTTCCTCCAGCCGACCGAACAGGGCCAGCACCGGCAGCAGCAGGACGATGACGCCCAGCAGCACCAGCGGCCGGGTCCACCACCAGGCTGCGGTCCCCCCGGCCGGCTGGGGCAGGTCGGTGAGCAGCAGCAGTCCGGACATGGCGGCGAGCAGGGGCAGGTGCCACAGGTAGACGGTCATGGAACGCCTGCCCGCACGAGCCAGGAGACTGCGGACTCCGCCGAGTGCCGCCAGCCGGGCCAGCAGGGGCCGGAACAGCTGGAGCGCCGAGGCCTGGGAGACCGCCAGGAGGAACAGGGTGAGATTGGGCGGGTTGAGGTTGACGAGCATGTTTCCCGAGTACAGGCGCAGCACCACCAGCAGGCCGAGCACCAGGTTGCTTGCCGCCATCATGCCGAGCAACCCGGAGGGGCCGAGGCCCCGGAGCTTCCCGTCGGCGACGAGAAAGCCCAGCTGCTGCACGGCGCACCACAGGAACACCATGTTGGCGTAGGCCAGCTGGGGCAGCGCCCCGCGGAGGCAGTCCACGGCCACGACGAGCGAGACGAGGACGGTGAGGGTCAGCCAGGGGGCGCGGACGTGGAGCGCGGCCAGCCATGGCAGGTTCAGCTGCGCAGCCAGATACGCTGCCAGGAACCACAGCGGCATGCCCGCGCCGCTGGCCAGCAGCTGGATCACCTGGGGGTCCACGCCGCTGAGCCGCGCGGCCCAAAGGCCGGTGAACATCACGGCCAGCAGGACCGCGGCCGGCCGGATCAGCCGCAGCAGCCGGCCCTGGACGAACTCGAAGGCGTTCCCGCCCTGTCCCCGCAGCCGGCGCCAGGAATGCAGGCCGGTGATGCCGCCTGCCACGAAGAACAGCGGCATCACCTGCAGGACCCAGACCACGGGCTCGAACCAGCGTTGGTCGCCGAGGGTGTTTTCGGAACTCACGGTGCCGTCCGGGTGCAGGACCGGGCTCACCATCATCGTGTGCCCGATGACCACCAGCGCGAGGCAGAAGAACCGGGTCAGGTCGATGACCAGGTCACGCTCCGGCACAGCAAATGCCGCGCCGTCCGCCGGCTGCTGCCGTGGAGCCCGTGGGCCGCGTGCGGAATCTGCCAACGCGCCCCCTTCGAGCTTGTGAGCGTCAAACCCTCCGTCTTGCCTCCATTGTCGGCCCTGGCGCCGCCGGCGGCCAGAGCCGCCGGCGGGTCAGCGTGAGAGGGTGGCCAGTGCCGTTGCTGCGAAGGTCCCGGCCGCGGCGCCCCATTCGGAGAGCAGTCCTTGAAGGTTCTCGCCGTCCCGCCGGTGGGCTGCGGTGTGGGTTTCGAGGGTCTCCAGGACGCCGGTCCGCAGCTCCGTGTTGAAGTTGACCTTCCCCACGTTCATGCTGGCCGCCTTGACGAGTTCCGCCGCGGGGATGCCTGAGGCGCCGTGCAGCACGAGGGGAATGCGGGTCCGCACCGCGATGTCCTGCAGCACGTCCCAGCGCAGTTCAGGATCGCCCTGGTATTTGCCGTGGACGTTGCCCACCGCGACGGCCAGCAACTGGGCGCCGGTGCGGGCCACAAAGTCCTCCACCTGCGCGGAGTCGGTGAGCCCCGCCGTGCCGGGCGCCGGGGCATTGCCCGCGGCGTCGGCTCCGAAGGCGCGGTCCTCGTCGCCGGCGAGTCCGCCGAGCTCGGCCTCGATCACGATCTCCCCGGCGAAGCCGGCGCCGTCCAGGGCTGCGCGCGCCGCCCGGACCAGGGCGATGTTGTCCTCGTAATCCAGCGACGACCCATCCACCAGGACGGAGTCCGCCCCTGCGGCCGCGGCGTCGGCAATCACCCGGAGATCGGAGGCGTGGTCCAGCTGGACGGCCACCGGAACGCCGGCGACGTCGGCGAGGCCGCGCAACGCGGCGATCAGCCGCAGCCCGGCCGGCGTGGCAGCAGTGCTCGGCGAGACCAGCAGGATGGCGCCGAGGCCGGCGTCCTCCGCCGCAGCCACGACGGCGAGCGCCGTCGTGAAGTCGTAGCAGGTGAAGGCCGGTACGGCTGATCCCCGCTTCAGGGCTGCGCTGACCAAGGAGTCGAGACGGACACGCATCAGGCGCTCAGGCCTCCCACCAGGATCCAGGCCACGAACGTCAGGGCGAAACCTGCCAGACCCAGCACTGTGGTGAGCACGGTCCAGGTCTTGAGGCCGTCAGCCACGCTCAGCCCGTAGTACCGGACGACCACCCAGAAGCCGGCGTCGGTCACGTGGGAGAGGCCGAGGGAGCCAAAGCCGATGGCGATGACGATCACGGCAATCTGGGCCGGAGTGTAGCCGCCGCCCGCCAGGGCGGAGGAAAGCAGGCCGGCCGTGGTGACGATCGCGACCGTGGCCGAGCCCTGGGCGGCGCGGAGGGCCAGGGAGATGATGAAGCCCAGCAGCAGCAGCGGCACACCGAGGGTGTCGAGGGATTCGGAAAGTGCCTTGCCGATTCCGCTCACCTGCAGGACGCTGCCAAAGACGCCGCCGGCTGCGACCACCATCAGGATGGAAGCGATCGGGGGCAAGGCTCCTTCAAAGATTTCGCCGGTTTCCGTCAGCGACCACTGGCGGCGGACAGCCAGGAGGAAGAAGCAAAGCGCAACGGCCACGAGGAGGGCGAACACGGGTGTGCCAACGAAGGAGGCGACGCCGTACCAGAAGCTGTTCTTGTCGATCACGAGGGTGCCCACGGTGCCGAGCAGGATCAGCGCGATCGGGGTGGCGATGAGGAAGATGATGAGCCCGGGCCGGGGCGCGGCCAGGGCTTTGCTGCCCGGGCCATCGTGGCCGACCCGCACCAGGGAAGCGGAGCCGAACTCATCCACCTGGGCCTTGACGGAGGGCAGGAGCTCGTAGTCCTTGCGGTTCATGATGGATGCCACAAAGTAGGACAGGAAGCCGAGCGGCACACAGATCACCAGCGAGATCAGCGCGATCAGTCCGATGTCGGCCCCGAGCACGCCGGCGCCGGCAACGATCCCGGGGTGCGGGGGAACGGCCACGTGGATGGCCAGCATGATGCCGGCCATGGGCAGGCCGAACTTCACCGGATGGACGTTGGCGATCTTGGCGAAGGCGTAGACGATCGGCACCAGGACGATGATGCCGACTTCGAAGAACACCGGGATCGCGACGAGGAAGCCGACGGCGGTGAGGGCCACGGCCACCCGCCGGGCACCGAGCCTGGCAGTGAAGTGGTCGGCCAGCGACTGCACGCCGCCGGAGACCTCGATCATCCGGCCAAGGATCGCGCCGAGGGCGATCAGCAACGCCACCTTGCCCATGGTGCTTCCCACGCCGTTGGCCACCACGGTGAAGACGTCTTTGAGCGGGATCTGCGCGGCCACGGCCACCAGGACACTGACGGTCAGCAGGGCCACGAAGGCCTGGATCTTGAACCGGATAATCATCAGCAGCAGCAGGGCGACGCCGGCGACCGCGATGGTGAGCAGCAGCGGAGTTCCCAGCTCCACGGCCGGCTTGATGACGGGCGCGTCGGCCGCGCGCACCATCAGGGAATTGAGCAGGGGATTCATGCGGAGTGTCTCCTTTGACGTCACTCTAGCCAGTGAGCGGGTGTTGTGGCCGACGACGGCGGACGCCGCCGGCGTCGTCGGGTTGGGGGAACCCGGGGGTCCGGGCGGATCGGTGGATTAGGCGGTGCGCCTGGTGGGGGCGACAACCTTGATGACCGCGGAGTCATCGGCGGCAGCGAGCCCCTGGGCCTGGCCCAGCAGGTACAGCTGTTCGGCGGCGGCGGCCACCGGCGCGGCGAGTCCGGCCGCCCGCGTCGCCTTGCCGACGATTCCCATGTCCTTGACGAAGATGTCAAGGCGGCTGAGGACTTCAGCGCCGCTTTCCGCGTAGGCCTGAAGGATGCGGGGACCGCGGTTCGAAAGCATAAAGGACCCGGCGGCGCCGGCTTCCAGGGCCGCCAGCGTCTTGGCCTGGTCCAGGCCGAGGGCGTCCGCGAGCGCCATCGCCTCGGCCGCGGCGGCGATGTGGATCCCGCAGAGCAGCTGGTTGACGGTCTTGAGCGCCTGGCCGTCACCGGGTTTGTCCCCCACGATGGTCAGGGTGGAGGCGAGCAGTTCCAGAACGGGCCGGGCCGCTTCCAGCGCCTGCGGCTCGGCACCGACGACGATCAGCAGATCGCCTTCGCCGGCACGCTGGGGTCCGCCCGAGAGGGGCGCGTCAACGAGGGAGACGCCGTATTCGGCGAGCCGGGCAACGGTGGCGGGGATGGCGTCGGTGCCGACGGTGCTGCCGAGGATGACGACGGCGCCAGGCTTGAGCACCGGGGCGACCCCGTTGTCGCCGAAGAGGACGTCGTCGAGCTGCTCGCCGTTGCGCACCGCCAGGAGCAGCGCGTCGGCCCCCTCCGCTGCCGCACGGGCGGAGGCGAAGGTCCGGACCCCGGCGTCTTCGGCGAGGCGCAGGCGCGGCTCGGCGATGTCGAAGCCGTGGACGGTCAGCTGGGAGGCCAGGCGGGTGGCCATGGGCAGTCCCATGGCGCCCAGACCGAGGACGGTGACTTGGTAGTTCATGGTTTCTCCGTTGAAAGGGTGTTGTTGGGTTAAGGGGCAGCTGGGGAGAAGGTGTTGCTGAGCTTGCGGGTGACCTGGGCGAGGGATTCGTCGTCGCCCACGTTTCCGGCGAAGACGACGTAGGGGATGCCCTTGGCCGGACCGTCCACCGGCTCCCACAGGCTGACGATGCCCGGCAGCATGGGGCCGCGGACGATCGCGTGGCGGATTTCCAGGCCCAGGGCGGCCACGTCCGAGGAGGTGATGCCGCCCTTGGCGATGACAAAGCGCGGCGGGTAGGTCTTGAGGGTTCGGTTCACCACGGCGACGACGGCGGCGGACACCGTGCGGGCAATCCGCAGGCTCTCCGCGGCGTCGTCCGTTTTGATGAGCAGCCGGCTGGTGTGCAGGATGACGTCGGCGCTGTGCAGGGACTCCACGACGGTGCGGACGATGCCGTCCAGGTAGTCCTCGGACGAGCCGCCCAGGAGCTTCTCCACGTCGATTTCGACGATGCGGGCGGCGCCATGCTGCTCGACGAGTGCCTTGAGCTGGCGGGTGGTCACGCCCACGTGCGAACCGACGACGATCAGGCCGCCGGCGTCTGAGGGGGTGTTGCCCGCGTAGGCCTCCTCGCCGCTGAGCTCGGGACGGATGTCCTGGCCGATGCGGCCGCGCACGAAGGGCGGCCCCACACGGTAGAGCAGCTTCTTGCCGCGGCGCTCGGCTTCCTCGAGGCCCAGGGCGAGGGCACGGAAATCGTTTTCGGTGACAATGTCGGCGACGATCGGGGTGGAGTGCGTGGCCGCGTCGATGGCGTCGGCGATCGCCTTGGCCGAAACCTCGGGGTCACCGTCCGGACCGGCGGCGCGGATGACGTCGAGGGTCAGTACGATCACCGACTTCGCAGGGAAGCGGCCCCCGGACTTCTCTTCGACATACTTGGCCAGTTCGGAGTTCGCGAAGCCGAAGCTCGCGTCCCTGGCGAACTCCGTGTCCGCCACGGGGGTAAGCCGGCCTTCGTTCGTGCCGGTGCCGCGCATGAAGTGCACGCCGCCGATCGTCACGCGCCCCGCGTCGGGGAACGCGGGCACGATCACCACGCCGTCCGTCGCCTCGCCGCTGGCTGCTGCGATGGTGGCCGCAATCGTGTCCGGCTCGAGCGGGTAGTGGCCGCGGAGCGTGGAGTCGCTGCGGCTGACGAACCCAAGGCGCAGCTTGGAACTGACACCGGGTGAACCGGCACCACTGGAACTGACACCGTCGGCCAGGAGCTCGGCCGCCGCCAGGGCGTTACGGACCACTTCCTCATTGCGGACGGCCGCCTCGGCGGGGTCCAGGCTGCGGGTGTTGGTCAACACGTAGACGGCGTCCGGGCGGCGGCCATCGATCCGGTGCGTGAACGCCCAGCTGAAGTCTTCGATATCCCAGCGGGTAAGGACCGGCAGGTTCGCGACGGACTGGGTGCCGGTCGGGTCGTCGTCGAGGACCACCAGGATGCGGGGTGACGCCCCGGACGCGGCGGCGAGGGCGCCAGCGACGGTCCGCGCGGGAATCCGGACCTCCGCCGGGAAGGCGGCCAGCACGTCGGCTTCAAAAGGCTCTGCTTCAAAAGGCTCTGCTTCAAAGGGCACTTGCACTCCATTGTGGGAACTCTGCGGCGATGTGATGATTTGTAAGATGTCTGACATCTAACATTTGACTGCTAGTGTGGCACACGGCACAGAGGCGCGCAAGTAGACTGGTCAGTCAGGTAACTCGGTGACGGCGGATGGGGAAAATTGGCTAGGAAATCGTTGGTCGGCGTCGTGGCAGATGAACTGCTGGACCGCATCATTGCCGGCGAATTTCCGCCCGGGGCGTCCGTCCCCGGCGAGCTGGAGCTGAGCGCCCGCCACGACGTGAGCCGGATGACGGTCCGCGAGGCGATGAAGACCCTGGAAGCCCAGCAGATCCTGAGCGTGGAGCGTGGCCGGGGAACGTTTGTGAACCCGCTGAGCCGCTGGGCCTCACTGGAAGCCGTGCTCCGGGCGGCCTCCGAGGGCGAGAATGACGCCGCGGCAGCCGTCCAGCTGATCGAACTGCGCCGGATGCTGGAAACGGGCGCCTGCGAGCTGGCAGCCGGCCGGATCGGCGAGGCCGACCTCACAACCCTGCGCGGGCAGGTGGAATCGATGCGCGAGGCACATGAGAAGCACGACGTCGCGGCGTTCGTTGCGGCGGACCTGGCCTTCCACGACCTGATCCTGCGCGCGTCGGAGAACGTTTTTGTGGCTGTCTTGTTCGCGCCGCTGCATCGGGTGCTGGAAAAGCGGCGGACCCAGACCTCCGAGGTGCGCGAAATCCAGGCGCACGCGATCGGGCATCACCGCAAGATCGTAGAGGCACTGTCGACGCGAGATCCGCACCGGGCACGGGACGCGATGGACGCCCACATGCGGCAGACCCTGGACGACCTCAAGGCCTACGTCCTGGCAGAACCCCGGGCCTGACCGGCCGGGTCACAGCCTGCAGGAATCAGGCGAGCGAGAGGAAAAGCTTCTCGAGCTCGGCCCGGTCCAGGCTGGGATCCTCCTGCTGCATGCACTGCTGCAGGCCGGTGGCGATAATGGAGAAGCCGGCCTTGTCCAGGGCGCTGGAGACCGCGGCAAGCTGCGTGACGACGCTCTTGCAGTCCCTTCCTTCTTCAATCATGCGCGTGACCGCGGCGAGCTGGCCCTGGGCGCGGCGAAGGCGGTTGATAACGGACTTCATGTCAGTGGGATCGAGTTCCATGGGTGGCCTCCCGGAGTAAATGGATTCCTTTCCATGGTATACCCCCCTTGGTATTTCGCATACCCCCGGTGGTATGCCGGAGGGTGCCCTGACGCGAAAATCCCGCCCGCTAGGGGACGTAAGTACCTAGCGGGGGCGTGGATTCCGGCGTAATGCTGGGGATGTGAACGCGGCCAGCTTCATCAATCCGGCAGACGCTCGAAAAGGTGCCACCACCACCGGCTCCGGGCCCTGGAAACGCTACGTCGCCCTGGGAGACTCCTTCACCGCCGGCCTCGGCGATCCCGAGCCCCTGAACCCCGGCGGGATGAGGGGCTGGGCCGACCGGATCGCCGAGGAATTCAGTGCAGCGCGAAACGATTTTGCCTATGCCAACCTGGCCATCAGCGGCCTCGTGCTGCAGCAGATCGTGGACCAGCAACTCGGCCCGGCGATCACCCTGAAACCGGACCTCGTCACACTCTCCGCCGGCGGCAACGACCTGGTCTTCCACCGCCGCGATCCGGACCGGCTGGCTGCCAGCCTCGATGACGCCGTGGCGGCGCTCTCCGCCACGGGGGCGACCGTCGTGCTGTTCACCGGGCCGGACTGGGGGGATACCCCGGTCTTCGGCCACATCCGCGGCAAGGTGGCGGTCTTCAACGAGAACATCCGGACCATCGCCGCCCGGCACCACGGCGTCATCGCCGACTTGTGGACCCTGCGGCAGCTGAGCGACCCCAGGATGTGGGACCCGGACCGCCTGCATTTCTCCCCGCTCGGCCACCATACGATCGCCGGAATGGTGCTGGACACGCTGCACGTTCCGCACACCCTGGAGCCGCTGCAACCCAAGCCACTGCCGGCCGGCAACTGGCGCGCGACCCGGGCGGACGACCTCGCCTGGGCCACGCACTACCTGCTGCCCTGGATGATGCAGCGTGTCCGGCCGCGCGCCGGCAACGGTCCGCCCGCCCCGAAACGGCCCGAGCCGGGCCCGGTCTTCGGCTGGCCGGGCAATGCGGGCCGCCCCTAGTCCGCCCGCGATCTGTCGGCTACTCTGCAGGGACGGCCCCGGCCGGAGACTGCAGACCGATGACGATCACGAGGAGCGAAGTTGTCTAATCACACCTACAGCATTTCTGAAATTGTCGGAACCTCGAATGAAGGCGTCGACGCCGCCGTCCGCAACGGCATCGCGGAGGCCTCAAAAACCCTGCGGAACCTGGACTGGTTCGAGGTCAAGGAGATCCGCGGGCACCTCGAGAACGGCCAGGTAGCCGACTGGCAGGTGACGATCAAACTCGGGTTCCGGCTGGAGCGTTAACGTCCGGAAGGACCGCCCATGCAGTACAGCCAATTGGGCCGCTCGGGCCTGAAGGTTTCCCGCCTCTGCCTGGGCACCATGAATTTTGGGCCGCAAACAGAGGAGTCGGCCGCCCACGCGATCATGGATGCCGCGCTGGACGCGGGCATCAATTTCTTTGACACGGCCAACGTCTACGGCGGCTCCAAGCACCGGGGCTGGACCGAGGAAATTCTGGGCCGCTGGTTCGCCAAGGGCGGCGAGCGCCGGGAGCGGACGGTGCTCGCCACCAAGGTTTACGGCACCATGGAGGACCGGCCCAACGAATCCAGGCTTTCCGCCCTGCACATCCGCCGCGCCCTCGATGCGAGCCTGAAGCGCCTCGCGACCGACCACATCGACCTCTACCAGTTCCACCACGTGGACCGGAACACCCCGTGGGAAGAGATCTGGCAGGCCGTGGATGTCGCGGTGCAGCAGGGCAAAATCGTGTATGCGGGCAGCAGCAACTTCGCCGGCTGGCACCTGGCCCAGGCGCAGGAGGCCGCGGCCCGCCGGAACTCCTACGGCCTGGTCAGCGAGCAATCCATCTACAACCTGCTGACCCGTGACGCGGAACGCGAGGTGGTTCCGGCCGCGCAACACTACGGCCTGGGCATCCTGCCGTGGTCCCCACTGCACGGCGGCCTGCTGGGCGGGGTGCTCAAAAAGGAGGACGACGGCGTCCGTCGCACCCAGGGCCGCGCATTGGAGGCCCTCAAGAAGCACCGGAACCAGATCCGCCGCTATGAGGACTTCGCGGACGAGCTCGGCCAGGAGCCCGGGGTGCTGGCACTGGCCTGGCTGTTGCACCAGCCCGCCGTGACGGCGCCCATCGTCGGCCCGCGCACGCCGGAGCAGCTGGGCGCCGCTCTCGCGGCCCTTGCGCTGAAGCTCGACGCGGCGGCCCTGACGCGACTGGATTCAATCTTCCCCGGCCACCGGACCGCCCCCGAGGACTACGCCTGGTAGGCCCTGACTCGGCCTGCCCCGGGCCATGTTGGTACGTTCTCCGGACGCGGAATGGGCTAAATTCCCCCGCCAATTCAAGGATTTGCGAAAATTATCGGCGCGCCGAGTGGCGTTTTGATAGTAAGCATGATTAGTATTTAGGCAGAAGGATGAAGCGCACCCGGCAACCCGGGTGTCTCCTCAACGAAAGAGAAGGGCCGATAAAAATGGGTTTTTTCGCATTTCTGATTCTGGGTCTTATTGCCGGCGCAATCGCTAAGGCTATCCTGCCGGGCCGTCAGGGCGGTGGCTGGGTCATCACGCTGATCCTCGGCGTCGTGGGCGCCCTGCTGGGCGGCCTCATCGGTAGCGCACTTTTCGGCACCGGACTGCAGGAATTCTTCTCGCTGACGACGTGGCTGCTGGCGATCGGCGGTGCGATCATCGTACTGCTGGTCTACGGCATGATCACCAAGCGCTCGCACCGCTAAAACGGAGCGACCGGAAAACCGGCCCCGGGATTATTTCCCGGGGCCGGTTTTTTGGCACCGGACAGTATTCGAATACGACTTCCAGAGCACCAAGAGCAGGAGTACAGCATGAAAGCCAAACTTCTTTTCGGCACCGGACTCGCAGCAGGTTACGTCCTTGGGTCCCGCTCGGGGCGGGCCGCCTACGAAAAACTCAAGGCCAGGGCAGCAGGCCTCTGGGAAAGCCAGCCGGTCCAAGACAAGGTGGCCGCCGCGGCTGAGGCGGTCAAGGAAAAGGCCCCCGAGGTTTCCAGCCAGCTGACCGAGGCCGCACGCCGCGCAGGCACTGTGATCAGCTCCGCTGTCCGCCGGGACGACGCGGCATCCGGAACGTCCGGCGGCGCCCACGCGGCTGCGACAGCGGCGGCGGACGCCCCCGCGGATGTCGCCTCGGATCCGGCCCTGAACGACACGACCGGTCAGGACTGGTCCGATGAAGGCGGCGCTACGCCCGCCGGGCCGGCCACCAACGTGGACCCGGAGAAGCACTGACGGATCCGGGCATCGGAACCCTCAGCGCGGAGTTCCGGCCGCGGGGCCGGCCAGGACGCTGCCAAGCACCACGGTGGCATCCAGTTTCCGTGAGCTGAAAACACGTCCGGAGAGCCCGTTCCCGGCAAGGATCCCGACAGTCTGCGGCGCTTGCCGCCGGCTCGTCTCGATCAGCAGGTGGCCGCCCGGCGCCAGCCATTCCGGCGCCGCGGCGGCCACTCGCCGTTGCAACTCCAGCCCGTCCGGGCCTCCATCCAGGGCAACACGCGGTTCGTGCAACCGCGCCTCTGGCGGCATGGTTCCGATCATTCCCGACGGGACATAGGGCGCATTCACGGCCAGGATATCCACGCGCCCGCGGAGCCGTTCCGGCAGCGGGCCGTACAGATCGCCTTCGTGGACTGCGGCGCCCAGCGGCTGCAGGTTGCGCCGCGCACAAGCCGCCGCAGCGGGGTCGACGTCGGCGGCGTGCAACTCCAGCGGCCCGGCCGTTGCGGACAGCGCGGCCCCCACGGCCCCCGAACCGCAACACAGGTCCACCACAACAGGCGTCCCGGCCGCCCCACGCGCCTGCAGGAGCCGGGCTGCCAGCCGGACAAGGTACTCGGTGCGACGGCGTGGGACAAACACCGCGGGGTCGACCTCGATGCGGAGGCCACAAAACTCCGCCCACCCCAGCACGTGCTCCAGCGGCAGCCCCGACACCCGCCGCCGGACCAGCGACTCCAGCTCCTCGGCGGTGGCCGCGGCGGCGACCAGCAGGGCAGCCTCATCCTCGGCGAACACGCAGCCGGCGGCGCGGAGCCGGCCGACGACGTCGGGGCGCTGCGTGGGGATTGTCTGCATGAAATGACTCCCTTTCCGCCGCGCGTGCCGGCAGCAGGTCCTGGAAGCCCCATGCTATCCAAGCCGCGCCCAGACACCCCTGCGATTGTGCTGGAAAATCGATGTGCAAGCGCTGGCTCGGGCGGGGTGCCGGCGGCAGCCGGAGGAAACGCGGAGGGCAGGCAGGCACGAATCCGTGCCTGCCTGCCCTCCGCGTTCGCGGTTTCGGATTCCTAGCCGACCAGCCGGAGCGGCGGGACGGGCCGGGAAAGCTTGGTGGCCAGCTTCTCGGCCGCGGCAGCCGAGGGCCGGGCCGCGGGATCCATCGCGGTCATGGCCGTCAGCAGGGACACCCAGCCCGTGCCGAGTTCGCTTGGGATAGCAGGGCCCCGCAGCGTGCGGGCCACCAGCGACTCGACCGGCGTCCCGGGATAGGCCTTCACGCCGGTGAGGCACTCCAGCAGCACCAGCCCCAGCGCGTAGATGTCGCTGGCAGCCAGGACGGGCTGCCCGGCCGCCTGCTCCGGGCTCATGTAGTGCACGGTTCCCGAAGAATCGCCGGGTTCCGGCTGCGCGCCGGCCGCCGTGGCAATGCCGAAGTCGGCGAGCCGCACGGAGCACCGCCGCAGCTCACTGAGCAGGATGTTCGCCGGCTTGATGTCTCGGTGGACCAGCCCGCGGCCGTGCACGTGCCCGAGCCCGGACAGCGCGGCGGCAGCCCAGCCGGCGACATCCTCCGGGGCGCAGGCGCCGCCGCGGATCCGCTCGGCCAGGCTTCCGCCGTAGGCAAATTCTTCAACCAGGAACGGACGTCCCGCCCACTGGTCTCCGCCGGGGACAGTGCCCGCGGCGATGAAACGGACGACGGCGGGGTGGTCCAGCGAGGCGAGCATGCGTGCCTCGGCACGGATCCGGCTGGCGTCCTTCTCGGCCGGCCCCTCGGCCACCTTGATGGCTACCGGGCGGTCATTGGAAAGGTCAGTGCCCCGGAAGACGGTGGCGGTTGCGCCGCGGCCCAGGAGTTCGTGGACCAGGAAACGCCCCTCCGGGGCGTCCGGCAGCGGCAGGATCTTGGCGTCGAGGCCGGCCGCGGCGGGGACAGCGGCGGCCGGGACGGCGGAGGGAAGTGCCACCGCCGCGGCTGGAGCCGCACTCACGAAAGTGCGAGCAGCGCGTTGGAGGTATGGACGATGCCATCGAGCTGGAATCCGCAGGAGCAGCGCCACACGGGCGGAAGGTCGGCGGAGCCGTTGCCGGCGTCGAACGAATAAACGGACATGGCGTCCCGCACCGGCGCCGTCCACTCCATCGGCGTACCGCAATGGCTGGGCGCAGGGCTCGCCGTATTCAGGGGCAGCGCGGGCGCGACGGCGCCCGGCTCTGCGGGTGACCGGGGCGCAGCCAAGGGGGCCGCACCGGCTCCCGGGGTTCCGGTGATCGTCAACAACTCAGTCACGACTCCTCCACGCACACGATTATCTGACACAAGTAGTAAGCATACATATCACTAGCCGGACTAGCTAGTTGTCGAGGCTAGATACTTGTGCACCGTCCTGCGCGGCGGGCTCAGGGGTGTTCCGACTGCCCGTCGAGGGCTTCGGTCATGCGGCGGAGGAAGCCCACGATGATGCGGCTTTCCTCGGCGCTCAACAACTCGGCAACGGCCAGCATCCGGCGGTGCATTTCACCAAGGGTGGCGCGGACCTCGGAGTCGGTGACGGCGGTCGGGACGATCACTAGGGAGCGCCGGTCCGTGGGGTGCGGCTCGCGGCGGACGTGGCCGCTCCCGACGAGCCGGTCAATCAGGGAGGTGGTGGAGGCCGTGGTGATGCCCAGGGTGCGGCTGAGGTCTTTCGGCCCGACCCGCTCCCCCGTGGCCTGGGCACGCAGCAGGTACCGCAATGCCAGCAGGTCCGTCTCGCCCATGCCCATGGAGTCCCGGGTGGAACGGCGGGTGGCCACCTCGGCGGCCCGGTAGCTCCTCAAGGCGTGCAGCACGGCCGCCGGGGCATCTAGGCGCTCGTCGGGACCGTACCAGTACCCTGAGCTGGAGGCGCTGTCGGAGTTCATCCGTCAATCCTAGCCTGACTTATTACTAGACGAACTTGCAATGGATGGCATTGACTCCATCAATTGGAAAGTTGTCTAAGGCCATTGACGGTGGTCTCCCCTAGGGCCATCATTTTGCCTAGACGACGCTGGGGCGCTGTGGCACTAGGAGCCGCGCCGTGGACAGGCAACCGTTCGAAAGTTCATTTGAGGGGCCCTTTCCGGGAGTCGATCCCGACGCAGGTCCCCGCAGCGACAACACCGCAGTGAGGTCCCGGCCATGATGGCCGCGATGCTGCGCCTGGTTCTGCAGTTCCGGTTGCTGGTGCTGGCCGTGGCCGCCGGGATCCTCGCTTTTGGACTCACGACCCTGCCGGGCATGGCAGTGGACGCATTCCCCGAATTCGCCCCGCCCCAGGTGGAGATCCAGACCGAGGCCCTCGGCCTGTCGGCGGCGGAAGTCGAACAGCTGATCACCTCGCCGATGGAGGCCGACCTGCTCAACGGCGTGGCGTGGGTGGAGGCAATCCGCTCCAAGTCCGTCCCGGGCCTGTCCTCGATCCAGATGGTCTTCAAGCCCGGCACGGACCTGTTCCGCGCGCGCCAGCTGGTCTCGGAGCGGCTGACCCAGGCCCGCGCGCTTCCAAACGTGTCGGCAGCACCCGTGCTCATGCAGCCGCTCTCATCGACCAGCCGGGTCATGATGATCCGGCTGACCTCCACCGACATGTCGGCCATCGACATGTCGGTGCTGGCCCGCTGGACCATGAAGCCCGGGCTGCTTTCCGTGCCCGGCGTCGCCAACGTGGCCATCTGGGGCCAGCGCGACCAGCAGCTGCAGGTCCTGGTTGACCCGGCACAGCTGGCAGCCAAGGGTGTGACGCTGGACGAAGTCATCAAGACCACCGGCAATTCCGTCTGGGTATCGCCCCTGAGCTACCTCGAGGCCTCCACCCCCGGCACGGGCGGCTTCTTCGAAACCGGGCACCAGCGGATCGGCGTCCAGCACGTCCTGCCGATCGCCTCCCCCCAGGACCTGGGCCAGATTCCCATCGAGGGGCCCAACGGCAAGCTCCTCCTGAAGGACGTCGCCACGGTCGAAACCGACCACCAGCCGCTGATCGGCGATGCCCTCCTGAGCAAGGAAGCCGAGCTGCTGCTGGTCATCGAGAAGTTCCCCGAGACCAACACGATGGCCGTGACGAAGGGCGTCGATGAGGCCCTCAAAGCCCTCCAGCCCGGCTTGCCGGGCGTCAAGATCGATAGCACCGTCTACCGGCAGGCGTCCTTCATCCAGGAGGAAGTCGGTACCCTCGGCATCGCCCTGCTGATCACCCTCGTGCTGATCGTGGCCATCTTCGGTGCGTTCTTCCGCTCGTGGCGCACCGCCGTCATCAGCCTGATCACCATTCCGGTGTCGCTGTCCGCGGCTGCCCTGCTGCTCTACGTGCGCGGCGCCGGAATGAACACGATGGTCCTCGCCGGGATGGTCCTGGCCCTGGCCGTCATCGTGGGCGACGTCGCCGAGGACCTCAACGGCCTCGCCAGGGCCAACAGGATTCCCGCCGGCCCCGGCCCCCGGGGCAGAGAGTGGAGGGAAGCCCTGATCCCTGAGGCCATGCGGTCGGTACGCACGCCGATGCTCTACTCGCTGATGATCATGGCGCTGGCCGTCATTCCGGCGTTCTTTGTGGCCGGCGAAAACGGGGCGCTGTTCGGCCCGCTTGTCCTGAACTATCTCTTGGCCCTGGTCATCGCCATGGTCGTGGCGCTCACGGTCACGACAGCGCTGGCCTACTACCTGCCCGCAGGGTCCGCGCCCCGCCCGGAACGCCGCGCCCTGGCCCGGTTTGAGGGCGGTTACGACGGTCTCGTGTCCCGCGTGACCGCAAAGAGCCGGTGGGTCTTCGCCGCCGCCGCTGTGGTGGCGCTGGCCGGCCTTGCCCTGGCACCCCAGCTGGCCGGGTCACGTCCCGTGGTGCCCGTCCTGGCCGACAAGACCCTCGTCGTGCACTGGAGCGCGATGGCCGGAACCTCGGACCAGGAAATGAGCCGGATCACGGAAGCCGCCGCCGGCGAACTGCGCGCCCTCCCGGGGGTCGCCAACGTGGGCGGACACGTCGGCCGCGCGGTCACCTCGGACCAGGTCGGCGACGTCAGTTCCGGTGAGCTGTGGGTCACCGTTGCCCCGGACGCGTCCTACGCCGACACTGCGGCCGCCATCGGGCAGGTCGTTGCCGGGTACCCCGGCCTGACCAGCAAGGTATCGACCTACCCGCAGGAGCGCATCGACCAGATCCGCGAGGCCGGCGACAGCGGCTTCGGGGTTCGGGTCTACGGCCTCGACACTGCGGTCCTGCGGCAGAAGGCGGCAGAGGTGCAACGGATCCTGGAGCACACCGCGGGCGTCGTGAACCCCCACGTGGATGCCCCGGTGGAACAGCCGATCGCAGAGGTCAAGGTGGACCTCGCCGCAGCGCAGAAAGCCAGCATCGTTCCCGGCGATGTCCGACGCGCGGCAGCGGCGCTGCTGCAGGGCATCGAAGTCGGAAACCTCTACGAGCAGCAGAAGGTCTTCTCGGTGATCGTGAAGGGGGCGGCGTCCACGCGGAACAGCCTCGACAGCGTCCGTGACCTGATCATCGACACCCCCAACGGCGGCCACGTCCGCCTCGGCGACGTTGCCCAAGTCACGATGGTGGGCAATGAAGCCGCCATCCTGCATGACGACACCTCACGGCGCATCGACGTGAAGGCGGACATCCAGGGCCGTTCCGTCAGCGATGTGCAGCAGGACGTCAACAAGAGCCTGCAGCAGATGCAGTTCCCGCTCGCCTACCACGCCGAGGTCCTGGCCCAGTACGCGCAGCTGCAGGGCAACTATCAGTGGCTGTGGCTCCTGGCCGCCATTGCGGCGGCCGGCGTGCTGGTGCTGCTGCAGACGGCAGCCGGAGGCTGGAAGCTCGCCGCCATGATCTTCCTGGGCCTGATCCTGTCCCTGTCCGGCGGAGTGCTGGCCGCCCAGGCCACAGGCTCCGTCAATTCGCTGATTTCGCTTGTCGCCTTCGCGGCCGTCCTGGGCATCGCCGCCCGCGGCGCCTTGCTGCTGCTGGGCCTGGTCCGGAGCCTGCGGGCCGAGGACAGCACGGCGTCGTGGCCGGATCTGGTGCTTCGGGGCGCACGGGAACGGCTGGGACCCACCCTCATGACGTCCGTGATGACCGCCGTGGTCCTGCTGCCGCTGGTCTTCTTCGGCGGTGTGACCGGCACGGAGATCATCCTGCCGCTCGCCGTGATCATCTGGGGCGGGTTGCTGACGACGACCCTCTTCATGCTGTTCGTTATGCCCGCCGTCCTGCTCCGGTTCCAGCCGAAAGAAGCACTGAGCCCCCTCGCCGGCAGCGGTTCCCTTGGCCGGACCGAAAGTCAGGATGCGTCATGAACCCGATCCCTTCGCCACGGCGCCGCACGCTGGCCGGCCTGGTCATTGCCGCCGTCCTGGCCCTTGGTGCCGCAGGCTGCGCCCAGATCGAGGAGGCCGCCCCGGCCAACGGCGACCCCGCCGTCCTCGCGGAGGTTCCGGGAACGGATCTGCACCGCATCACCCTGACCGAGCGCGCCGTCGAGCGGGTCGGCCTCAAAACGGATGCCACAGCCACGGATCCGCAGACCGGGAAACTGAGCGTCTCCTACTGGGCCATCCTGTACGACAGCACCGGCAAGACCTGGGTCTACACGAACCCCGAGGCCCGGGTCTACGTCCGCCAGGCCGTCACCGTCGAGCGGATCAACGGCGCCGTCGCGCTGCTGAGTGACGGTCCTGCCGCCGGCACCGTGGTGGTCACCACGGGAGCCGAGGAACTGTACGGCGCAGAATTCGATACGGCGCACTGACATGCGCTGGCTCATCGGCATCAGCCTGAGGTTCAGAACCATCGTCGTGGCCTTGGCCTGCGCGGTCATGTTGCTCGGCTCGCTGCAGCTGGGCTCCGCATCAGTGGATGTCTTCCCCGAATTCGCCCCTCCCCGGGTGGAAATCCAGACCGCCTGCCTGGGATTGACCGCGGAGGAAGTCGAGCAGCTGGTCAGCGTCCCGATCGAGGCGGCGGTGGGCGGCATGCCGGGCCTGGATGAGCTGCGGTCCAAGTCGGTGCCGCAGCTGTCCTCGATCGTGCTGATCTTCCACCAGGGAACGGAACTGCTCAACGCCCGCCAGCTGGTGTCGGAGCGGATGGCTGCCGTGACGGCGGCGCTGCCCACCTGGGCGGCCCCGCCGGTGATGCTGCAGCCGCTGTCTGCCACGAGCCGGGTGATGAAGATCGGCATGACCTCCGCGGACCGGTCCCTGATCGAGATGTCGATGCTGTCCTACTGGACCATCCGGGCACGGCTGCTCCGGGTTCCGGGGGTGGCCAATGTAGCCATCTGGGGCGAACGCCTCCAGATGCTGCAGGTGCAGGTGGAACCGGACAAGCTCAAGGCTCAAAACGTCTCACTCAACCAGGTCATGGAGGTCACGGCAGGAGCCCTCGACGCCGGGCTGCTGAAGTATTCCCCGGGACGGTTCATCGGTACGGGCGGCTTCATCGACAGCCCGACCCAGAGAATGGGGGTCCGCCACGTCCAGCCGATCCAGACGCCTGCCGACCTGGCCCAGGTCACCATCCGGGAGAAGGACGGTGTGGCACTGCATCTGGGCGACGTCGCCCAGGTGGTCGAGGACCACCAGCCGCTGATTGGGGATGCCGTCATCAATAACGGCCACGGGCTCATGCTGATCGTCGAGAAGCTGCCGTGGGGCAACACCCTGGACGTGACCAAGGGCGTGGAGGAAGCCCTGAAGGAGCTCCAGCCCGGGATGAGCGGGATCAGCTTTGACACCACCATCTTCCGTCCGGCGAGCTTTGTCGAGGAGTCCATCTCCAACCTCAGCACCGCCCTGCTGTTGGGCTGCCTGCTCGTCGTCCTGATTCTCGGCGCCTTCCTCTTCCAATGGCGTACCGCCCTGATCAGCCTGATTGCCATACCGCTCTCGCTGCTCACGGCGGCCCTGGTCCTCTATTTCACCGCCAGTTCGATCAACACCATGGTCCTGGCCGGGCTGGTCATTGCCGTCGGCGTGGTGGTGGACGACGCGATCATCGACGTCGAAAACATCATGCGCAGGCTGCGGCAGCACCGCGCCCGGGGCAGCGACGCGTCGGCCGCTTCCGTGGTCCTGAAGGCTTCCCTCGAGATGCGAAGTCCGATCGTGTACGCGACGCTGATCATTGTGGTCGCCGCCGTGCCGATCTTCTTCCTGGACGGGCTGACCGGCGTCTTCTTCCGGCCGCTGGCCATCACCTACACCCTGGCCGTCCTCGCCTCCATGCTGGTGGCCCTGACCGTGACGCCGGCTTTGGCCCTCATCCTGCTGGGGAACGCAAAGTTGGAAGAGCGGGACCCCCCGCTGGTCCGGGTGTTGAAGCGCGGCTACCACGCCGTGCTGTCCCGGGTCATGAACCGTCCCCGCTATGGCTATGCCGGCTTCGCCGCCCTCGCCGCCGTGGGCTTGGCGATTACCCCGCTGATGGGCTCGTCGCTGTTCCCGACGTTTAAGGAGCGGGACTTCCTGATGCACTGGATCTCGCAGCCGGGAACGTCGGCGGAGGAGGAATACCGGATCTCGCAGCGCGGGTGTGCGGAGTTCCTCAAAGTGCCCGGCGTCCTGAACTGCGGCACGCATATCGGGCAGGCGTTCGCGGCCGACGAGATCGTGGGCGTCAACGCCGGCGAGCATTGGATCAGCATCGACCGCCATGCCAACTACGACGAGACGCTGGCTGCCGTCCAGGAAGTCGTGGACGGCTACCCGGGGCTTCACCGCGACGTCCAGACCTACCTGAAGGAGCGGATCGAGGAGGTCCTGACCGGGGCCAGCGAGCCGATCCTGGTCCGCGTGTTCGGTGACGACCTCACTGTGCTGCGGGAACAGGCGCAGCGGGTCAAGAAGGTCCTGGATGACATTCCGGGCACCGATGAAGCCCACGTGTCCCTCGAGGTGGAGGTCCCGCAGATTACCGTCACGGTGGATCTGGCCGCCGCGCAGAAGTACGGGCTCAAGCCCGGGGATGTGCGGCGGGCAGCGGCGACACTGGTGGCCGGCGAAGAGGTCGGGGACGTCTTCCGGGACGGTCGGGCCTACGACGTCCAGGTCTGGAGCACCCCGGCGACCCGCTCCAGCGTGACCAGCATCGAGGACCTGCCGATCGATACCCCCGGCGGACAGCGGGTCCGGCTGGCCGACGTCGCAGCCGTCAAACTCCAGGCGACGCCGAACCAGATCGACCGCACCAACGGATCCCGCCGGGTGGAAGTGGGATCGTTCCTCGACAAGGGCGCAGACATGGGGGTGGTGGTTGGCCAATTGCAGGACCGGCTGGCCGCCCTGGAGCTGCCGCCCGGCTACAGCGTCCAGTTGCTGGGTGAGTTCACCGAGCGCGAGGCCGCGACGAACCGCCTCATGATCTTTGCGCTGGCGGCCCTTGCCCTGATCCTGCTGCTGCTGCAGACCTCCTTCCGCAGTTGGCGGCTGGCATTCCTCTCGCTGTTGACGCTGCCGATCGCCCTGGTCGGCGGGGTGATGGCCGCCTACATCTCGGGCGGGGTCCTGTCGCTGGGATCGGTGGTCGGGTTCCTGACGGTGATGGGGATCGCGGCGCGGAACGGCATCCTGCTCATCAACCACTGCCAACACCTGGAAAAGAACGAGGGCCAGGCTTTCGGCCGTGCCCTTGTGCTCCGCGGAGCCGGGGAACGGCTCTCGCCCATCCTCATGACCACACTGGCCACCGGGCTGGCCCTGGTGCCGCTCGTGGTGATGGGAGCCGTTCCGGGCCACGAAATCGAACACCCCATGGCCGTCGTCATCCTCGGCGGCCTGGTCACTTCAACCCTGCTCAACCTGTTTATTGTGCCGTCGCTCTATCTCCGTTTCGCCAAATCGAAGAAGGAACGTCTGGCCGCCATGCCAGAGGCCGCCGCTTAGTACCCGACCCCCCGGCGATTCCCCACAAAGAAGAGGACAGATCGATGTTTAGTAAGCAACGCGCCGCATTAGCGTGCCTCATCGCCCTCCCGATGTCGTTTCTGACCGGGAGCCCCGCCGTGGCCGGAACGGCCGACTGCGGGCCGGGCTCGATGCCCGATGTCAAGGCCGCGGACTTTCCCTCGCACCCCGAGATCGACAACAAATGGCTACCCATGGAACCGGGTACGAGGTCCGAATTCTCCGGCACCGTCACAGACCTCAGCTCCGGAACGCCGGAGACCCACGAACACCGCGTGGTGTCCATCGTGACCGGGCTGACCAAGAAGATCGACGGCGTGCGGACCGTGGTCCTGTGGGACAGGGATTACTCCGACGGGGTCCTCGCGGAGTCGGAGCTGGCATTCTTCGCCCAGAACCGGCACGGCGACGTCTGGCTGCTCGGTGAGTATCCGGAGGAGTTCGACGCCGGCAAGTTCACCGGCGCCCCCAACACCTTCATCTCGGGCCTGGACGACGCGCACGGCGGCATCGCGATGCAGGCCCATCCCCGGGAAGGAACGGACGCCTACACGCAGGCGTCGGCACCCTCGATTGACTTCCTCGATTGCGCGCAGGTGGTGGAGCGCAAAGGTTCAACGGTGAAGATCGACGAGTTCAACCCGCTCGACGGCGCGGCTGCCGGCCACCAGCAGAAGTACTACCGTTCCGGCGTCGGAAGCTACAAAGTAACCGCCTCCGGCGGGGACAGCCAGGAAGTCCTGAACCTTGACAAGACGGTCAAGCTGGACGCGGGGGACCTGGCCCGCGTCAACGACCGGGCGAAGGCGCAGGACCGCCACGGCTACGAGGTCAGTCCCGACATCTACGGGCAGACCCCCAAGGCCGTCGAACATTAGCGTCCCCCGCTCCGGTCCGGGACGCACAAAAACCCCCGGCTTCCTGTCGCCAGGAGGCCGGGGGTTTTTCCACTCTTCGCTAAAAGAGTGGGCCCTGTGGGGATCGAACCCACGACCCACGGATTAAAAGTCCGATGCTCTACCAACTGAGCTAAAGGCCCCAGCCGACAGCTACCAACAGCGAAAAATCCGCCCTTGACAGACACGTCGGCCCATTCCATTTCTGGACGTTAACACTGTACCCCAGACGCAGGCGCCCTTTGTCACACGGGCCGACACGCCGCCGTCACATGGCTGCTGCGCCGACGTCGCGCAGCGGAGATCCATGCTCGATTCCCGGAATGCACAGGAGTAGCGTGGGGGCATGAGCGAGCAAGCAGGAGCCAGCAGCCCCGGACCGCACCGTCACCACAAGCCGAAGCCCTTCGCACCGATCGACTTCGAACCGTTCGCCGGTGGTGCGGATCCCGCCCGCGTCTCCGAGGCAGCCCACCTCGCAGCACAGGCGCTCGTGCGCCGCGGACGGGACAGCGACGACCCCAAGATCACCAAGCGGCTGGTCAAACTCGCCGACGAACAGGGCCTGGATGCGATCGCCGAAATGTGGGCGGAGAGCCCGGCACGCTCCCTCCCGGGCGCCCTCTGGCGGCTCTACGCCCTGCGTGCCGCCACGATCCGCGATCCCGAAC
This sequence comes from Arthrobacter sp. KBS0702, assembly GCF_005937985.2. Classification (NCBI taxonomy): domain Bacteria; kingdom Bacillati; phylum Actinomycetota; class Actinomycetes; order Micrococcales; family Micrococcaceae; genus Arthrobacter; species Arthrobacter sp. KBS0702. The sequence goes on along the minus strand of NZ_CP042172.1, from coordinate 169,713 downwards.
GGATTTCGGTCTACTTCAAGGCCGGCAAGGACACCGCGCAGGTATCGCACGTGGTGGCAGGGGCGGCCGAGCCTCCGGGCGCCGAGGAAATGAAGTCGATGGCGGACGCCATCCTCTCGGGCGCGTTCGACGGCGAGTTCGACGTCGCGCTGGAACGCTCGGCCGCGTTCTGCCGGGTGGTGGCGCTGGGCCAAGCCACGCTCGCCGACGGCGTCGACCACAGCAACGCGAACCATGCGAGCAAGCTCACCCGGAACTCGCATCTCCTGGTCAAGACCGCAGAGGACCTCGAACACGCGGCCAACGCCTGGCGGCTGGGCGAGCTGGACTGACTCACCCGGCGCCGTCCGCGGGCGCCGCGCGACGCCGGAATAGGACCATTTAGACCCCTTTCGCGGCACTGTCAATACGCACGCCGGGCCCCCGCTGTCAATGTTGACTTGGGCCTGACGACGTAGAAAACTAAAGGCGGTGTCGAACCGCGAAACCCCCGGGCTTCAACAATTAGCCGCCTAGAGCGGCCTACCGCCGAGAGGCGTATCCGGTTCGGCACCATTTTCATGCCCGCTGCCGGGACCGGCGGATTCCCGCCTTCAAATTCCGGGCGGTAAAGTAGTCCCCATGCGCGGGTCATCGTCACGTTCCAGGGCCGGCAGACAACGCCCGTGTACGCCTCGTCCGGAGACCGGTAACCCCACGTGAAGCTGCGCCTTTTTCCCCAGGAGCCCGCAGGGCTGAACCTGCTCTCCCAGATGGCCCACCAGATAGCCCTCGCCACGGGAACCCTTTCGGAGATCCTGGGCGCCCCCGCCAGCGAGCATTCGCGGCTCGTGGAGGACATGCACGACCACGAAGCCAAGTCCGCGGAACTGCATTTTGCCCTCCTGACACACATGCGCACCAGTTTCCTGAACCCGCTCCCCCGCGAGGACATGTACGCGCTTTCCCGCTACCTCAACGAGGCGATGGAAAAGCTGGACGCCGCCGCGGACCTCGTTTTCCTCTACAAGCTGGAGCGGCTGCCCAAACGCGCGGCCGACCAGCTGGAAATCATCAGCCGGCAGGCCGAACTCACGGTCGACGCCATGCGACAGCTGAACAATCTGGATGACCTTGAGGATTACTGGATCGAGGTCCTCCGGCTCACCAAGCGGGCGGAACGCACCCACCGGGTCTGGGTGGCTGACATGCTCAAGGACATGAAGTCGGCCCAGTACGCCCGCAACCGCGACATCGCGGACCAGCTCGTGGAAGTCACCAAGGACATGCGGCGGATCGCCACGCAGGTGGGCAGCATCATCGTCAAGGAATCCTGAGGTGTCCCTCGCCCTCTTTGCCCTGGTGGTTCTCTTCGCCGGGGCGTTCGCCTTCCTCAACGGTTTCCGGGACGTTTCCTCCTCGGTTGCCCTCGCGGTCCGGACCCGGGCCCTGACCCCCACGGTCGCGGTGCTGCTGGCCGGGTTGTTCAACTTCGTCGGCGCCGCCCTCAGCGCGGCGCTGGCGCTGGCGGTCAGCCGGACCTGGGTCATCCTCCCGCCGGGGGCGAACGGGCTCACCATCCTTGTTGCCGGGCTGCTCAGCGCGGTCCTGTGGGGCATCTACAACTGGTGGCGCGGCATTCCCTCCTCCTCGACCCACGCGCTTGTGGGTGGCCTGGCCGGGGCCGGCGTCGCCAGCGTGGCGGTGGGCGGAAACTCGGTGGTGGGCGCGGACCAGTCGCTGCTCTTCCAAGTGGTGCTGCCCCTGCTGATCTCCCCGGTCATCGCCTTTGTGGGCGCCTACCTGCTGGTCTGGCCCGCTTCCTGGGCGGCCCGCTACACCCCGCCGAGCGTGGTGAACAGCAGGTCCCGGCGGGCACAGGCCGTCGCCGCTGGCGCGGTGGCCTTCGGCCACGGCCTGCAGGACGGCCAGCGCACGAGCGCCGTGCTGATCCTGGCGATGCTGGCCGCGGGACTGCCCGACGGCGGCTCCACGCCCGCGTGGGTGGCACTCCTGACCGCCGCGATGCTGACCGCAGGCACCCTCGCGGGCGGCTGGCGGATCTCCTACACGATCGGCTATCGGCTGGTCAGGGTTGACCCGCTGCGCGGGTTCGTCGCCCAGCTCTACAGCAGCGTCATCCTGCTGGTGGGCGCGATCGGACTGCACTGGCCGGTTTCCACCACCCACACGGTGACTTCGGCCGTGCTGGGGGCGGGCGCGAACCAGCGTTATACGGGGACCGACCGGCGGCTGGTGCTACAGGTCCTGGCCTTCTGGGCCCTGACCCCGCTGGTGACCGCGGCGGCCGCCTTTGTGCTGGAACTCGCCCTGTCGCCCCTCACCAGGCTCTAGCACCCGGCGGCTGCCGGTTATCCGAAGCGGCCGGAGACGTAATCCTCGGTGGCCTTGACGGTGGGGTTGCTGAAGATGGTGTGCGTGTCGCCGTATTCGATCAGCTTGCCGGGCTTGCCGGTGCCCGCGATGTTGAAGAACGCCGTCTTGTCCGAGACGCGGGCGGCCTGCTGCATGTTGTGGGTCACGATCACCACGGTGTATTCGTCCTTGAGCTCGTTGATGAGGTCCTCAATGGCGAGCGTGGAGATGGGGTCCAGCGCGGAGCAGGGCTCATCCATCAGGATCACCTGGGGCTCCACGGCGATGGCGCGAGCGATGCAGAGGCGCTGCTGCTGGCCGCCGGAAAGTCCCGAGCCGGGCTTGGCCAGGCGGTCCTTGACCTCGTTCCAGAGGTTGGCGCCGCGCAGCGAGCGCTCCACGAGGGAGTCCGCCTCGCCCTTGGAGATCTTCTGGTTGTTCAGCTTCACGCCGGCCAGCACGTTGTCCCGGATGGACATGGTCGGGAACGGGTTGGGCCGCTGGAAGACCATGCCGATCTGCGAACGCACCGTCACCGGGTCCACGCCGGGGCCGTAGAGGTTGTCGCCGTCGAGCAGCACCTCACCCTCCACCCGGGCGCCGGGGATGACTTCGTGCATCCGGTTCAGGGTGCGCAGGAACGTGGACTTGCCGCAGCCGGAGGGGCCGATGAAGGCGGTCACGGACTTGGCGTCGATGCTGATGTTGACGTCCTCGACGGCCAGGAATTTGCTGTAGTAGACGTTGAGGTCTTTGACGTCGATGCGCTTAGACATGCTGTTCCTTCACTTGTGGAGGTAGGGACCGGGTGCCGGCGATGGCCTAGCGGCCGGTCTTCGGGGCGAAGATGCGTGCCACCAGGCGGGCGCCCAGGTTGAGCAGCATCACCAGGATGATGAGGACCAGGGCCGCGCCCCAGGCGCGCTGGTCGGAGGGACCCGGGTTGGACGGGGAGGTCGGGTTGAGGATCTGCGTGTAGATGAAGGTGGGCAGCGACGCCATCCAGCCGCCAAACACGTTGTTGTTGATGGACGTGGCGAAGCCGGCCGTGACCAGGATCGGGGCGGTCTCACCGATCACGCGGGCGATCGCGAGGGTGACGCCGGAGGCGATGCCGGAAATCGCCGTCGGGATGACTACCTTGAGGATGGTCCGCCACTTGCGGACGCCGAGGGCGTACGCGGCTTCGCGGAGTTCGTTCGGAACGATCTTGAGCATTTCCTCGCTTGAGCGGACCACCACCGGGATCATCAGGACGGACAGCGCGACGGCGGCGACCGCGCCGGTCTTGGTGCCGGGGCCGACGACGGCGAAGAAGAATGCCGCGGCGAACAGGCCAGCCACGATCGAGGGGATGCCGGTCATCACGTCGACGAAGAACGTGATGGCACGGGCCAGCGCCCGGTCCTCGCCGTACTCGACCAGGTAGATCGCGGTGAGCAGGCCCACCGGGACGGAGATCACGGTGGCGAGCAGAGTGATCTGCACGGTGCCTACCAGCGCGTGGTAGATGCCGCCCATCACGGGGGCGCCTTCGTCGACGCTCTTGTTGTCGAACGCGCCGGTGACGCCGTTCATCGAGGTGCCCAGGAAGCCGGGGTCCAGCAGGCCGGGGAGGCCCTTGACCAGCACCGTCCAGATCACCGAGATCAGCGGCAGCAGGGCAACCAGGAAGGCGCCGACCACGAGGCAGGTGGCGAGTTTGTCCTTGGCCTTGCGGGAGCCTTCCACGACGGCGCTCCAGCCGACGAGCCCGGCAGTGAACAGGATGGCCGAGACGACGCCCCAGCCGAAGGCGTTGAAGCCGATCAGGGCCAGAACGGCCGCACCGATGACGAGGGCCAGGACCAGCACGATGTACGGCGCCGCCTTGGGCAGCTGCCCTTTAGTCAGGGCCGAGCGTTTGCGGACCGGGGTCAGGGTGGAGGTCATTTAGTTGGCTCCCGAGAATTCTTTGTGCCGGGTGATGATCCACCGGGCAATCATGTTCACGCCCAGTGTGATGACGAACAGCACCAGACCGGCGGCGATCAGCGTGCTGACCTTCAGGCCGCTGGCCTCGGGGAAGTTCAGGGCGATTTCGGCGGCAATGGTCTGGTTGCCGGACTGGATCAGGCTCGCCGTGAGGGCGCCCGAGGACAGGACGAGGGCGACGGCCATGGTCTCGCCGAGGGCGCGGCCCAGGCCCAGCATCACGGCGCTGACGATTCCGGGGCGGCCGAACGGCAGCACGGCCATCCGGATCATTTCCCAGCGGGTGGCGCCGAGGGCGAGCGCGGCCTCCTCGTGCAGCTTGGGGGTCTGCAGGAAGATTTCGCGGGAGAGCGAGGTGATGATCGGCAGGACCATCACCGCCAGCACGATGCCCGCGGTGAGGATGGTCTTGCCCGTGGCCGAGGCCGGGCCCTGGAAGATCGGCAGCCAGCCCAGGTTGCCAGCCAGCCAGGTGTAGGCCGGGGAGATTTCCCTGGCCAGGAACGCGGCACCCCAGGCGCCGTAGACCACGGACGGGATGGCGGCGAGCAGGTCGATCACGTAGCCGAGGCCGGATGCCAGTCCGCGAGGGGCGAAGTGCGAGATGAAGAGCGCGACGCCGATCGCGACCGGGGTCGCGATCACGAGGGCGATCACGGCGGCGATGAGGGTGCCGATGACGATCGGCCAGATGTAGGCGAAGAAGCCTTCGCCGCCCTGGATCTTGTCCGGGGACGCCACGAGGGCCGGGATTGCCTGGATGACGAGGAAGAGTGCCACGCCGAAGAGCACGGCAAGGATCAGGCACCCTGCGGCCAAGGTGGCTGCGGAAAAGACTTTGTCTCCGGCGCGGCCTGCGCCCCGGGACGTGGTCAGGGAGGTGGTGGTCACTTCACGATCCTTCAGCTTCGATCCGAACCGGCGGCCGCACGGATCTCTCCGGGCCGGCGGCGGATCTTTGGGTACTTCGGACAAACGCCTAGGTTCCCTGTCCCGGGCGGGCGGTCAATAACCGCCTTTTCGGAACAGGGAACCTTGGTCAGGCTGGTGTTTCCACTATGCCTTGCGGCGCAAGAGAACCCTAGGACTTGGCCTTGATGGATTCGATGGACTTGAGCGCCTTGTCCTGCAGCGCCTTGGACAGCGGCGCGGACTTGGCGGCGTCGGCGGCGGCCTTCTGGCCGGCGTCGGAGACTACGTAGCTTTCGAAGGCCTTGACCAGGTCCGCGGTTGCCTTGGTGTCGTAGGTGCCGCAGACGACGTGGAAGGAAACCAGCACGATCGGGTAGGCGCCTTCGATGGTGGTCTTGCGGTCCAGCTTGATGGAGAGGTCGTTGGCGCTGCGGCCCTCGACCGGCTTGCCGGCGTCGACGGCCTTAGCGGCTGCCTCGGCGGAGATCTTGGTGAAGGAACCGCCGACCTTGATCTGGGCGACGCCGAGCTTGCCGCTGACGGCGGAGTCATCGGCGTAGGTGACGGCGCCGGGGGTGTCGGTGACGGTTTTGACGACGCCGGAGGTGCCCTTGGCGTTCTCGCCCTTCAGGGACGCAGGCCAGATGCCGGATGCCTTGTCGGTCCAGACGTCGGACGCGGCGGCTGCCAGGTAGTCCGTGAAGTTCTGCGTGGTGCCGGAGTCATCCGAGCGGTTGACCGGGGTGACCTTGAGGTCCGGCAGCTTGGCGTCGGGGTTCAGCGCGGCGATGGCCGGGTCGTTCCACTTGGCGATCTGGCCGCGGAAGATCTTGGCGACGGTGGGCGCGTCGAGCTTGAGCTCCTTGAGGTCGGGCAGGTTGAAGGCCACCGCGATCGGGGAGATGTAGACCGGGATGTTCAGCGCGCCGTCGGGGCCGCACTTGGCCTTGGAGGCGGCGACTTCCTCGTCCTTGAGGTAGGCGTCGGAGCCGGCGAACTGGGCCGAGCCGTCGATGATCGCCTTGCGGCCGGCGCCGGAACCGTCCGGGGAGTACTGGACGTTGGCACCCTGGTTGGCGGAGGCGAAGTTGGTCTTCCACACGTCCATGGCTGCACCCTGCGCGGAGGAACCGATGCCGGTCAGCGTACCGGTGACCTTCGGGCCGGAGGCGGCCTGGGTGCCCGCAGCGGTGTTGGTTGCGTTGTCGGAACCGCAAGCGGTGAGCGCGAGAGCGCCGGCTGCGATGACAGCGATGGCCGCGTTGCGGCCGAAGCGTGATGCCTTCACTAGATGTACCCCTTCCAGGGTTATTCAGATGCGTGCCGGACCGGAGACGTCCGAACAAAAAGACGGTGGATACGGTTTGTACCTCTACCGAAGTTAGGTGCCCCAAGTGAAGAGAATTGCGGTCCAAAGTGAACGGCGGGTGAACGACTCCCGGCCATTCGTTGACATCTGACGGGTTGCGGTTGCGTTGTGTGCGTCACAGTCGTAGGGGCCGCGGCCTGCGGTCCGGGCGCCGCGGACTGCAAATAGACTGGTAGGCATGGCCCCCGCTACTGGACTTACCGCAAGCGCACGATTCCTGCGCGGGCGGGTCCGCACCGGATTTGTCCGGAGCCGCAAGTCGCTCCTGCCGGCGATCCAAATGACAGCCTGCGCCGTCGGGGCCTATGCCTTCGCCGATAAGGTTCTGGGCCATACCGGGCCGCTGTTCGCCGCCACCTCCTCCCTGATCGCCCTGGGCTTCTCCCGCGACCCGCGACTGCGACGGGTGGTGGAGGTGGGCCTGGGCTGCACCATCGGCATTGTGGTGGGCGACCTGCTGCTGCACTGGCTGGGCGCGGGGCTCTGGCAGGCCGCCGTCGTGCTCCTTTTCTCGATTCTACTGGCGCGGTTCCTGGACAGCGGAACTATTTTCACCACGCAACTGGGCTTGCAGTCCCTGCTGGTGGTGCTGCTGCCGGCACCTGCGGGAGGGCCGTTCACCCGGAGCATCGACGCGGTGGTCGGTGGTGTGTTCGCCCTGCTGGTGACCTTCCTGATTCCCAAGGATCCGCGGCGCGAACCCCGCAACGACGTCAAGAAACTGCTGCATGAACTGGCCGAGGTGCTGCGCGAATGCGCCTCGGCCCTGACCCACAGCGACTCCACCCAGGCCTGGCACGCGCTGATCCGCGGCCGCAACTGCCAGCCCTTGGTCGACGCGATGCGCCAGACGCTGCGCGCCTCCGGTGAGGTCGCCGCCCTGGCGCCCGCCTACCGGCGGCACCGGGAGGAGCTGGACCGGCTGGCGCAGTCGGTGGACTTCATTGACCTCGCTCTGCGCAACAGCCGCGTGTTCGCGCGCCGGCTCACCAGCGCGATCAACCATGCCGCCCTCTCGGACGAGGCGACCGAGAACATCGCGGAGGTCCTGCAGGAGACCGCGGCCGCGATCGACGAACTGGGGCTGGGTCTGGCGGAGGTGCAGGACGGCGCGCGGCGCGCCCACCTGCGCACCGCCCGGGTGGAGCTGAGCGAGACGGCCGGCCGGCTGCACCCGCGGCTGCTGGACGTGCAACGGCTTGAAGGCGAAACCGTCGTGATGCTCTTCCGCCCGCTGATGGTGGACCTTCTCGAGGCCGCCGGCATGGATCCGGACGAGGCCCGCGACATCCTGCCCGCCCTTTAAGGCCGGCGCGCGCTTCCCCGCGGGGCGGACTCCCCGGTTGCGGCGGTGCCCGGAAGTGCTAGATGCAGGAGTGGTCGTAGTCGAACCCGCCGGAAACATACTGGACGAGGCTGACCTTGCCGCCGCCGGTCAGCGCGGGGTCGGCGCAGCCGCGTTTTGCCAGGGCGAGTGACCTGGCCCCGGCGAGCCAGCTCGGCAGTGTGTAGAGGTTGCTGGCGGAGGGCACAGTGCCGACAATCTGGTCCCACTGGCTTCGGCTGGAGTAAAGCCCCGTGCGCGCTCCGATGCTGGCGAAGTACGCCGCCATGCCCTCCAGGTCCGCCCGGTTCGCCAGGGTTTCCTGGGACCAGCTGTTGCCGGTCTCGACGTCAAGCCACCACATGTACGACGCCGGGTTGCTGACGCCCCGGATGGTGGCGTCGTCATAGGCCTTCGCGTAACCGTACATGTACGAGCAGGCGGCTCCATAGGATTGCCCGGTGCACTCCCCGTAAGGGTTGGCCACGGTGGTCCCGCCATAGGTGTTGCTGCTGGGCCACCACGACCCGGACGCCCCGGGATTCGCGGTGTTGACGTACAAGGCCACCAGCGGCTGGCCGGTTCCGCCCTTCGAGGTGCCGGCCCAGGTCAGCTGCGTGCCGAGGCACGGGTTTGTGGTGTTGGCCAGGCCGTTGTTGACGCCGACGATGCCGAAGGTCTGGCCTTTCGGCAATGCCTTGCCGCACTGCGGCCACGAGACGTCGTTGCCGGGACCGGGTGCCGTGGCCGCCTCGGCGGGCAGCGCGGCAAACGCCAGCACCGCTGCTGCGGCTGCGGCCAGGACCACCCGGAAATGCCACCGGGAAACAGCTGGGTTAGGAGTAGACATGGTCGGCCTTCCGTTAGTGCCTTGGCACGGCAGGAACCCAGCATGGGCGGTCGAGGCGTGCACCGTCAAGGCTCCCCCGCAACGGACGCCGGCCGCCCCCAGGCGGGGCTCCGGGACGGATGTCGGCGCCCCCGGTTAGGGTTGAGCAATGGCAACAAAGACAACCCGAGCCGCCAAGGCGCCGGGCTATAAGTGCGCGGAATGCGGCTGGACCACGGCCAAGTGGGTGGGCCGCTGCGGCGAATGCCAGGCGTGGGGCACCGTGGAGGAGACCGGCACCGCTGTGGCGCGGACGACGGCGGCGGCCACCGTTCTGGAACCCGCCCGCCGGATCGCCGACGTCGATGCCACAACGGCCGCGTTCCTCCCCACCGGGGTGGACGAGCTGGACCGGGTGCTGGGCGGCGGCTTGGTCCCCGGCGCGGTGATCCTGCTGGCGGGCGAGCCGGGCGTGGGCAAATCCACGCTGCTGCTGGACGTCGCGGCCAAGTTTGCCCGCACCGCCCAGGACGTCCTCTACGTCACCGGCGAGGAGTCGGCCGCCCAGGTGAAGCTGCGCGCGGACCGGATCGACGCCGTCGCCGAATCGCTGTACCTGTCCGCCGAAACGGACCTCGGCCAGGCACTGGGCCAGGTGGAAAAACTTGAGCCGAGGCTGCTGGTGGTGGATTCGGTCCAAACCCTGAGCAGCGCCGACGTCGAAGGCAGCGCCGGCGGCGTTTCCCAGGTCCGCGAAGTCGCGGCGTCCCTGATCGCCGCGGCCAAGCGCCGCAACATGACCACCCTGCTGGTGGGGCACGTGACCAAGGACGGCTCCATTGCCGGACCCCGGCTGCTCGAGCATCTGGTGGACGTGGTCTGCCAGTTCGAGGGCGAGCGGCACTCCCGGCTGCGGCTGCTGCGCGCGGTGAAGAACCGCTACGGCCCTACCGACGACGTCGGCTGCTTCGACCTGAACGAGGACGGCATTGTGGGCCTGGCCGACCCGAGCGGCCTGTTTGTTTCCCGGACCAAGGATCCGGTCTCCGGCACCTGCATCACGGTGACCCTGGAGGGCCGCCGCCCGCTGCTGGCCGAGGTCCAGTCCCTGCTGGCCGAGAGCGCCAATGCGCAGCCGCGGCGGGCCACCAGCGGGCTGGACAGCTCGCGGGTGGCGATGCTGCTGGCCGTCCTGCAGCAGCGTGCCGGTTGCCTGCTGCACAAGGACGACTCCTACGTGGCGACCGTGGGCGGGGTGAAACTCAGCGAGCCGGCCACGGATCTCGCCGTGGCCCTGGCCGTCGCCTCCGCAAAGGCCAGGAAACCGCTCCCGCAGCGGCTCATCGCCTTCGGCGAAGTGGGCCTTGCCGGCGAGGTCCGGCCGGTGCCCGGGATCAACCAGCGGATCCAGGAGGCCCACCGGCTGGGGTTCACCCATGCGGTGGTCCCCGCCAGCCCCAACGGCCCCGGCCCGGTCCCGGCAGGCTTCTCGGTCCGGGAGGTCAGCCACCTGGCCGAGGCCCTGGGCCTGCTGATCAGCTGACGGCCGGCGCCGGGCGCCCCGGAGGCGACTTAGGACCCTAGCACTCAGGTTCCTTCGGGCGCACGATTGGAACAGGAGCTTCCAGCGGCGAAGGGACCGGTCATGATGTGGGGGTACGGGCAGAACCTGGGGTGGATGTGGCTCTGGGGCATGCTGCTCCTGGTCGGAATCGCAGTGCTTGTGCTGCTCGCGATCCGGGTCTTCGGCGGCCCCGGCCGCGGCGGCCTGCCCGGGCACGGGCAGCCCGGGCCCTATGGCGCGCCGCCCGGCCGGAGCCCCGGAACCCCGGGGGGCCGAAGCCAGGCCCGGCTGATCCTCGACGAGCGCTTCGCAAGGGGCGAGCTGACGGCGGAGCAGTACCGCGAGCATGTGAAGGAACTCGGCGAGGGCACGTAGTGCCGCCGATCAGCCGCCGGAACGCCCTGCTGCTGGGCGGCCTCGGAGCCGCCGGGACCATTGCCGGCGGTACCGGACTGTGGCTTTCCCTCAACTCCGGGCCTGCGCCGGTCACCGGGCAGGACCTGGCCCAGCCCGGTGCGCTCCGCAGCTCGGGCGGCGTCCTCGCCGCGACCCTTGAGGCGGCCCCGGGACGGCTGCAGCTGGCCGGGCGGCTGGCCGGTGCGTTGGGCTACAACGGCGGCACCCCGGGCCCACCCTGCGGCTCCGGGCCGGCGAGGTGCTCAGGCTCCGGCTCTTGAACAAACTCGCCGAACCCAGCAACCTGCACCTGCACGGGCTCCACGTATCTCCCGAGGGCAACGGAGACAACCCTTTCGTGACCGTGGAACCGGGCAGCAGCTTCGACTACGAATACCAGCTCCCGGCCGGGCATCCGCCGGGCCTGTACTGGTACCACCCGCACCATCACGGAATGGTGGCGGACCAGATCTTCGCCGGGCTTTTCGGCGCCATCGTCGTCGAGGATCCGGAGCCCGTGCCGGCGAGCGCTGAACGCATCCTGATGGTCTCCGATACCAGCCTCGACGCCGGGGGCAACGTGGCCGAGGCCACCGAGCCGGAGCGGATGGCCGGGCGGGAGGGCGCCCTCCTGCTGGTCAACGGACAGGCCAATCCCCGCCTGGCGGCGCGTCCCGGGGAACGGGAGCGCTGGCGGATCGTCAACTGCTGCGTGGCGCGGTACCTGCGGTTGCGGCTGGACGGGCAAGAGTTGCAGCTGCTGGGAATGGACTCCGGGCGGTTCAAGTCGCCGTCGGACGTGCACGAGGTGCTGCTGGCGCCGGGGAGCCGGGCGGAACTGCTCGTCACGGCCGCCGCCGGGGAATCCGTGCTGCGGGCACTGCCCTACAACCGGGGAAACATGCCCGGGATGGCCGGCCGCGGCATGGGTCTCGGACAGCCGGAGGGCGCACCAGCGGATCCTGCCGGCACCGCCTTGGCGACTCTGCTGGTCGCCGGCGACCCCGCGTCCCCAGCCGCCGCCGTTCCCGCCGGGCCGGCACCGCCCGAACTCGGCTCCGCCGTCGTGGCCGCCCGCCGGCAACTGGTCCTCGCCACCCCCATGGGGATGGGTGGGGGCATGGGCCCGATGGGCTTCAGCATCAACGGGCGGACATTCGACGAGAACAGGACGGACACCGCCGTGGCCGCCGGGACCGTCGAGGAGTGGACCCTGGTCAACCGAAGCCCGATGGACCACCCGTTCCACCTGCACGTGTGGCCGATGCAGCTGATCGCGGAAAACGGCCGGCCCGTGGAACCCGCCGGCCTGCGGGACGTGGTCAACGTGCCGGCCAACGGCCGGGCCACGGTGCGGATCGCGTTCCGGGATTTTTCCGGCCGCTCGGTCTACCACTGCCACATCCTGGACCATGAGGACCTCGGCATGATGGGCGTGATCGAGGTGCGTTGACGCCGCTCTGCTGAGTGGCGCGGCAGCCTTCCCCGGCCGCCCCGAAACGCTTGCCAAGCATACCCCCCGGGGGTATGTTGTAGGTGAAACCGGACGCCAATGAGACTTCGCAGAAAGCAGGAATCATGGAACACCAGCACAGTGGCAGCACGGAGCAATTGCGGGCCGGTGATGCCACCGGACACACGCACCACCCCGGTGAGCATCCCGGCCGCCAACCCGCCCGTGACGATGAGCATCTGGTGCACAGTCACGGCCAGCACGCCGGGCACAGCGTCGCGATGTTCAAGAACAGGTTCTGGCTGACGCTCGCGCTGGCGCTCCCGGTAGTGCTGTTCAGCCCGATGTTCGGGGCCCTGCTCGGCTACCAGCCGCCTGAGTTCCCCGGCTCCGCGTGGATTCCGCCGGTCCTGGGCACGGTGGTGTTCCTCTACGGCGGCCAGCCTTTCCTCAAGGGCGGCCTCTCCGAGCTGAAGGCGCGCACGCCGGGAATGATGCTCCTGATCGCCATGGCCATCACGGTCGCTTTTCTCGCATCCTGGGCGACCAGCCTGGGAATCGGCGGCTTTGACCTGGATTTCTGGTGGGAACTGGCGCTCCTGGTGGCGATCATGCTGCTGGGGCACTGGATCGAGATGCGGGCCCTCGGTTCGGCCCAGGGCGCGCTGGACGCTTTGGCGGCGCTGCTGCCCGATGAAGCGGAGCGCATCACGGACGGCGGGACTGAAACGGTAAGCGTCGCAGACCTCGCCATCGGCGACGCGATCCTGGTCCGCCCGGGTGGCCGGATGCCGGCGGACGGCACCGTCACCGAGGGCCAGGCGGAGTTCGACGAGTCAATGATCACCGGTGAATCCAAGACGGTCCTTCGCTCCCCCGGCGATCCGGTGGTCGCCGGGACCATCGCGACGGACAACAGCGTCCGCGTGCGGGTCTCAGCGATCGGGGAGGACACCGCCCTGGCCGGAATCCAGCGCCTCGTGGCCGAGGCCCAGGCGTCCTCCTCGCGGGCCCAGGCCCTCGCGGACAGGGCGGCGGCCTTCCTGTTCTACTTTGCCGCCGGGGCCGGCATCCTGACCTTCATCGCCTGGACCCTGCTGGGAAGCGTGGCCGACGCCGTCGAGCGCACCGTTACGGTGCTGGTCATCGCCTGCCCGCACGCCCTGGGCCTCGCCATCCCGCTGGTGATTGCCATTTCCACCGAGCGGGCCGCGCGGGCGGGGGTACTGATTAAGAACCGGATGGCACTGGAACGGATGCGCACCGTCGACGTCGTGCTCTTCGACAAGACCGGTACCCTCACCAAGGGAACCCCGGAGGTCCGCGCCGTGGCCGCCGCGGAGGGCGCCGGCCAGGACGAGGTCCTGGCCCTGGCCGCCGCGGTGGAGTCGGACAGCGAGCACCCCGTGGCCCGCGCGATCGTCAGCGCCGCCCGCGAGCGCGGTCTGGACGTTCCGATGGCAACGGACTTCACCTCGCTGACCGGCCGCGGAGTCCGCGCCAGCATCGGCAGCAGGCAGCTGCACGTGGGCGGGCCGGCCCTGCTGCGGGAACTGGGCGCCGCGGAACCCCCGGAGCTCGCCGCCGCCACCGCCGCCTGGATCGAGCGCGGCGCCGCGGTGCTGCACCTGATCGAGGGAGACCGCGTGCTCGGCGCCGTCAGCCTGGAGGATGCGGTGCGCCCGGAATCCCGCCAGGCCGTCGCGGCGCTGCAGCACCGCGGCATCAAGGTCGCCATGATCACCGGCGACGCCCGGCAGGTGGCCCGCGCCGTCGCGGCGGAACTCGACATTGACGAGGTCTTCGCCGAGGTCCTGCCGGCGGACAAGGACAAGAAGGTGGCCGCGCTGCAGGCCCGCGGCCTGAAGGTGGCCATGGTGGGCGACGGCGTCAACGACTCCCCCGCGCTGGCCCGGGCCGAGGTGGGAATCGCCATCGGCGGCGGGACGGATGTGGCCGTCGAGTCCGCCGGCGTGGTCCTGGCCGGCAACGACCCCCGGGCGGTGCTCTCCATGGTGGACCTTTCCCGGGCCAGCTACCGGAAGATGTGGCAGAACCTGGTCTGGGCCACCGGCTACAACATCGTCGCCGTGCCGCTGGCCGCCGGGGTTCTGGCCTTCGCCGGGATCATCCTCTCCCCCGCTGCCGGTGCCGTGCTGATGTCCGCTTCGACAATTGTGGTCGCGCTGAATGCCCAGCTGCTGCGGCGCCTGAAGCTCAACCCGGCCCAGGTCCGCTGAGCGTGACGCCCATGGACGCCGGTTCAAACGCCCCTTCCTTCGGCCGCTCCTACGCCCGCGTCGGTCCGCGGATGGACGCCCGCGGGGCGGCGGCCCACCGCCGCCGTTTGGTGGAGGCCGCGCACGGTGCCGTCGTCGAAATCGGGGCAGGCTATGGTGCGACCTTCCCGTTCTACCCGCCCGCGGTTTCACAGGTGCTGGCGATCGAACCGGACCCCACGCTGCGTGCCCTGGCGCGGGACGCCGCGGCCACGGCGCCCGTCCCGGTCACGGTGCTCAACGGGGTCGCGGAGTCGCTGCCGGCCGCGGATGCCTCGGTGGACGTCGTCGTCTCCAGCCTGGTGCTGTGCAGCGTGGCCGAGCCGGCAGACGTCCTGGCCGAGGCCCGCCGGGTCCTCAAGCCGGGCGGCCAGTTGCTGTTCTATGAGCATGTCCGCTCCGCGCACCGGTTGCTGGCGGCGGCGGAGGACCTGCTCACCCCGCTCTGGAGCCGGCTGGCAGGCGGCTGCCACCCGAACCGGGACACCGCCGCGCTGATTGTCCGCGCGGGCCTGGCGGTTCAATCCCTGGACCGCTTCGGCTTCGCGGCCCTGCCTGGCAACCCGCCGCTAGCCCACGTCCTCGGGGTGGCCGTCAAGGTCTAGAGCCGCCAAGGCGGCCTCCCGGCCCGGGGAACCGCGCTGGGCGAAGGACCAAGAGCACAGGACCAAGAGCACAGGACAAAGAAAGGACGCCAGCCGCGATGGCAGGCGTCCTTTCCGGCAGGCTCGGGTGCTTATGCCTTTTTGGGCGGCAGGGCGAGCTTGAAGATCTTGGCCCAGGTGGAGCCGACCTGCTTCCAGATCGGGCCGGTGGTGTACGGCAGTCCGTAGCGCCTGCAGATCTCCTGCACCTTGGGCGCCACCTCCGCGTAGCGGTTGGACGGCAGGTCCGGGAAGAGGTGGTGCTCGATCTGGTGCGACAGGTTGCCGGTCATGAGGTGCATGAACTTGGAGCCGGAGATGTTGGCCGAGCCGATCATCTGGCGCACGTACCAGTCGCCGCGGGTCTCGCCGTCGACCATTTCCTCGGTGAAGGTGTCCGTCCCGTCGGGGAAGTGCCCGCAGAAGATCACCGCGTGCGCCCAGACGTTGCGGACCGCGTTCGCGGTCAGTGTGCCGTAGAGGGCCCGCTTGCCGGAGCCGGTGAGCATGGCGACGGCGGGCGTGGCGGCGTAATCCTTGGTGAACTGCTTCAGCGCCTTGCGTCCGAGCGCCTTGAGGTCCTTGGTGAGGGCTTCCTTGGACTTGTTGCCCTCCTTGTAATCCACGAGCTCGAGGTCGTAGATCGCGATGCCCCACTCGAAGACCGGGGCCAGCAACGCGTTGTAGAGCGGGTTGCCCAGGTTGAAGGGCTTCCACTCCTGCTGCGGGTCCATCCGCAGCAGGTTGTACCCGATGTCGTTGTCCTTGCCGACGACGTTGGTCCAGCGGTGGTGCAAGTCGTTGTGGGTGTGCTGCCAGGAACGCGCCGGGGTGACGAAGTCCCACTCCCAGGTGGTGGAGTGGATGTCCGGGTCGCGCATCCAGTCCCACTGGCCGTGCAGGATGTTGTGTCCCAGCTCCATGTTTTCCAGGATCTTGGCGAAGCTCAGCAGCGTGGTGCCGGTGACCCAGGCGGCCTTGTTCTTGCTGACCAGCAGCGCGGCGCGGCCGGAGATCTCCAGGGCGCGCTGGATCTTGATCATGCGGCGGATGTAGGCGGCGTCGGAGGAACCGCGCTTGGCGAGGAT
This sequence comes from Arthrobacter sp. KBS0702, assembly GCF_005937985.2. NCBI lineage: Bacteria > Bacillati > Actinomycetota > Actinomycetes > Micrococcales > Micrococcaceae > Arthrobacter > Arthrobacter sp. KBS0702. The sequence continues at coordinate 153,526 of NZ_CP042172.1, read as the reverse complement.
GTCGTCCTTGATGGCGTCCAGCTCGCGGCCGAGCTCTGCGACCTGCTCGTCGGAGAGGTGCGCGGCGGCGGGCGGCCGCAGCAGCGGGCTGCCGGTCTCGGCGAGCGCCCCGGGCCGCTTCTTTACGGCGGCGGGAGCCTTGGCGGCGTCAGCGCCGGCGGCGGCGCCCTGGGGAGCGCCCTCGGAAACATCGGGCTTGTCGGAAACAATCGTCATGCGGTGGTTCTCCTCAGAGGTCGAGGTTAACGGGTCCGGCGGCTGCCGAAACACACGTCTGGATTAGTTGGCCGGGCTCGCCATGGACTTCGTCCGTGCGCAGGTCACGGACCTGTCCGGCCCGGAGGGGGATAAGGCAGCTGTGGCAGATGCCCATCCGGCAGCCGCTGGGCATCAGCACGCCGGCGTCCTCGCCGACGTCGAGCAGCGGGGTGTCACCGTCGGCCTCGACTTCACGGTCGGATGCCTCGAAGGTGACCAGTCCGCCGTCGCGCCCTTCCCCGCCGGCGAGTTTGGTACTGAAGCGTTCGATGGTGAGGCTGGCTTCAGAGGGTTCGGTGCCGACGGCTTCTGCCTCCCAAAGGGCCTCGGTGTCGTCGAGGAAACCTTCGGGGCCGCAGGCGTAGGCGGCGCGTCCGCGCCAGTCGGGGCACAGCCGGTCGAGCGCTGCCGCCGTGCCAAAGTCCAGCCGTCCCTGCTCGCCGCTGAACCAGTGGATGACCTTGAAATTGGGGAATTGGTCGGCCAGTTCGGCCAGTTCCTCGCGGAAAATGGCGTCGGCCGCCGTGCGGGCCGTGTGGATCAGGACGACGTCGGCGTCGGGGCGGCGCGGGACCAGCGTCCGGATCATCGACATCACCGGAGTGATGCCGCTGCCGGCAGTGAGCATCAGCAGCGGACGCGGATGCTCCGGCAGGACGAAGTCGCCCTGCGGCGGCGCCAGGAAAAGGACGTCGCCGGGCTTCGTGGTGCGGACCAGGGCTCCGGAAACGGCACCCATGTCCGTGACGGTGATGGCGGGGTCCTCGCCGGCGGGTGCGCTGAGCGAATAGGAGCGCCAGTGGCGCACGCCGTTGAGTTCGACGCCGATGCGGGCCCACTGGCCTGCTCGGTGCGCTTGCCAGCCTCGGCCGGGACGGAAGAAAATGGTGGCGGAATCGGCCGTTTCTGGAACCACCCGGGTGACCACGCCGCGCAACTGGCGGGCGGAAAACACGGGATTGAACAGCGACAGAATATCTTCTGGAGCTAGGGGGGTGGTCAGTAGAGATGCGGCGCGCGCCAGCTTACGGAGCCGGATCATCTACTAAGCCTATGTCAGCCTGCGTCATAATTCTTCACCCAAGGCATACGATCTACCTGAAGAAACTATCTCCACACAACAACTTTATTGGAACGCGCTATGGATGCTTCGCCCGCCGGGCACCCCGGCTATCCCGCCTACGACCCGCCCTGGCTTGCCTTGCCGAAGGAGGTCTCGGACATGCTCCGGCCCAGGATGCCCGGCATCGTGGAGGCCATCATCGAGGCCGTTCCGCAACTGGTTCCCGCCTACGCCCGGCCGATCGAGGGCCGCTTCGGGCGTGGCCTGCGGCGCGGCGTGGCCACGGCGCTGGACCGCTTCCTGCAGCTGCCCGGCACCACGCTGCCAGCCCTTTCCGAGGAAAGCCGGCAGCTGGTGGCGGGACTGGGCAGCGGCGAATTCCGGCAGGGCAGGAGCATGGACGCGCTGCTGAGCGCCTACCGGATGGGTGCCCGCGTAACGTTCCGCGAGATGTCGAAGGTCTCGGTGGAACACCATCTGGGCCAGAACGTGGTGGTGGACCTGGGCGAGTCGATCCTGGCCTACATCGACGAACTTTCCGCGGTCAGCGCCGAGGCCTACGCCTTTGAGCAGTCCGAACGCGCGGGAGCGGTGGACCGGCGGCGCACCGAACTGCTGGACCTGCTGCTGCTGGGCCAGGCGGACGAGGCGGCGCTGCGCCAGACGGCGGCCATGGCGGACTGGTCGCTGCCCGTGCGCATGGTGGTGGTGACGCTGCCGGTGGACCGGGCCGCCGGGCTGCGGCTGCGGCTGGGGCCGGGAACGCTGGTGATCGAACGCGAGACCGACGCCGTGGCGCTGGTTCCAGCGCGCAAGTCCAAGTCCGCGCGGAGCGACCTTGAGGCGGTGCTCCGGGGCCGCGGCGCCTCCGTGGGCCCGGCCGGCGGCTGGGAGAAGGTTCCCGAATCCCTGCGGCTGGCCGTGCTGGCGGCGTCCGTCCTGCCGCACCGGGACGGCCCCGATGACCCGCCCATCTGGGCGGACGAACATCTTGCGGCGGTAATCCTGGGCGCCGAGCCTTCCGCGATCACCGAGCTGGCTAACCGGAGCCTGGCGCCGCTGGAGGGGCTCCGGCCGGCGCAGCGCGAGCGCCTCGCCGAAACGCTGCTCTCCTGGCTGCGCCACTGGGGCCAGCGCGGGCCGGTGGCCGCCGAGCTGGGCATCCACCCGCAGACCGTGGGCTACCGGGCGGCCCAGCTGCGCGAGCTGTTCGGCGACGCGCTGGAGGACCCGGCGGCACGGTTTGAGCTGGAACTCGCGCTCCACGCCGGTAAGCGTTAGACAGCGCCGGCGCTAGCCGGCGATGGCCCCGCGGCTCTGCAGCCGCATCTCCAGGTCGTTCATGACAATCGCCGCGAGGTCCTCGAGCGTGCGGGTGTCCTCCGCGGAGAACTCCCGCGGTTCCCGGTCCAGGATGCAGAACGTGCCGAGGTTGAAGCCGTCCGGAGTGCGCAGCGGGACCCCTGCATAGAACTGCAGCCCGAATTCCCCGGCCACGAGCGGGTTGGAAAGCGTCCGCGGGTCCTTTACGGCGTCCTCGACAACCCAGGGGCCGTCCTGCAGGATCGCCGAGGCGCACAGCCCGGGATCCCTGCCGATCTGCGTGACATCGGTGCCGTGGTGGGCCTTGAACCAGATCCGGTCGTGGTCCACGACGCTCACGATCGCCACAGGTACCGAAAACACCCGGGCTGCGAGCGCTGCGATCCGGTCGAAGGAACCGTCCTCGGGGGTATCAAGGATCTGGTACCGCTCGACGGCGCGCATCCGGCCGTCCTCGTCGTTCGTGGTGGCCTCGAGCTGCCGGTGCCGGCCGGCGCCGTTGATGACTTCCTGGCGCAGGGCGAGGGAGACCTCCCGGGCGGGCGGCCGGGCGGCCGGGTCCCGGGACAGCATGGAGGACAGCAGCGCCACCCACATGGGGGCGAGCTCCTCCGGAATCTGGGGATCCTGCAGCAGCCGGGCGACGGCGGACTGGATCGGCGCGCCGGGGTAGGCCATCTTCCCGGTGAGTCCTTCGAGCAGCACGAGTCCCAGCGAATAGATGTCGCTGGCCGGCCCGGACGGGTCGCCGGCGGCCTGCTCGGGGCTCAGGTAGGCGGGGGTCCCGGAGGTGCCGCCGTCGTCGTCCACGCGGTTTTGCCCGAGGATGGCCGCAACGCCGAAGTCGGTCAGTTTGGCCCGGGGCCGGCGGTCGTCGCTGCTGTAGTTGACCAGCAGGATGTTCGCCGGCTTGATGTCCCGGTGGACGATCCCGTGGTGGTGGATGTACGACAGCCCGTCCGCCAGGTCATAGCCGATGTGGGCCATGTGCGCGGCGGAAAGCGGGCCCTGCAGGGACCGCTGGCGCAGGTCGTGACCGGGCACGAGTTCCATCACCAGGTAGGTCAGCCGGGAGTCCGGATCGCTCAGGTCGGCGCCGGCGTCGAACAGGGTGACCAGGGCGTGGTGGCTCATCCCCGCGAGAATCCGGACTTCCTGCCCCTGCCGGCGCGTGTGCTCGAGGTCGTCCCCGTCGTTGCGGAAGAGCTTGACCGCCACCTCGCGCCGCAGCAGCTCATCGTTCGCGCGGTAGACGGTCGATTGGCTTCCCCTGCCAATGAGGGCTTCAATCCGGTACCGTCCGCTCAGCAGAAAGCCGGATTCCATAGTTATTGTCAACGGGGTTCTTGTTCCCTCGATACGGGTCCGCACGGGGAATCGGGCGGATCAGTCCTAAAGCCGGCCAGTCGGCCAGCGCCCGCGCTATTAGCAAGGTTACTTATGATACCGCGAAAAGCGGATTCAGGAAGACCCTGCGGCGGGTTATTCCGGGCGGGCCGGCGGCCCGCCCGGCGGTGCTCCGGACCGCGGCCCGGAGGCTACTTTGCGGGGTTGTGCGTGCCGATCGGCAGGAGCGTCAGGTCCGGGTGGTTCTTCTCGATCCGGCGCAGGGCCCAGACGTCGTTGAACAGAGCCAGGTATTCTCCGTCGGAGCGCAGCAGCACCTCTGCGCCCGGCACGTTGGCCAGCGCCGGCATGGCGTCCGCCGTCGTGATCCGGGCCAGCGAGTAAGGAAGCCGCTCCAGCCGCATCGGGGCACTGAAGTCGTGCGCCATCCGGTCCTCGACCACCTCGAACTGCATCGGGCCAACAGCCGCCAGCACCGGGGCCTGGTCGCCGCGGATGTCGGAGCGGAGCACCTGGATGACACCCTCGTGTTCGAGCTGCTCGATGCCGCGGCGGAACTGCTTGAAGCGGCTGGGGTCCTTCGAGCGCGCCACCTGGAAGTGCTCCGGGGCGAACAGCGGGATGGCGGGGAACTCCACCGGCTGCTCCAGGAACAGGCTGTCCCCCACGCGCAGGGAGGAGGCGTTCACGAGGCCAACGACGTCGCCCGGGAAGGCTTCGTCGATCACTTCGCGTTCGCGGCCGAAGACCTGCTGGGCGTACTTGGTGGCGAAGGACTTCCCGGTCCGGCCCTGCGTGACCACCATGCCGCGTTCGAAGATGCCCGAGCAGACCCGGATGAACGCGACGTGGTCGCGGTGGGCCTTGTTCATGCCGGCCTGGACCTTGAAGACGAACCCGGCGAACGGCGCGTCGACCGGCCGCGGGTCGCCGTCGACGTCGGGCCTGGGGGCAGCGGGCGGCGCGAAGTCCACCAGGGCGTCGAGGATTTCCTTGACGCCGAAGTTCAGCGCGGCGGAACTGAACAGGATCGGCGTCGCCTTGCCGGCGTGGAAGGCATCGACGTCGAACGCGAGGTTGGATTCGATCACGAGGCCGGCCTCGTCGACGGCGTTGGACCAGTCCCCGCCCTGGCTGGCGGCGGCCTGCTCCGGGGTGAAGTACTCGGTCAGGGCAATGTTGGCGCCGGCGTTGTTGCGCTGGAACCGGGCGAAACGGTCGTTGCGCAGGTCCCAGACGCCGCGGAAGTCACCGGAAATCCCCACCGCCCAGGTCAGCGGCATCGGCTGCAGGCCGGTGCGTTCGGTGATCTCATCCATCAGGGCCAGGGCATCCAGGCCCGGCCGGTCCCACTTGTTGATCACGGTGATGATCGGCAGGTTGCGCTGCTTGCAGACCTCGAAAAGCTTCATGGTCTGCGTTTCCAGGCCCTTGGCGGCGTCCACGAGCATCACCGCGCAGTCGACGGCGGCGAGCACCCGGTAGGTGTCCTCGGAGAAGTCCGCGTGGCCGGGGGTGTCCAGCAGGTTGATGACGGTGTCGCGGTAGGCGAACTGCAGCGCCGCGGAACTGATGGAGATGCCGCGGTCCTTCTCCATCTGCATCCAGTCGGAGACGGTTTCCTTGCGGTTGGCCTTGCCGCTGGACGCACCGGCGGTACCGATCACCTTCGCGTGCAGGGCGAGCGCCTCGGTCAGCGTGGACTTACCGGCGTCGGGGTGCGAAATGACTGCGAAGGTCCGGCGCCGGGCTGCCTGCTTGTGAATCTCCTGGACTCGGGCGGGGCTGTGGACTTCTTGAGACACGGTGCTACTTTCGCTGCGGCTGTGGACGGGTCACGGCGCGGAGAGCCCGCGGTACACCCAAGGATCCAAGTTTATCGCAGGCAGCGTCAGACCCCGGGCCGAGGGGGAAAAATGCGCTTGCCACGGAGGAGTCAGCGGCCATCCGCGGGGCACCTGGGTCCGGGCCGAAATGGGCCACTTTGAGGCTTGACCGTGCGGAAACAGCCCTCCGGTACCCCTATGATGGTGCATACGGGAAACCGGGCATTTTGTTCTAGCCGGCAAACGGTTGAAAACCGGTAATAACGGCGTACTTGCGGGCAGCTGACCGCACCTTTGAAGGGAAAACCTATGGCTCGGAGCCCCGAAGATGCACTCAAGGCGACTCTGGCCAGGGTGGCACCGGGGACGGCCCTGCGGGACGGGCTGGAACGCATCCTCCGCGGGCGCACCGGCGCCCTGATCGTGCTGGGCATCGACCGGACCATCGAATCCATCTGTTCCGGCGGTTTCGAAATCGGGATCGACTTCTCCCCCACCCGGCTGCGTGAACTGGCCAAAATGGACGGCGCGATCGTCTGCGACAAGGACGCGAGCAACATCCTGCGCGCGGCGGTCCAGCTGGTCCCGGACTCCAGCATCGAAACCCAGGAATCCGGCACCCGGCACCGGACCGCGGAGCGTGTTGCCATCCAGACCGGCGTCCCGGTCATCTCGGTGAGCCAGTCGATGCAGATCATCGCGCTTTACGTCAACGGCCTGCGCCACGTCCTGGAAGGCTCCGAGAAGGTCCTGGCCCGCGCCAACCAGGCCCTGGCAACCCTGGAGCGCTACCGTTCACGCCTGGACCAGGTGACCAGCTCGCTGTCCGCCCTGGAAATCGAGGCCATGGTGACGGTCCGCGACGTCGCCGTGACCCTGCAGCGCCAGGAAATGGTGCGGCGCATCTCCGAGGAGATTTCCCAGTACGTGCTGGAACTCGGCGAGGACGGCCGGCTGCTCTCGCTCCAGCTGGACGAACTGACGGTGGGCCGCGGACCCGGCAGCGACGTGATCATCCGGGACTACTCGGGCCCGCACGCCTCGGCCGAGGACATCGAGAAAGCCGTCAAGGCGCTCGTGAACCTGGGGCCCACCGAGCTCATCGACCTCGGCAAGATCGCCGGGATCGTCGGATTCGCCGGCGGCGAGGCGAACCTCGACGCCGTCGTGCAGCCGCGCGGCTACCGCCTGCTGTCCGGACTGAAGGCCGTGCCCAAGGCCGTCGCCGACCGCCTGGTGGACCACTTTGGCGGGCTGCAGTTCCTGATGGCCGCCACCATCGACGACCTCATGACCGTGGACGGCATCGGCGACCAGCGTGCCCGGACCGTCCGCGAGGGCCTGAGCCGGATGGCCGAGGCGAGCCTGCTGGACCGGTTCCTCTAGGCCCCTGATTCCCGTCGACTGTTCCTTAACGGCCCTTTTTGGCCTGCGAGGGGGCCGCTACGGGGCAATCGATGAGCTCAGCCGAGCTGGAAGATGGCTTTCGGGCTGGTCTTGTTGCCGAGCCGGGCGGTGAACACGTAGGTTCCTCCGGCAGGCTGGGCCGCGACGGCGGCGCAGCCCTCCACCGAACGGTTGCGGGCCCACGGGAAGTTTGCCGTCTCGCTCTTGCCCGGGGCAATCGTCTTGACCAGGTCGCTGCTTTCCGCCTGGCAGTCCCTGGAGGAGAAGATCCGGTCCGAGCCGCTGGTGACCAGATACTCCATCTGCGACGTGCCGATGTTGACCTCGCACGGGACGCTGTTGCCGTTGGTGACCTTCAGGGTCAGCAGCGGATTCTCCCCCGCCGGATAGGCTGCCTTGTCCGTGGCCGCGGTGACGGTGACGAGCTTCTGGTCGCAGCCCGAGCTCGGGCTGGGCGTGGCCGCGGCGGATTCCTGCGTGCTGGGAGGCGGGGTGCTCCCGGGCTTTTCCTGCTGGGGGGATTCGCTGGCCGTTGCCGCCGGGTCCGCACCGTTGATGGCGGTGGAGATCGCCACGAAACCGCCGACGGCGAGGGACAGCACCAGCAGCAGAATGGCCCCGACGAAGAGCCGGCGGCGGCGGTACACGGGACTGACCGGCTTCCGGGCCGGGTTTCCGCTGGTCTTTGCCCTGGCGGACGCCTTCGGTCCCGAACCGCGCGTACCTGAGTTGCCTTGCCTGACCATCCTTCTAGGCTAGAGAACGCGGCGGGTTATGCCGGCAAACCACGCCGCTGGCCGGACTATGGTCCGCATCTCTATTAAGCTGGATCGATCAAAGCCCTAGCCGATTCCCCCGCCCTCCCGGCCGCCCCGGCGGTTCCGCTCACCCAACTGCATGCTGCCCTCGACGGCTGGTTCGACGTGACGGCCCGGGACCTTCCGTGGCGGGCGCAGGACTGCTCCGCCTGGGGTGTGCTGGTCAGCGAAATCATGCTTCAGCAGACCCCCGTGGTCCGGGTGCTGCCGGTCTGGGAAGAATGGCTCCGGCGCTGGCCCGCCCCGGCCGATCTGGCCCGCGAGGCCGCCGGCGAGGCGGTCCGGTCCTGGGGCCGGCTGGGGTATCCGCGGCGGGCCCTGCGGCTGCACGCGGCCGCCGTCGCGATCGTGGACAACCACGGCGGCCAGGTGCCGGGCGGCTACCCGGAGCTGCTCGAGCTCCCCGGCGTCGGCAGCTACACGGCGGCTGCCGTCGCAGCGTTTGCCTTCGGCAAGAGGGAGACGGTGGTGGACACCAACATCCGCCGGGTCCACGCCCGGCTCGTCACCGGTGCCGCGCTGCCGGCGCCGGCCCTGACGGCCGGAGAAATGCGGCTCGCCGCACAACTGCTGCCCGACGACGGCGCCGCCTCCGTGCGCTGGAACGCCGCCGTGATGGAACTGGGGGCGCTGGTCTGCACCGCGCGGGCCCCCAAGTGCGGTGAGTGCCCCGTGCGCGGCGCCTGCGCGTGGCTCGCCGCCGGTGAACCTCCGCCCACCTACACACCCAAGGGGCAGGCCTGGCACGGGACGGACCGGCAGGTGCGCGGCGCCGTGCTCGCCGTCCTGCGTGTGGCCGAGCTGCCGGTGCCCCGCGAACTGCTGGAGCGCGCGCCGGTGGACCTGGGCTTCGAAGCCGGCGGGATCGGCGTTCCGCTCGCGGCGCTGCACCGGCTGAACTCGGCGCCGGAGCAGCTGGAACGCGCGGTCTCCGGACTGCTCAGCGACGGCCTGGCCGAGCTGCACGCCGGCGGCCTGCGGCTTCCGGGCTGAGCCGTCCGGGCTGGGTCAGGGCTCCCCGAAGCCGGCCCGGATCAGGCCGCCCAGGTAGTCCACCGCCTTGCCGGCGTCAGGGCCGCTGGCTTCGACGTGCAGCAGCGTCCCCTTGGGGGCGCCGAGCATCATCAGTTCGGTCATGGACGCGCCGTCAACCCCGTTGACCGTGACATCGGCGTCCATCCCGGCCAGGCCACCGGCGATTTTCGCAGCCGGCCGGGCGTGCATCCCGGCCTGGTTGACCAGTTCGAAGTCGCCCTGGGCGTCCGGCGGCTGCTGGTGTTCGTGCTCGGGACCGTGCGGGTGCGCCGGCGGGCGGTAGACGGCTTCGGCCGCCTCTTTCACGGTCTCGGCGTCGGCCCCCGCCTGGGCCGAAACCGCGGCGGCGACGAGCCCTTCGATGAGCGGGGCGTCGGCGAGGTGGATGGACTCCGGTTCGGCGGCGAATTCCGCCGCCGATTCGGCCGTCATAACGGCGGATCCAAGGTCGGTCAACACCACGACGCCGTCTCCCCCCGCCGCCTGTTCCAGCGCGGCCATGACCTTGTCCAGGCTGGTTCCGATCCGGCCGTCGTCGGTGCCGCCCGCGGCGATGATCAGGACGTCCGGCGCCATTTGCGCGGCGAGTTCGACGGCGCCGTCGGCGATCTTTCCGCTGTGCGAGACGACGACGAGCCGGACGGTCATCCGGCGGCTCCCGACGCGGCGCGCAGGATCAGGGCACTGGATACCGCCCCGGGGTCGCGGTGGCCGATGCTGCGCTCCCCCAGGTAGCTGGCGCGGCCCTTGCGGGCCAGCATCGGGTCGGTGGATACGGCCCCGGCTTCGGCCGCCTCGGCCGCGGCGGCCAGCACCTTGTGCACGTCGCCCTCACCGGCGGCGGCGGCGGACGCGTCGACGGCCGGGGTCCAGGCATCCACCATGGTTTTGTCCCCGGACTCGGCCTTGCCGCGGGCCACGATGCCGTCACGGGCCGCCTGCAGGGCGGCGGCCAGCATGCCGGCGTCGATGTCGGCGGCGTCCCCGAGCGCGGTGGCGGCGCGCAGGAAGGCCGTACCGTACAGCGGCCCTGCCGCGCCGCCGACCTTCGACATCAGCGTCATGGCGGTCAGTTTCAGGGCCGCGCCCGCCGTTTCCGGCGGTGTTTCGGCGAGCTTGTCCATCACGGCCTTAAAGCCGCGGTCCATGTTCTCGCCGTGGTCGGAGTCCCCGATGGGCCGGTCCAGCTCGATGAGTTCCACCCGGTGCTCGGCCATGGCCTCCGCGGACAGCGTCAGCCACCGCACGGCCCAGTTGACGTCCAGCCCCACGTTCAAACGCCCCAGCGAAGGGCGGGGGTGTGGACGGGAGCGTCCCAGAGCCCGGTCATCTCATCGTCGAGGCGCAGGACGGTGATGGAACAGCCCTGCATCTCAAGCGAGGTGATGTAGTTGCCCACCAGGGAGCGCGCCACGGTGACGCCCTGGTCCGCGAGTCGCTGCGCGGCCCGGCGGTAGACGATGTACAGCTCGCTTGCCGGGGTGCCGCCCATGCCGTTGACGAAGAGCAGCACCTTGTCCCCGGAGGTGAGTCCGAGGTCGCTGACCACCGGGTCCAGCAGGCGGTCGGTGATGCCGTCCGCGGCCTCCATTGGAATCTTTTGCCGGCCGGGCTCGCCGTGGATGCCGATGCCGATCTCGATCTCGTTTTCCTCGAGCTCGAAGCTGGGCACCCCGGCGTGCGGGACAGTGCACGCGCTCAGGGCCACACCCATGCTGCGCACGTTCTGGTTGACGCGGTCGCCGATGGCTGCGACGGCGTCCAGGCTGTCGCCGCGTTCGGCCGCCGCACCGGCGATCTTCTCGACCAGGACGGTGCCGCCCACGCCGCGGCGCCCCGCCGTGTAGAGCGAGTCCTGCACGGCGACGTCGTCGTTGACCAGCACCGTGCGCACCTCCACCCCCTCGGCCTGCGCCAGTTCCGCGGCGGTCTCGAAGTTCAGCACGTCGCCGGTGTAGTTCTTCACGATGTGCACGACGCCGGCACCGGAGTTCACCGCGAGCGTGGCCGGCAGGATCTGGTCCGGGGTGGGCGAGGTGAACACCGCGCCGGGCACCGCGGCGTCGAGCATGCCCATCCCGACGTAGCCGCCGTGCAGGGGCTCGTGGCCGCTGCCGCCGCCGGAGACAAGGCCGACCTTGCCCGCCACCGGCGCGTCCTTGCGGACAATGAATTTCGGATCCGGGTGGACGGTCACCAGGTCGGCATGGGCCAGCCCGAACCCTTCCACTGACTCGTCGACCACGGCTTTGGGATCATTAATGAGTTTCTTCATGGCTGCACTCCCTGGATGGTGTCCTGGCTGCTTGCTTAGACCCTACTACCGGGGCCCGGCCAGCGGTAGGCTCCGGATTCAACCGCAACCGGAGGCTCAGGGCCGGGGTGCCGCCTCGGGCGTGAAGCCGGGCCAGGCGTCGGCGCCGAGCGCGTCGTGGCGTCGCGGCCTGGGCGCGGAGCCGCCGCTGGCTCCGCCGGACGCGCTTTCCCCGCCGGATGCGCTTTCCCCGCCGGACGGGTCCGGCGGCAGCGGCACTGCGTCGACTGTCATTTGGAATGCGGAGAAATCTGGAAAAATCACGCGATTCTGCAATTTCTGCCTCCGGAAGCTGGCGGCCCGCCCCATCGGGCCGGGATCAGTTTATCCACCAAGTTGATTTAGCGGAAGACCCCAGATCCGGGCAGGAGAGGCAGCCTACAGGGTCCGGATCATCCGGGTGTTGCCCAGGGTATTCGGCTTGACCCGCGCGAGGTCCAGGAATTCGGCGACGCCCTCGTCGTGCGAGCGCAGGAGCTCCGAATACACCACCGGGTCCACCGCCGTTTGGTCCGCCATTACGTCGAAACCATGCTTCTTGAAGAACTCCACCTCGAAGGTCAGGCAGAACACGCGGGAGATGCCCAGCGCCCTCGCATCGTCCAGCAGGCGCTCCACCAGCAGGTGGCCCACACCCTTGCCACGCCAGGCGTCCGAGGTGGCCAGCGTGCGCACCTCGGCCAGGTCCTCCCACATCACATGCAGCGCACCGCAGCCGATCACCTCGCCGTCGGCCGTTTCGGCGATCCGGAACTCCTGGAGGCTTTCGTAGTACGCCACGGTTTCCTTGGCCATGAGGATCCGCTGATCGGCCAGGGGTGCCACGAGGGTCTTGATGGCGGCGACATCGCCGGTGCGGGCAGGGCGGATGCGGATCGTCTCAGTCACAGCCCAATCCTACGGGGCGGGCCGGACCAGGATCAGAGGCCGAGTTCGTCCGGCACGGGAAGGTCCTTGTCCAGCAGGTGCTTGGCGAGGAAGTGCTCGACCACGCCGTACCAGACCTTGGCGTGCTGCGGCTGCAGGATCCAGTGGTTCTCGTCCGGGAAGTAGAGGAAGCGGTGGTCGGTCTCACCGTCTTCATCGGCCGCGAGCTGGGACTTGGAGAGCAGCTCGTACCAGAGCCGCAGCCCCTCGCCGATCGGCACGCGGTAGTCCTTGTCACCGTGGATGACCAGCATGGGCGTGCGGATTTTCTCCACGTGCAAGTGCGGCGAGTTCTCGGCGGCCATCTCGGCCGTCATCTCCTTGAGCCAGTACTGCGCGGCGTCCGTGGTCGGGCCGAACTGGTCCAGGGCCCACAGGCTGGCGTGCGTGACGATTGCCTTGAACCGGTCGGTGTGGCCGGCCACCCAGTTGGCCATGTAGCCCCCGAAGGAGCCGCCCATGGCCGCGGTGCGGGTCTCGTCGATGTCCGCGCGGCGCACGACGGCGTCCGTGATCGCCATCAGGTCCAGGAAGGGCGCGTTGCCCCATTCGCCCCAGCCGCGCTGGATGTGCTCCTGGCCGTAACCGGTCGACAGGGCCGGGTCCGGGAGCAGTACCGCATAGCCCCTGGCGACGAGCAGCCACGGGTTCCAGCGCCAGGTCCAGGCGTTCCAGGAGCCCAGCGGCCCGCCGTGGATCCAGAGCAGCAGCGGAGCCGGGTTGCCGGCCGAGGCGCCTTCCGGCAGGGCCAGGTATCCGGGCACCCGGTCGCCGCCCGGCGAGGCAGCCTCCACCCGCTCGAGCACGCCGCGGTAGGCGGGACGCTCCGCGGGGGCGGGAAGACGGGTGACCTCGCCGCTGGCCAGGTCGATCCGCACGGCTTCCGCCGGGAATTCGTAGGAACTGCGCAGCGCGAAGGCGCTGCGGCCGTCCGGGGCGACGGCGACGTCGGTGTAGGCGGCACTGTCGGCCGTCAGCCGGACCGGCTGCGCGTCCCCGGCGGGCATCCCGGGCACGCCGACCCGGAATACCGGGGAGGCCCCGTCCTCGTCCGCGGTTACCAGCAGGGCCGATCCGTCCGGCAGCCAGGCCGCCGGGCGCGGCCAGCGGTCCCAGCCCGCCGCGAGCGGCGTCAGGCCGTCGCCGTCGGAGTCGGCGCCGCCGTCCGAGACGTCCAGGAGGTGCAGTCCGACCCGGGGTGCCTGCTCCGGGGTGGTGTCGGTTTCGCTGACCACCACCAGGGTCCGGCCGTCGGGGCTGACCGGGCCGGGGAAGTAGCTCATGCCCTCGGTGTCCAGCAGGACCCGCCGGGTGCCGGTGGCGACGTCGACCGCCACCAGGACGGTGCGGGAGTCCGCGTTGGCCAGCGGTTTGGTAAAGCTGCTGAAAAGGGTCTTGCCGTCCGGGCTGACGACGGTGTCGGCTTCGCGGAGCCCGTTGCCGGCGTCGGGGGTCAGGTTGCGGAGGCGGACCGGCGGGACGGCGTCGACCGTCGCCGGCTTGCCCGGCTCCGGCTCCGGACCGGGCTCGACGGCGAACAGCCGGGGCTGCGCGGGACCCAGGTCCGCATCCCAGTAGCGCACGGGGTAGCCGCTGTGCAGGATCGCGGCCACCTTGTTGTCCTGACGGGCCTTGCGGCGCTCTTCGTCGTTGTCCTCGTCCGTGGAACCGGCGAGCACGGATCCCGTCACGAACAGGGCATCGGCCGCCTTCGCTGCCAGGAGGCCGCTGACCCCGCCGGCGCGTGACAGCGCGACGCGGGCCTCGCCGCCGTCGGCCGGAAGGACCCATAGTGCGTTGACCGGGTCGGCATCCGGGCTTTCCGGGTCCGGGCGGGCGGAGGTGAAGTACAGCTTCCCGTCGGCGGCGAACACGGCCCCCGCCTCGCCCTTGGCGCTGCGGGTAATGCGCCGGGCCTGCTTTTTCCCCGCGGGGTCCAGCTCCCAGAGCGCGGTCCGGTACTCGGTGCCCTTGTCGTTGAGCGTGGCCACGGTGGTGACGAGCCGGCCGCCGTCGGGGCTCAGCGCCAGGCCGCTGACCTTCGGGATGGCGAGGTAGTGGTCCAGGTCGTGGAACGGGGTCTCGGGATATTCGCCCAGGGCCTGGGTCTCGGTGGAAGCCATGCCCCCGATTCAACACCCCTTGTGCCCCGGATCACACCCCGTTCACTAAGAGTGAAACACTGCTTTCAGAGTGGAGTGGCTCGGGATCACGGCGGATTTTCAGGGTCACTTGGCATGATGGGTGCATGAATCCTGAAAAAGCCCTCCCCCGACGCTCCCTTCTGCTCGGTGCCGGCGCCCTGGGCGGCGGCGCGCTTGCCCTGTCCGCCTGCGCGGGTCCCGGCACGGGCACCCCCGCCTCCACCGCGGCGGCTGAGCCCTCCGTGCCGGCCGGCACCGCCGTCAGGATCGGCAAGCTCAGCGATGTCAAGGTGGGCGGCACCGCTACCGGGAAAGTGAACGGTAAGACGGTGGTGATTTTCCGGCCGGATGAAAAGACCGTCCTTGCTTATGACGCGGCCTGCACGCATGCCGGCTGCCCGGTGGCTCCCGACGGAGCGGACTTCGCCTGCCCCTGCCACGGCTCCTCGTTCAAGGGCTCCGACGGCAGCGTGGTCAACGGCCCGGCCAGGTCACCGCTCGCCAAACTGACGGCGGCGCTCGACGGCGAATGGATCACCGTCAGCGCCTGACGCTCCGCCACCGCGTGATGGCAGCAAAAGGCCCCGGCCGCCTCCTTGAAGGAAGCGGCCGGGGCCTTTGTCGTAGAGCCTGCGCGGCGGGCGCCTAGACGCTCGGAGCGATCTCCGGGATGCGCGGCTTGGCGTTGCCGGCGAAGGTGAACTTCGCGTCGTCGCCTTCGCCTTCCACGTCCACCACCACGATGTCGCCGGAGTGCAGCTCGCCGAAGAGGATCTTCTCGGAGAGCTGGTCCTCGATCTCGCGCTGGATGGTGCGGCGCAGCGGCCGGGCACCCATCGCCGGGTCGTAGCCGCGGGTCGCGAGGAGCACCTTGGCCGCGGGCGTGAGCTCGATGCCCATGTCCTTGTCCTTGAGGCGCTTCTCCAGGCGGGTGACGAACAGGTCGACGATCTCGATGATCTCGTCCTGGGTCAGCTGCGGGAACACCACCACGTCGTCGACACGGTTCAGGAACTCCGGGCGGAAGTGCTGCTTGAGCTCCTCCGTGACCCGGGCGCGCATCCGGTTGTAGCCGGTCTGCGTGTCAGTACCCGACTGGAAGCCGGTGGCAACGCTCTTGGAGATGTCCCTGGTGCCGAGGTTCGTGGTCATGATGATCACGGTGTTCTTGAAGTCCACCACGCGGCCCTGGGAGTCGGTCAGGCGGCCGTCTTCCAGGATCTGCAGCAGCGAGTTGAAGAGGTCGGCGTGCGCCTTCTCCACTTCGTCGAACAGGACCACGGAGAACGGACGACGCCGGACCTTCTCGGTCAGCTGGCCGCCCTCCTCGTAGCCCACGTAGCCCGGAGGGGCGCCGAAGAGCCGCGAGACGGTGTGCTTCTCCGAGTACTCGGACATGTCCAGGGTGATCAGCGCGTCTTCCTCGCCGAACAGGAACTCCGCGAGTGCCTTGGCCAGCTCGGTCTTGCCGACGCCGGTGGGCCCGGCAAAGATGAACGAGCCGCCCGGACGCTTCGGGTCCTTCAGGCCTGCACGGGTGCGGCGGATCGCCTGGGACAGGGCCTTGATGGCCTCGTTCTGGCCGACAACACGCTTGTGCAGTTCGTCTTCCATCTTCAGCAGGCGCGAGGATTCTTCCTCGGTCAGCTTGAAGACCGGGATGCCGGTGGAGTTCGCCAGCACCTCGGCGATGAGATCCTCATCCACCTCGGAGATGTCGTCCATGCCGCCGGTCTTCCACTGGCGTTCCTTCTCGGCGCGTTCGGCAATGAGCTTCTGCTCCTTGTCGCGCAACGCAGCGGCGCCTTCGAAGTCCTGCGCGTCGATCGCGGACTCCTTCTCCAGCTTCATGGCCGAAATCTTCTCGTCCATGACCTTGAGTTCCGGCGGAGCTGTCATCCGGCGGATCCGGAGCCGGGCACCGGCCTCGTCGATCAGGTCGATCGCCTTGTCCGGCAGGAAGCGGTCCGAGATGTAGCGTTCGGAGAGGCTGGCCGCCGAGGCGAGGGCGCCGTCGGTGATGGTGACGCGGTGGTGCGCCTCGTAGCGGTCACGCAGGCCCTTGAGGATCTCGATCGCGTCGGCGACGGAGGGCTCCTTGACCTGGATCGGCTGGAAGCGGCGCTCCAGGGCGGCGTCCTTCTCGATGTGCTTGCGGTACTCGTCCAGCGTGGTGGCACCGATGGTCTGCAGCTCGCCGCGGGCCAGCATGGGCTTCAGGATCGAGGCCGCATCGATGGCACCTTCGGCGGCACCGGCACCCACGAGGGTGTGGATCTCGTCGATGAAGAGGATGATGTCGCCGCGGGTGCGGATCTCCTTGAGGACCTTCTTCAGGCGCTCTTCGAAGTCACCGCGGTAGCGGGAGCCGGCCACGAGGGACCCGAGGTCCAAGGTGTACAGCTGCTTGTCCTTGATGGTCTCCGGCACGTCGCCGCGGACGATCGCCTGGGCCAGGCCCTCGACGACGGCGGTCTTGCCGACGCCGGGCTCGCCGATCAGCACCGGGTTGTTCTTGGTGCGGCGGGAGAGGACCTGCATTACGCGTTCCATTTCCTGCTCGCGCCCGATCACCGGGTCCAGCTTGTTTTCCCGCGCGGCCTGGGTCAGGTTCCGGCCGAACTGGTCGAGGACGACCGAGCCGGCGGGGGTGCCTTCGGCCTGGCCCGGGCCAACGCCTGCACCGGTGGTTTCCTTGCCCTGGTAGCCGGAGAGCAGCTGGATGACCTGCTGGCGGACGCGGTTCAGATCCGCTCCGAGCTTGACCAGCACCTGGGCAGCCACACCTTCACCCTCACGGATGAGGCCAAGCAGGATGTGCTCGGTGCCGATGTAGTTATGGCCCAGCTGCAGGGCTTCGCGCAGCGAGAGCTCCAGCACCTTCTTGGCGCGCGGGGTGAAGGGGATGTGGCCGGACGGGGCCTGCTGGCCCTGGCCGATGATCTCCTGCACCTGCTCGCGCACTCCGTCGAGCGAGATGCTCAAGGACTCGAGGGCTTTGGCGGCAACACCTTCACCCTCATGGATCAGGCCCAAGAGGATGTGTTCGGTGCCGATGTAATTGTGGTTCAGCATGCGTGCCTCTTCTTGGGCAAGCACAACTACGCGACGGGCACGGTCCGTAAATCGCTCAAACATTTTCGCCACACTCCTAGCTACGACGTACTTTGATGCTACGTGGCCGGGTTCGAGATTTGTGGCTTGTTCGCCACAGGGGAAAAACCGGGACGGGTCAGGGGCGCCACCGGAGCGCCACCGGAGCGCCCCGGCGCGGCCCGGACCGGCCCGGCCCGGGTGCGTGGACGCTGCTGCGCTCCCGCCCGGTTGCTGCTGCCGGTACCCTGGAGACACGGCGCGCCGCCGGCTTATCGCGGCATTTTCAGCCGGCAACCGGGCGGCAACGCACCGGCGCCGCCAGCACCGGCCGGCGCACACGAGAAAGCCCCCGCCCGAAGGCGGGGGCTTTCTCACTGTCAATTGCACCGCGGGGCCGCGTCCGGGACGCGGCTTCGAGGCTAGGAATTCGCCTTTTGGTACGCTTCCTGAATTTCAGCCTGGATGCGGCCGCGGCTGTTTACCGCATAGCCGTTGTCCCGGGCCCACTGCCGGATCTGCGCAGAGTCCTGATTGCGGCCACTGGAAACTTTAGTCCGGGTTGCCCGGCCGCTTGACGTCTTGCGTGCGTGGCCCACGTACCGCTCGAGTGCCGAGCGGAGTTCGGACGCGTTGCCGGACGACAGGTCAATTTCATAACTGACGCCGTCCAGGCCAAACCGGACAGTTTCGTCCGCGGATCCCCCATCCAGATCATCAACGAGGATGATTTTTACTTTCTGTGCCATAAAGACTCTCTTTTCAAAAGGATGAGTATTTAGAAAAGCAGGATGTATCTGTAAAAAGTATCCATCCTTTTATGGCCGCGAGTCAAAGTGAAAAAACCCTTCCAAAGAAAAACCACAGGAAGGAATAGTTGCTTTTAGCGCTGTTCGGGGGAATGCCCGTTTTCCGTGGCGGGATTCTGCTCCGGCCCGCGGGCGGCCGCCTCCGCCTGGGCGCGGGCCTCGGCCTGGCGCTCGGATTTGTCGGCGTTGAAGATGGCCTTCATGGCGAACCAGAAGAGGAGCCCGACCACCACGGACGGGAGCAGGACGGCGATGTACTCCATGATTAGTGACCCTCGGGCTTGAGCAGCGGGAAGAGAATGGTCTCCCTGATGCCGGCGCCGGTGAAGAGCATGACCAGCCGGTCGATGCCGAGGCCAATGCCGCCCATCGGCGGGGCGCCGTACTCGAGGGCGCGGAGGAAGTCCTCGTCCAGCTGCATGGCTTCGACGTCGCCCGCGGCCGAGCGGCGGGACTGCTCGGTGAGCCGTTCGCGCTGGATCACCGGGTCGATCAGTTCGGAGAACGCGGTGCCGCGCTCCATCCCGCCGATGATCAGGTCCCATGCCTCGATCAGCCGGTTGTCCTCGCGGTGGTGGCGGGCCAAGGGCTGGGCGGAGGGCGGGTAGTCGTAGACAAAGGTGGGGTTGAGCAGCGTCGGTTCGACCAGCTCGCCGAAGAGCTCGACCACGAGCTTCTCCGCGTCCCAGCCGGCGTCGACCTTGACCTCGTGCTTGGCGGCGATGGCCAGCAGCTCCGAGACGGGGGTCTCCGGGGTGATGTCCTGGCCCACGAAGTCGGAGAGGCCGGGGTACACGGCCATCCAGGCCCAGTCGCCGTCGAGGTTGATTTCGCCGGCCTCGGTCTGGAGCACGCGGCCCACACCGGCGGCGTCGGCGGCGTCGAGGATGATTTCCTTGATCCGGTCCGCCATGACGAACTGGTCCGCCCAGGCCTCGTAGCTCTCCAGGGTGGTGAATTCGGGGCTGTGCGTCGAGTCGACGCCCTCGTTGCGGAAGACGCGGCCCATGTCGTAGACGCGGTCGATCCCGCCGACGACGGTGCGCTTGAGGTACAGCTCGGTGGCGATGCGCAGCGTCATCTTCTGGTCGAAGGCGTTCATGTGCGTCTCGAAGGGGCGGGCAGTGGCGCCGCCGTGTACCAGCTGCAGCATGGGGGTTTCCACCTCGACGTAGCCCTGGCGGTGCAGGGTTTCGCGGATCGAGCGGGTGATCGCGGCGCGGGTGTAAACCATTTCGCGGGCCTCGTCGCGGACGATCAGGTCCACGTAGCGCTGGCGGACGCGGGTTTCCTCGTTCAGCTCGGCGTGCAGCACCGGGAGCGGCCGGAGCGCCTTGGACGCCATCGACCAGGACTCGGCCATCACGGAGAGCTCGCCGCGGCGGGAGGAGATCACCTCGCCCTTGATGAAGACGTGGTCGCCTAGGTCTACGAGGGCCTTCCAGTCCGCGAGCGCTTCCTCGCCGATGTTGGCCAGGCTGAGCATGACCTGCAGCCGGACGGCCTTCCCGTCCGTCCCGCCCTCCTGGAGGGTGGCGAAGCACAGCTTGCCGGTGTTGCGGATGAAGACGATGCGGCCGGTCACGCCGACGACGTCGCCGGTGGTCTCGTCGGCCACGAGGTGGGCGTACTTTTCGCGGATCTCCGTCAGCGAATGGGTGCGCTCGACTCCCACCGGGTACGCCTCGATGCCGCGTTCGATCAGCTTGGCGCGCTTCTCCATGCGGACCAGGGTCTGTTCGCTGGCGTCGGAGTGCTCGTGCGGGGCAGGGGTGTTTTGGGAAGTCACAATCCCCAAGTTTACCGGGCTTTCGGGAGCGGCCGGTGCGGGCGGGGCAGGAAGGGACCGGGAATAGACTCAAGCCTGTGGAGACGTGGAGGATTCGGACCGACGACGGCGAGGGGCACCTCGAGCTGAACACGTTCCGCCCCGCACCCGAAGCAGCTCCGGCGGCGGCGCGCCCCGCGGCCACGGGGCCATTGTCCGCGCCGGCTGAAGGCACGCCGGACCCGGCGGCGGGGACCGGCGTCGTCGTCGTGCATGGGACCTTGGTCACGGCTGCCCTGTACCGTCCGTTCGCCCGGAGCCTGACCCGGCTGCTGGGCCGCCCGGTGCACTGCTACAACCGCCGGGGCCGGGCCGGGTCCTCGCCGCAGCCTGCGGACTACTCGGCGGCGACCGAGGTGGCTGACCTGGCCACTGTGCTGCGGCAGACCGGGTCCACGGATGTGGTGGCGCACAGCTACGGCGGGTTTGTGGCGCTGCAGGCGGCACGGAGCGTGCCGCTCCGGCGCCTCGTCACTTACGACGCCGCGGTGTCCCTCGCCGGGAACCTCACCAGCCGCTGGCGGCCCGAGCTGGAGCGTTCGGTCGCGGCCGGGGAACTGGACAGGGCGTGGGCCCACCTGGTCCAGGGGCTGGAGACCGCGGGTCCGGTGTCAAAGCTGCCGCTCGGGGCCTTGCGCATGCTCAGCATCCTCTCGGCCCGGACCACGCTAGGCGCCGAGATGCGTGAGCTGCTGCCCACCGCCGTCGCGGAGATGCGGGCGGTGCTGGCCGCCGACGCCGAGCTCGCCGACTTCGCCTCGATCACGACGCCGACGCTGATGCTGACCGGGGGCTGGAGTCCGGACTACTTCGCCGACACCGGCCGCCAGCTCGCGGCGGCGGTGCCCGCGATCGAGTTCGCCGTGGTGCCCGGCCAGCTGCACGAGGGTCCGCTCCGGCCCGGAAACCGCCGGCTGGCGCTGATGGTGGCCAGGTTCCTGCTCGGCGCGGGCACTCAGGCGCGGCCCGGAATCAGGCGGCGGCTGCGGCTGGGACGCTGACTTCTGGCACTAGAATCGGGGGCGACGTATGTCGAAAGGAACCCTTTGGCCAAGCTCTACTTCCGTTACGGCGCGATGAACTCCGGCAAGTCGACGGGCCTGCTGCAGGCCGCGTTCAACTACGAGGAGCGCGGCCAGAGGGTTGTGCTCGCCAAGCCGGACATCGACACCAAGGGCGACGCCGACGTCGTGTCCCGGCTGGGCATGACGCGCTCGGTGGACTTCCTGATCCCCGCCGGCGCTTCCGCCCGGAAACTGTTCTCTGCGCACGCACACGGCGACGACCCGGACGCCCTGCTCCAGCACGTGGACACACCTCCCGTGGCCTGCCTGCTGGTGGACGAGGCCCAGTTCCTCGAGCCCGAGCAGGTGGACGACCTCTTCCGCATCGCCGTGCTCGACAACGTCCCCGTGCTCGCCTACGGCATCCGCACCGATTTCCGGACGCGTGCCTTCCCCGGATCGCTCCGGCTTCTTGAGATCGCGCACACCTTGGAGGAGCTCAAGACCATCTGCCGCTGCGGCCGCAAGGCCATCTTCAACACCCGCCGGATCGGCGACGAGGTGGTGTTCGACGGCGACCAGGTGGCGATCGACGGGCAGGACGCCTGGTACGAGTCGCTGTGCGGCTCCTGCTATCTCGAAATCTCCGGCGGCCGGCTGGGCTAACCCAAGGCGGCCCTGCTGTGCGGACCCCGGCGCCTCGGCTAGGCTCGGAGCATGACCCGCGAGAACATCAGAACCCCCGACGGCGGAACCCTCGAGCTTTTCAGCACGGGCGCGGATCTTGCCGCGGCGGGTTCCGGCGTCGTCGTCGTGCCCGCCTCGATGGTGACGGCCGCCGACTACACCCGTTTCGCGCAGAAGCTCAGCGCAGCCCTGGGCCGTCCGGTCCACACCTTCAATCGCCGCGGCCGCGGCTCGTCCTCCCCGCAGCCGGAGGACTACACGCTGGATGTGGACATCCGGGACCTGGATGCCGTGATGAAGCACACCGCGAGCACCGACGTCTTTGGCCACAGCTTCGGCGGCGCGGTGGCGCTGCATGCCGCACGCACCCTGCCGGTGGAGCGGCTGGCGGTGTACGACCCGGCCGTCTCGGTGAACCACAGCGTCACGGCGGACTGGACCCCCGAGTACGAGCGGCTGACGGCGGCGGGCGACGACGACCGCGCCCTCGCAGTGCTGGTCCGCGGCCTGGAGACCGGGAGCGCCCTGTCCCGGATGCCGCTGTCCATGCTCACGCTGGCGAACAAGCTCACCGCCGGCACGCCGGTCGGCAAGCAGTTGCGCGAGCTCATGCAGACCGGGGTGCGTGAAATCAAGGCGATCATCGCCGCCGACATGCCGGCGGAACCGTTCCTGGAGCTGCCGCTCGAGACGTTGATCATCGTGGGCGAGAAGAGCCCGGCGTACTTCGGCGTGGCCTGCGGGCAAATCCACGACGTGCTGTCCGGCTCCAGCTACACGATCCTCCCGGGCATGGGCCACGACGGTGTCAACAAGGCGCCGGACAAGCTCATCGACGAACTCAGCGAGTTCTTCGCCGGCTAGGTCCAGCGTCCCCTCCGGCCCGAACGTACACTTCGGGCCCGCGGCAGGGCCCGAACGGACACTTGGGGCCCGCAAGGAGGGCCCCAAGTGTCCGTTCGCGCTAAGAAGCGGGCGGGTCAGTGGGCTGCCGGACCCCCGGCACCTTCCGTTTTGCGCATCAGCATGGACAGCACGACGGCGGCGAGCGCTATGACCGCCGCGGTCAGGAACGCCGCGTGCATGCCGGCGACGATTCCGGCGCCGGCCGACACGACGGCGAAGATCGAAACCAGCAACGCGGTACCGGCCGCACCCGCGACCTGCTGCAGCGTGCTCAGGATGGCGGAACCGTGGGAATACAGGTGCGGCGGCAGCGGGTTCAGCCCCGTGGTGAAGGCCGGCGTGAACAGTAGCGCCAGGCCAAGGCTCAGGGCCACGTGCAGCGCGATGATCCAGCCCACCGGCGTCTGGGCATCCAGCGCGGAGAACTGCCAGAGAGCCAGCACCATCAGCACCGATCCGGTGACTGTCAGGGGCAGGGGTCCCACCCGGTCGAAGAGCCGGCCGATGACCGGGCCCAGCAGTCCCATCGCCAGACCACCCGGCAGCAGCGCGAGCCCGGTTTCCAGAGACTTGAGGCCGCGGACTTCCTGCAGGTACAGGGGCAGCAGGATCACGGCGCCGAACAGCGCAATCATCGCGACCACCAGCAGCAGCACGGACACGGTGAACATCCGGAAGTTGAAGGCGCGCAGGTCCAGCAGCGGCTCGTCGGACTTCTGCAGCCGGAGCTGGCGCAGGACAAAAGCCAGCAGCGCCACGACGCCGACGACGAGCGCCGCTACCGCCGGGGTGGCCGCCCCGCCGCTGCCGCCGATCTGGCTCAGCCCGTAGACGACACCGCCGAAGGCCGGGACGGTCAGCATAACGGAGAGCGCGTCGAGCCGGGTCTTCTCGTTTTCGCCGATGTTCCGCAGGAACCTGGCCCCGATGCCGAACGCGAGCAGGGCGATCGGCAGGACGAAGACGAACATGAAGCGCCAGGAAAAATTCTGCAGGATCAGCCCGGACACTGTAGGTCCCATCGCCGGCGCCACGGAGATCGCGATGCTGACGTTGCCCATCACGGCGCCGCGGCGGGAAATCGGGACGAGGGTGAGGATGGTGGTCATCAGGAGCGGCAGCATGATGGCGGTGCCGCCGGCCTGGATGATCCTGGCCAGCAGCAGGACCGCGAACCCCGGCGCGACGGCAGCCAGGAGGGTGCCCCCGGAGAAAAGCCCCATCGCCAGCATAAAGACGGCCCGGGTGGAGAGCCGCTGCAGGATGAAACCGGTGGTCGGAATGACCACGGCCATGGTCAGCATGAAGCCGGTCGAGAGCCACTGCACGGTGGGCGCGTCGACCCGCAGGTCCACCATCAGCCGCTGCAGGGCGACGTTCATGATGGTTTCGTTCAGGATCACCACGAAGGTGGCCGCCAGCAGCGTCGCGATGACGGTGACGGACTCCCGGGACAGCTTCTCCGGCCCCGCTGCCGGGGTTCCCCCGCGCTGCGCCGTCGCCAGGGCGGCGTCGTCGGTCCGGGGCTGCGGGGCCAGGCTGGCTTGGACGTTGGAAGGGGCATCTGCTGGCATCGGGATTCCCTCAGGGAGTCGAAGTGGATTCGGCGGGCATCGTCGCCACTACGGTTTCCAACCAGCCGTTTGCACCGGTAATTCCCGACTTGGGAAAACAACGCGGGGTCCGATCGGGCCCATATTGGGGCGCCGGACGGGCGCCAGGTGACCCCGCGTTGCCCGTTTAGGAGTTCAGCGGGACGTTATCGATCAGCCGCACCGGCCCGACCTTGGCCGCGATCAGCACCAGGCCCTCGCCCCGGAACGGTGTCTCGCGGCAGTTCTCGGCAAGCGGCTCCAAGGTGCGCGGATCCACGACGTCGAAGTAGTCCAGTTCCACGAGCGGCTGTGACTCCACAAGCGCCCGGGCCGACTCCAGGTCGAGCGGTTCGTGGGCGTTGGCCCGCTTCTCGACCAGCCGCAGGGCCCGGGACAGCACCAGGGCGGCCTCACGTTCCGCGGCGGACAGGAACCGGTTCCGGCTGGAGAGGGCCAGTCCGTCCGCGGACCGCACGATCGGCACCGGCACGATCTCCACCGGGAAGTTCAGGTCCGCCACCATCCGCTGGACCAGGGTCAGCTGCTGGGCGTCCTTTTGGCCGAAGTAGGCCCGGTAGGCGGCCTGTCCGGCACCGGGAAGCCCGTAGTGCAGCAGCTTCGCGACCACTGTCAGGGCGCCGTCGAAATGGCCCGGCCGGGACGCACCCTCCCATTTTTCCGCGAGCACGCCTGAGGTGATCCGGACCATGGGCTCCCCGCCGGGGTACACCTCCTCGACCGCGGGCGCGAAGGCCAGGTCCACCCCTTGGGCGTCGAGCAGTGCCAGGTCCGCCTCCAGGGTCCGCGGGTAGCGCTCAAGGTCCACGGCCTCGCCGAACTGCAGCGGGTTGACGAAGATGCTGGCCACCACGACGTCGTTCTGCTCGACGGCGGTGCGCGCCAGCCGTGCATGTCCCTCGTGCAGGGCGCCCATCGTGGGCACCAGCCCCTGCGAGGTGCCGCGTTTTTCGGTGAGCAGGCGCGCGCTTTCGGCGCGGAGCTGGGCAGCCGTGGTTACGAGCTGGATGGCCATCTCAGGGTCCTTCCTCAGGGTGCGGGCCGTCGGTACCGGGGCCCTTGAGCGCCTGCCGAATGCCGTCGATTTGCTCCGGCCTTAGCAGCCCGCGGCTGCCGGCACGGCGGGCCGTCGCCCGGGCCATCGCCAGGTAGGCGTCCAGAATATCGCCCGAGCCGCCGCCGAGTTCCCGCAGGGCCTCGGTGTGCGCGGCGACGGTCCCCACGTCCCCGCGCGCCACAGGCCCGGTCAACGCCGACTCCCCCGACGCGAGGGCATTCTCCAGGGTGGCGCGCAGCAGGGGACCCAGCATCCGTTCCGGGGCGTCGACGCCGACGTCGCGCAGCAGCTCGGAGGCCTGCGCCACGAGGGTGACGAGGTGGTTTGAGCCGTGGGCCAGGGCGGCGTGGTACAGCGTGCGGTCCCCCTCGGCGATCGCGACCGGCTCGGCGCCCATCTCCACCACGAGCGCCTGCGCGATCGGCAGCATGGCCGGGTCGGCCGTCACGCCGAAACTGCAGTCCAGCAGCCGGGTCAGGTCCAGGCTCATGCCGGTGAAGGTCATGGCGGGGTGCAGCGCCAGCGGGATGGCCCCCGCCGCACGGACCGGGTGCAGGATTCCGACGCCGAAACGCCCCGAGGTGTGGGCCACGAGCTGGCCGGGCTGCCAGGCCCCGAGCTTCGCGAGTCCCTCCACGAGGGGGCCGAGGGCGTCGTCCGGGACCGCCAGCAGCACCAGTTCGGCGCGCTCCACGATGTCCTGCACCTCGAGGATGGGGACGCCGGGCAGCAGTGTTTCGGCACGGTCGCGGCTGGCGTCCGACACGGCGGAGACCCCGACGACGGCATGTTCCGCGGCGCGCAGTGCGGCCCCGAGGACGGCGCCCACCTTGCCGGCTCCAATGATTCCGACGCCGAGGCGTCCTGGCTTAGCCATGCTGCGGCCCTTCCTGTGGTGCGGGTTCGAGGGGTGAGGTCCGGGCGAGCCAGTGTTCGCTGGTCTGCCGTTTCCGTGCCGTCCGGGCGCGGGCCGCCTGCGCGTCGAGCAGGGCGCGGCCCTCGTCCAGGCCGGCCTGGACCAGCCGCGGCGCCACCGGACCGGCGGTAGTGTGCAGGACCAGGTCCGCGACCCTGAAGCGCCGGGCCACCGGGCCCTGCTGCAGCGCCATCGACTGGGTGCGCTGGTGCGGGACCAGCACGAGCTGGCGCCACCAGCGGCCGGAGCGGATCAGCAGGGCGGTGTCAGTGGCGGCAAAGCCGTTGCGCCGCCAGCCCAGTGGGGCGAGCAGGCGCGCCCGCCGCGGGGTGGTGACGAAGCCGCCGTCGTCCGAGGCTGCCGCACCGCCGGCGGCCGGCGCGAGTCCGTGCAGTCCGGCGGTGAAGATACGCACGGGGTCCGGGGTGCCGGGATCGGGCAGGACCAGCGAGAGCATGGTGAGCACCTCCGCGAGCGTCCCCACCGGCAGCAGGGTGGTCCGGGAGGAACCCTCGCCGTTGCTGCCCGCCGTCCCGTAGCCGGCCACGTTGACCTGCATCCGGTACCAGCCGAAGATGCGCCACAACGGCGGTTGGCTGACGCGCAGGGCCTGGATCCGTCCCGGCGGCAGGGTCTGGGCCTGGGTGTCGAGCAGGCCGTAGTGGAGCCGGATGCCGTCCGCGGAGATGGCGGCGGTGAAGTTGTAGCCCTTGTTGAAGGAGTTCCAGTAGGCGGCGACCAGGCCCAGGCCGGCGGGGATCAGGTAGAAGTAGAAACTGCGGCTCTCGGTCACGGCGGAGAGCACCACGGAGGCGACCGCGCCGAGGACGATGACGACGCTCTGTTCGCTCAGTACCAGGGATCCGGCGAGGCGGCCCGGCGGAACGGTCAGCACCGTATGTTCCGGGGCCTCCACGGCGGCCGGCCGCACGTGCCCGGATTGGGCGGGCCGGCCCGGCTCACCGGGCTGACCCTGTTGCCCGGTTCCGGGTGGCGCGGTCACGTCGGCAGCACCGGAGGCACTGGCAAGGATGGTCGCGCGGAGACGGCGGGCCTCGTCGGCGCGCAGGTAGGCCAGGTGCACCGCCGACTGCCCGGCGTCGGCCACCTCGAACCTGAGCTCCGCGAGTCCGAAGATCCGGGCGAGCAGGGGCTGCACGACGTCGATCGCCTGGACCCGGTCCAGCCTCGCTTGCCGCTGCTGCTTGAACAGGAACCCGGTGTTGACGCGCACATAGCCGTCCGCCACCTGGTAGCGGGTGAAATACCAGCTCAGCACAAAGCCGAGCACGGTCAGCAGCAGCACCGTGCCGCCACCCAGCAGCAGCCAGGGCGCCCGCCCAGCGAGCCGCTCGTCAAAGACCGGGGCGCCCTGGAGCAGTCGTTCGACGGAGTCGCGGCCAAAGAAGAAGAACAGTGCGGCCAACGCCACCCAGCCCCGGACAAAGGGCGACGCCGGGTGGACGCGCTGCCAGCCGTCCCCGCTGCCGGTCACAGTCCGGCCAGCCGGGCCTCGCCGCGGGCGGAGAGCTGTTCGCGCAGCCGCGCTCCTTCCCCGGCGGGCAGGCCGGGGATCTCCGCGCTGGTCCCCGCCGAAGCGGTGTGGAGCTTGACGGTGCACAGGCCCAGGCCGCGTTCCACCGGCCCGGCGCCGATGTCGACGTACTGCATCCGCCCGTAAGGCACCACGAGGGTGCGCTGGAAGAAGATTCCGCGGCGGATCAGCAGGTCATCCTCGCGTTCGGCGTAGCCGATGGACCGGACCTGGCGCGGTATCAGCACCAGGCGCCAGAGGGCCAGCAGGAAGGCTGCGGCGGGGACGGCTACGGCGAGCCACAGCGGCGGCCACGCCCACGCACCGGTCAGGACCAGCACAAGCGGCAGGCACAGCACCGCGACGGCGACGAGGTTCGCCAGCGCCCAGCCGACGACCCGCACCGTGACGTACTTCGGTGAGACCCGCAACCATGCCACGCCCGGCGGGTCAATCGCCTCGGTACGCATACTCGCCTTCCGCCTTCGGTTTGCCGCGCTTCCCCTGCAACCCCGGGGTCCCCTCGGCGTCGCCGTCCTCGGGCGGAATACGGCAGAACCGCTCCACCACCAGGCCCACCACAATCATGGCGAGGCCGCCGCCGGCCATGACGAGCGTCTGCCAGGTAATGGCCTGCCCGCTGCGCACATTCCACAGCCGCAACTGGTCCAGGAAGATCCCGGCGTGCCAGCCCAGCAGCATGGCGCCGGTGTAGGCGCAGGCCTGGGCGAGGACCAGGGTCCAGGCGGCGAGGATCGGGTTGAGCATTTTCTTCTTCTTGCCGTTGCGCCAGCGCAGCACACGGATCCCGAGGACCAGGGTGAGGACCACGATCACGCCCATGGTGACCAGGCCGGTCAGCGGCAGCACCGGGGTCGCCAGGCTGTAGCGGCTGGCCAGCAGGGTGGCGAACCAGCCCGCGGCGGCGAGTCCGACGCCGATCACGAGCAGCACGAGGGGGTTGGTCAGCTTCACGGAGCCTCCACCGCTCCCGCCCCGGTCGCGCCGCTGAGGTCTTCGAAGCCGTCGAAGGGCACGAGGTCCGGGAAATCGGCAGCCCTGGCGGCCAGCTCGCCCACGCGTTCGCCGTTGAGCTCGGCGGCGGGGTCGATCAGGGACCACGGGTACAGCACGAAGGCGCGTTCCGCGGCCCGCGGGTGCGGGAGGGTGAGCTCAGGGTCGGAGCTCACCAGGTCACCGTAGGTGATGATGTCAACGTCGAGGGTGCGCGGGCCCCAGCGGACCTCGCGGACCCGCAGGTGCTTCTGCTCCACCGCGTGGCAGTGCCGCAGCAGCTCCTCCGGGGACAGTGAGGTCTCCACGGCGATCACCATGTTCAGGAAATCCGGCTGGTTGGCGGGGCCGCCCACGGCCTTCGTTTGCACGATCGGCGAAATGGCCAACAGCCGCACTTCCGGCGGGTCGACAAGGTCGGCTACCGCCGCGGAAAGGGTGTCGTTGCGGGCCCCCAGGTTGCTGCCAAGGGCAATCACGGCCCGCGTGTAGGCGGCGGCCTGGGCGCTCATTGCCGGTCCCGGTGCACGCTGACGGACACATCGCCGAAGTCGACCTCGATCGGGGCCTGGGGTTTGTGCACCGTGATGTCCACGGCCGCCACCGGGAAGCGCCGCAACACATCCTCCGCGATCCGGACGGCGAGGGCCTCGATCAGGTTCAGCGGCGTGCCGGTGATCCAGCCGCGGATGCAGCCGGCCACCTCGCCGTAATGCGCTGTGTCCAGGACGTCGTCGGACGCCGCGGCCTTGCTGAAGTCCAGGTGCAGCACCGCGTCGACGACGAACGGCTGCCCGTCCCGGCGTTCGAAGTCGAACACCCCGTGGTGCCCGATGGCGGTGACACCGCTGAGCGTGATCCGGTCCATGGCTGCCGGTCAGCCGTTGCCGGGCGCGGCGGGGACCGGCGACGGGCCGGCCGCCGGGGCGATGCGGGCGGCGACCTTGACGGCGTCAAGGCTGGGGCCGACGTCGTGCACGCGGACGGCCCAGGCGCCGCGGAAGGCGCTGATGGCGGTCACGGCGGCGGTGGCCGCGTCCCGCTCCTGCGGCGGGGCGGACTTGCCGGCGACGGTCAGCAGGCTGCCCAGGAAGCGTTTCCGGGACGCCGCGACGAGGACCTTGTGCCCCATGGCCTGCAGCACGTCCAGGTCCTGCAGCAGTTCCCAGTTCTGCGCCTCGTTCTTGGCGAAGCCCAGGCCGGGATCAACGATGATCTGCTCCGGGGTGGCGCCGGCAGCGTAGAGCTTGTCACGGACGCCGGCGAGTTCGGCGGCGACGTCGCGGGCCACGTCACGGTAGTCGGTCAGCGAGTCCATGGTGCTGGCGTCGCCGCGGCGGTGCGTGAGGATGTAGGGCGCCTTGCTGCGCGCCACGAGCTCGATCATCTCAGGCTCGATCGTGAGGCCGGAGACGTCGTTGATGATCGTGGCCCCCGCTGCCAGCGCCGCCTCGGCGGTGGCGGCATGCGTGGTGTCGATGCTGACCAGCGCGCCGGCCTTGACCAGGGCCTCGATCACCGGCAGCACCCGGCGCTGCTCCTCCGCGACGCTGACTTCGGCGGCGCCGGGGCGGGTGGATTCGCCGCCGACGTCGATGATGTCCGCGCCTGCGTAAAACATCCGCAGGCCGGCGGCGACGGCGGTGTCCGACGTCGCGTGCTTGCCGCCGTCGCTGAACGAATCCGGGGTGACGTTCAGGATCCCCATCACGAGCGTCCGGTCCGTGGGCAGGTCCTTGAAGCTCGCGGCCGGGCGCGGCTTGCGCAGCACGGGCAGCGGCGAGGTGGCAGGTCCGGTTCCGGGGGCTGCGGCGAGGGTGTCCATAGTGCTTTTCTTACCTTCCGAGGATGAGGCTCATGGCTTCGGCGCGGGTGGCCGGGTCATGCAGTTGCCCGCGAACCGCACTGGTGACGGTCCTCGCGCCGGGCTTGCGGATGCCGCGCATGGACATGCACAGGTGTTCGCATTCGATCACGACGATCGCGCCGCGCGGCTTCAGGTGTGTGGTCAGAGCCTCGACGATCTGGGTGGTGAGGCGTTCCTGGACCTGCGGGCGGCGGGCGAACATGTCCACCAGCCGGGCCAGCTTGCTCAGCCCGGTGACCTTGCCGTCGTGCGAGGGGATGTAGCCGACGTGGGCCACCCCGTGGAACGGCACCAGGTGGTGCTCGCAGGTCGAGTAGAACGGGATGTCCTTGACCAGGACCAGTTCCTCGTGGTCCAGGTCAAAGGTGGTCGCGAGGATCTCCGCCGGGTCGTGGTGCAGGCCGGCGAACATCTCCGCGTAGGCCTTGGCCACCCGCTTCGGGGTGTCCAGCAGGCCGCTGCGGTCCGGGTCTTCGCCGATGGCGAGCAGGATCTCGCGGACCGCCGCCTGGATCCGCGGGCGGTCGACCTTGGTGCCGTCCCGGCCGTCGGCCGCCGCCCCGTCCGAGGGGAGGGGGGCGGCGGTGGCGGGAACGTCGTCGTCGTCGAAGTAGGAAGTCACAGAAGAAGCCTAGCCGGGATGGCCGTCAGGCCCCAGATCCGTCACCCCGCCCTGGAAGGGCTCCTGTCCGGGGACGCCCTGGGCGTGCGGGGGCAGGGCGTCCAGCGGTTCTTCGAGCCGGGCCTCCTTGGCTTCCTCCTGGGCCTCCCGCTCGGCCTTCTCGCGGCGGGACTCCACCGGGCCGACGGCCTGGATCGGCCGGCTTTCCTTGGAGAGCCAGATCTCGCGGAAGTCGCGCTTGCGGATGTTCGTGAAGACGTGGGCGATCTCCTGCTGGTTCAGGGTTTCGCGTTCCAGCAACTCGAGCGCCAGCTGGTCCAGGACGTCGCGGTTCTCGGTCAGGATGGCGTAGGCCTCGTCGTGCGCACCCTCGATCAGGCGGCGCACCTCCTCATCCACGACGTAGGCGATCTGGTCCGAGTAGTTGCGCTCGTGGCCGGCGTCGCGGCCCAGGAACGGCTCCCCGCCGCCCTGGCCGAGGCGCACGGCGCCGACGCGCTCACTCATGCCGAACTCGGTGACCATCTTGCGGGCGATCCCGGTGGCCTTCTCGATGTCGTTGGACGCACCGGTGGAGGGGTCGTGGAAGACGAGTTCCTCGGCCACCCGGCCGCCCATGGCGTAGGCCATCTGGTCAAGCAGTTCGTTGCGGGTCACGGAGTACTTGTCGTTCTCCGGAACCACCATGGTGTAGCCGAGGGCGCGGCCGCGCGGCAGGATGGTGATCTTGGTGACGGGGGCCGAGTTGCGCAGCGCCGCCGCGACCAGGGCGTGGCCGCCCTCGTGGTAGGCGGTGACTTTGCGCTCGTGTTCCTTCATCACTCGGCTGCGCTTCTGCGGGCCGGCCATCACGCGGTCGATGGCCTCGTCGAGCGCGCGGTCATCGATCAGGTTGGCGTTCGAGCGGGCGGTCAGCAGGGCGGCCTCGTTGAGGACGTTGGCCAGGTCCGCACCGGTGTAACCCGGGGTCTTCTTGGCAACGGCCCGCAGGTCGACGCCGGGAGCCATCGGCTTGCCCTTGGCGTGGACCTTCAGGATCTGGTCGCGGCCGATCAAGTCCGGGGCCTCGACGGAGATCTGGCGGTCGAAGCGGCCCGGGCGGAGCAGCGCGGGATCGAGCACGTCGGGGCGGTTGGTGGCAGCGATCAGGATGACGTTGGTCTTGACGTCGAAGCCGTCCATTTCAACCAGGAGCTGGTTGAGGGTCTGCTCGCGTTCATCGTTGCCGCCGCCGATGCCGGCACCGCGGTGCCGTCCGACGGCGTCGATCTCGTCCACGAAGATGATGGCCGGCGCGTTGGCCTTTGCCTGCTCGAACAGGTCGCGGACACGGGACGCGCCCACGCCGACGAACATTTCAACGAAGTCGGAGCCGGAGATCGAGAAGAAGGGAACGCCTGCCTCGCCTGCGACGGCACGGGCCAGCAAGGTCTTGCCGGTACCGGGAGGGCCGTACAGCAGCACGCCCTTGGGGATTTTGGCGCCCACGGCCTGGAACTTCGCCGGTTCCTGGAGGAATTCCTTGATTTCTTCGAGTTCCTCGACGGCCTCGTCGGCGCCGGCGACGTCGCTGAAGGTCACCTGCGGCATATCCTTGTTGACCATTTTGGCCTTGGACTTGCCGAACTGCATGACCTTGGAGCCGCCGCCCTGCATCCGGGAGAGCAGGAACCAGAACAGCACGCCCAGCAGCAGTACCGGGACCAGCAGGGAGAACAGGCCGGAGAACCAGTTGGTCTCGACCGGCTGGTCGGTGAAGCCGCTCGGCGGCTTGGCGTCGGTCACGGCCTTGACGACATCCTGCGCACGGGCGTTGACGAAGTAGAACTGGACGTTCTTGCCCTTGTCCTGCCCGTCGACCTGCAGGTTGTCCTTCAGGACCAGGTCCACGCGGTTCTCGGCGTCGAAGATCTTGGCCTGCTCGACCTTGCCGCCGTCGGTCAACAGCGCCAGGCCCTTGTCCGTGTCGATGCGGGCCGAGCCGCCCGGGGCCAGGGTGGCAAAGGCCAGCAGGAGCATGCCGATAACAACGACAATCCAGATGCCCGGGCCCTTGAAGAAACTCTTAGCTTTCATCTGATCGGGGGCTGGCCCCGTCCCTCCTGGTAGTGCTGCACGGCGACCGATCTGCGCGCGTGGGTGCTGCGTCAGGTTCTAGCTATACACCGTCGCAGTGACTCACGCACGGTCAAGGCTAAAAGTTCCCTGTCGGCGTAGCGGAGGGCTGTGCGGGTGCAGAACTGACCCGCCGCCGGGCCGGAGGGAAGCCGCCGGGCAGTCGCGGGTTTACTCGTAGACGTGCGGCGCGAGGGTGCCGACGAAGTCGAGGTTGCGGTACTTTTCGGCGTAGTCCAGGCCGTAGCCGACGACGAATTCGTTGGGGATGTCGTAACCGACGTACTTGACGTCGATCTGGACCTTCGCGGCGGTGGGCTTGCGGAACGCGGTGCAGATCTCCACCGAGGCCGGGCCGCGGGACTCCAGGTTGGTCTTGAGCCACGAGAGCGTGAGCCCGGAGTCGATGATGTCCTCGACGATCAGGACGTCCTTGCCCATCAGGTCGGTGTCGAGGTCCTTGAGGATGCGGACCACGCCGGAGGACTGGGTGCCGGAGCCGTAGGAGGAGACGGCCATCCAGTCCATCGAGACGTGGCTGTGCAGTGCACGGGCCAGGTCGGCCATGACCATGACCGCACCCTTGAGCACACCGACGATCAGCAGATCGCGGCCTTCGTAGTCCTTGTCGATCTGGGCAGCGAGTTCAGTGATCCGGGACTGGATCTGCTCCTTGGAGTAGAGAACGTGCTTGAGGTCTGCCTGGACGTCGTTTGAATCCACCAATGGCTCCTGTGTAGATGCGGGTGCGACTAATTTTGGGGCGGTTTTTGAGGCCGGAATACAAGCTTCCCACAGCGGGCGCCCTCGCGGGGAACGCCGCCCGCGCCGGACTGCCCCGCCTCGGTCAGCTGGGCGAGGGAGAGGCGGTAGACGCTTACGCCGCCGGGCAGCTCCACCGGCCCGGCGGATCCCTGCCGGCGCAGCAGGGCTTCGGCGGCCAGCAGCCGCTGGTAGCTGGGTTGTTGGCCTCCGACGGCGGCGGCCGCCTTGGCGATCACCCGGAACCTGATCGCCGGCGCCAGGTCGCGCAACGCGGCCTCGGGCAGGCTGAGCTCCGTGCCGGTGCGCTCCTGCAGCCGGTCAAAGGTGTCGCTGGCCACATCCTCGAGGTAGTCGGCGTCGAGCTGCAGGATCGACGCCGTCCTGGCCAGCGACTCGGCAACCCCCGGGCCGAGCTTCTCCTCCAGCATCGGCAACACCTGGACCCGGGTCCGGGACCGCGCAAACGAGGGGTCCTCATTGCTGGGGTCATGCCACGGATCCAGTCCCTCGACGGAGCAGATTTCCAGCGTCTCGGCCCGGCGCAGGCCCAGGAACGGCCGCAGCAGGCGTCCGCGGACCGGCCGCATCCCGGCCAGCGAGCGGGTTCCAGAGCCGCGGGCCAGGCCCAGCAGGACCTGTTCGGCCTGGTCGTCCAGGGTGTGGCCCAGCAGGATGGCCGAGGCGCCGGTGTCGTCGGCGCACGCCTCGAGGGCCGCGTGCCGGGCGTCCCGGGCGGCGGCTTCCGGGCCCATCCCGGTGGGGGCGACGTCAACGACCCTGACCTGGACCGGCGCGAGTCCCAGCTCCCGCAATGCCGTGGCCGCCGCGGCGGCGACGCCGGCGGAGCCGGGCTGCAACTGGTGGTCCACCACGACGGCGCCGACAGCGACGGGATGCCCGTCGACGTGGCCGCGGCGGGCGAAGTAGGCGGCGACGGCGGCAAGCGCGAGCGAGTCGGGCCCGCCGCTGCAGGCCACGAGGACCCGCGCGGGGTAGCCGGCGTCGGCGAGGGCGTCCTGCAGCATTTTCCGCGCCTTGCCGACGACGGGCGCGAGCCGGCCGGGCCGGCGTCGTCCGCCGGGAACCGCCGGCTGGCCCGGTTGGGTGGGGGCAGGCACGCGGACTAAAGCCCCATCCGCTCGAGCCACAGCTTCGAGTCGTGGATTTCGGGTTCGGTGGGGAGGTGGTCGGCGGACTCCCAGACCCGGTTGAAGCCTTCCATCCCGGCGGCGTCGACCACTTCGCGGACGAACTTCGAGCCGTCGCTGTACTGCCGCATCTTCGCGTCCAGACCAAGCAGGCTGCGGATGAACTTCTCGATGGCGCCGCGGTCCTTGCCGCGGGCGTTGAAGCGCTGCCGGATGGTCTTGACCGAGGGGACGATGCTGGCGTCGACGGCATCCATGACCACGTTTGCGTGGCCCTCCAGCAGGCTCATGACGGCCGTGAGGTGGGAGATCGCCGCCCGCTCCTCGGGGTCCTGGAGCAGGTCCAGGATGGCTCCGCGGCCGGGGGCTGAACCCGGGGCGGAGCGGTCCCGGAGCGATTTCGCGGCGGCGGCAGCGCGTTCCATGATGGAGTCGACATTACCCAGCAGGTGGGCGCTGAGATCCTCGATCTGGTCCAGCATGTGGTGGCGCAGCCAAGGGGCGGCAGCGAACTGCACCCGGTGGGTCTGTTCGTGCAGGCACACCCAGAGCCGGAAGTCCTCGGGCGCCACGTTGAGCTCGCGTTCCACCGAGATGATGTTGGGCGCCACCAGCAGCAGCCGGCCCGCGGCGGGGGCCGTGGAGTTCGTGGCCAGGGCGGAGAACGGGTCGTACTGGCCCAGGACCTTGCTGGAGAGGAAGGCCAGGATGGCGCCCAGCTGGCTGCCGGTGATCGCGCCGCCGACGCTGGCCGCGCCCGGGCCCACGGTCCCGCGGCGGCTTTCGAGCATTTTCTCGATTGCCGGCTGCAGCATCACGGCGAAGCTCTGGGTGTTGGCCTTGGCCCAGGAGGCCCGGTCCACCACCAGGACGGAGGAGTCGCGGAGGTCCCGGGCCGCTTCCAGTCCGGTGATGTCATGGACGTGCGGCACGGAAATGTCCGCCATGAGGCGCAGGTTTTCGACGGCGGCGCCGATCTCCCCGGATCCCAGGGACGGGCCGGCCGGGGTCAGCCGCGCCGCCGTGGAGGCCGCCAGCTCCCAGTTGATGAGGGCCTGGGCTGCCTGGCTTGGTGTCTGGGCTGATGTCTCGCGCGAAGAGGACTCCATAGCCCCCATCAGATCACAGTGGCCCGGGGATGCGCCTTAAATGCGTCGGCCGGCGAACGTCGCGGCCGGTCCCCGCCGTTTCGACGGTTCCCCGCAGGTTAGATGTGCCTGGGCAGCGAGTGCGCAGGGAACCGTCGAAACGGCGCAGCCTCAGCGGCACCCGCAGGCAGCCAGGGCCGAGGCGGTGCGGTCCAGGGCCGCCTTGTTGCCGGCCGCGCCCGGCGTCAGGTTGTTCCCGATGAAGGAGAAGACCAGCAGCCGGCCGTCGGCGTCGACCACGTAGCCGCTGAGGGCGATCACGGTGTTCAGCGTTCCGGTCTTGGCCCGGACCAGTCCGGCGCCCCGGGAGGTACTGGTGTCCGTGTACCGGCTGCCGAGCGTCCCGGTCAGCCCGGCCACCGGGAAGCCGGCCAAGGCGGAGCGAAGCCTGCTGTCCGTGCCCGTGGTCATCGCCCGGACCACGGCGGAGAGCTGCCGGGCCGAGACCTGGTTCGCCAGGGTCAGCCCGGCGAGATCGGCTGCCCGGAGCGTTGCCGAGGGGATC
This sequence comes from Arthrobacter sp. KBS0702, assembly GCF_005937985.2. NCBI lineage: Bacteria > Bacillati > Actinomycetota > Actinomycetes > Micrococcales > Micrococcaceae > Arthrobacter > Arthrobacter sp. KBS0702. Next base: position 116,433 of record NZ_CP042172.1, on the reverse strand, counting down.
TTCAGCTCCTCGAGCTGCTGCAGCACGGCGGCGACAGCGCCCTCGTTGCTGGCGGGTTTGCCGCTGGCCGCTGCCACCATCCGGCCCATGACTTCGGTGAGGTAATTGTCAGAGGTGCGCAGCAACAGGTCCACCTGCTGGCCGACGGTGGCCGACTCGACTTCGGCCAGCACCTTGTTGGCGTGGCCGGCGTCGTCCGGTGTTTTTTCGGTGGCCGGCACCCTGGCGACACCGGGAGCCACGGTGAGTCCCGCGGCGGCGCCGGCCGACGCGAGCCGGGCCGCGAACGTCTCGGCGGCTGCCATGGCGGCGTCCACCGGCCGGGGCCCGGTGGTGCTGCCCGGTTCGAAGCGTGCCGAGTTCAGGGCAAGCGGGAACAGCGGGGCCACCTCGCCGGCGGCGACATCCTCCGGGCTCCAGGCCGGGCTCAGCGGCGGTCCGGTGAACAGGGAATCGTCCAGCAGCACGGTCACCGGGCCGGAGACGCCCGCCTGCTGGAGGGCACTGACGGTGGACTGCGCGAGGGTCGCGAGCCCGGCATGGCCCAGCACGGCATCCGGCGCCGACTCCCCCGCGCCCAGCAACACATCCCCGCCGCCGGTCAGGACAACGGTGCCGGGTGTGGCGCCGGCGACGACCTTGGTGCTGAAGCGCCGGTCCGGGCCAAGCGTGCGCAGCGCGGCGGCGGCGGTCAGCAGCTTGATATTCGAGGCCGGGGCCCGGACCTCGTCGCCGGCCCGGTCGAAGAGGACCTCACCGGTGACGGCGTCCTGCACCACCCCGCTGAAGGACCCGGCGCCGTCGGTCTTCAGGGTGGCATTGAGCTGGGCGGCGAGCGCCGCCGCATCCGGCACCGGCGCCGCGTCGCTAAGCGGCCGTGCACCGCCGCCGCTCGGGCCGCCGGCGCCCGGAGCGCTCAGGGTGGCGGGAAGCTGCTGCCAGGGCCCGGCTGCCGCAGGTTCCTGCGGCCGGGCGGGCCCGAGGAAGCCGGGACTGATCGCCGCGCCTGCGGGGAGAATGAGCGCCACCACCAGGAGGGTCAGGAGCAGCATCGGGAGGATGCGGCCAACCCTTCCGAACGCCGGAGCGGTGGCGGCGCGGCGCTTACTGCGTGTCATGCTGCTGCTGGTCCTTAGTCCCGAAATGTCCCCACTAGTTCCTGAAACCTGGGCCTGTCGCTATATCCTCAATAGTAGTCGGCGGCACCGGCACTGCTTTTTCTGGGCCTCACGTGTGCCGCGCACCCCCTGAATCCGTCGAGGAGCATTCCATGAAGCATGACGTGACCATCGAGATCCCCAAGGGATCGCGCGTCAAGTACGAAGTCGACCACGAGACCGGCCGCGTCCGCCTGGACCGCGTCCTGTTCACCTCCATGCAGTACCCCACGCACTACGGTTTCTTCGAGAACACCCTGGGCGAGGACGGCGACCCGCTGGACGCCCTGGTGCTGCTGCAGGACTTCGATCTGCACCCCGGCGTGATCGTCGAGGCCCGCCCGATCGGCGTTTTCAACATGACCGACGACGGCGGCGGGGACGCCAAGGTCCTCTGCGTGCCGGCCGACGCCCGCTTCGACCACATCAACGAGATCAGCGATGTCAGCGAATACCTGATCAAGGAAATCGAGCACTTCTTCACCCGGTACAAGGACCTGGAGCCCGGCAAGTGGGTCAAGGCCGAGGGCTGGGGCGACCGCGCCGCGGCCGAAGCCGAGCTCGAAGCCTCGATCAAGCGCTACGTCCCGGGCGCCGGACACTAGTCCCTCCCCGCCACGCGCGAACGTACACTTGAGGCCCCCGAATCCAAGGATTTTGGGGCCTCAAGTGTACGTTCGCGCTTTGCCAGCCGCGGGTCAGAATTGTGTGAAATTGTTGGTTCATGAACGCCGAGCCTGCCTTTAGTCCGCCCTGCGGCCCGGTCACCGGACGGCGCGACGGCGACGTGCTCCGGGCCATGGGCATTCCGTACGCGACCGCTGCGCGCTTCCAGCCGCCGGTCAGCGCACCCGACTGGACCGAGGTCCTCCCGGCCACCTCGCCCTCCCCCGCCTGCCCGCAGGCCCCGGTCCCGTTCCTCGATGACATCCTCGGCACCCGGTACGGCGAGCTGCCCGGCAGCGAGGACTGCCAGCGTCTCTCGATCACCCGGCCGGCGAACCTGCGCGACGGCGAACGGGTGCCGGTAATGGTCTGGCTGCACGGCGGCTCCTACACCTCCGGTTCCGGGGACCTCGCGATTTTCGACCCCAAGGCCCTCGTCGCCGAAAACCGCGTGATCGTGGTCTCCGTGACGTACCGCCTCGGCCTGTTCGGCTACCTGGCCACGGGCACCGGCCGGCCGGCCAACCTCGGACTCCTGGACCAGCTCGAGGCGTTCCGCTGGGTGCAGCGCAACATCGGCGCGTTCGGCGGCGATCCGGACAACGTCACGGCTTTCGGCCAATCCGCCGGCGGCGACGCCGTAGCGCACCTGATGTCGACGCCGGAGGCGCCCGCCCTGTTCCGGCGCGCGATCATCCAGAGCGCCCCGCTGGGCATCACCCGGGGCCGGGCAAAGATGAGCGCCGCGATGGGCGTGGCCGCCGAGGCCGTCACCGAAGACACCCCGGCAATGGACGTCGTCGAGATTGAAGGGCACGTCTCCCAGGTGGCCCGGAAGTACGGACTGATCGCGGCCATGCCGTTCGGCACCCAGTACGGGCATGCCCCACTGCCGCCGGAGAGTGGCATTGAGGCCGCCTGGAACTCGACGGCCCCCGGAATCGAGGTCCTCATCGGGCACACCTCCGAGGAGGCCCGGATGTTCCTGCCGCGCAACCGCGCCGTCAGCCGCCTCGGCCGGGTCCCGGTGGTCGGGAACGCCGCTGTGAAGGCCATCAACTGGGCTGTGACCGAGGCGGTGTACGGCCGGGGGGCCCGGAAGTTTGCCCGGCGGCATGCCCGGGCCGGAGGGAGGGCCTACCGCTACGTGCTGTCTTGGGCCGCGCCGGGAAACCCCTACGGCGCCGCGCACACCGTGGACCTGCCGCTGCTGTTCGGCGACGAAAAGACGTGGGCCGGAGCCGGACTGCTCGCCGGCGCCACGTGGGAGGACATCAACGCCCAGGGTCGTGAACTCCGCGCCATGTGGGCCCGCTTCGCTGCCGGCCGGGGCCTGGAGCGCCGCGGCGGGATTCCCGGCGCCCTCCGGTACCGGGCGGTCTGAACGGTGCCCGCGCCGAAGCCCGGCCAGGGCGGCACGCGGTGAGGACCCTCGGCGTCGACCTCGCCGCGGCCACGAAGAAGACCGCGGCCGCCGTCGTCGAATGGGGCGATGGCGCCGCCCGCCTGACGCACCTGTCGCTCGGCGTCGACGACGGCGAGATCGTCCGGCTCTTCGCCGCGAGCGACCTGACCGGAATCGACTGCCCGGTGGGCTGGCCGGACGCCTTCCTGCCCTTCATCGCCGGCCACCTTGCCGGCGACGCGCAGCCCGTGCTGGACCACGACGGAATCGAGGGCCGCCGCTTGCTGGCCTACCGCGACACCGACCGCTTTGTCACCGCCCGGACCGGGCTGATCCCGCTCAGTGTCTCCGCCGACCGGCTGGCCCACCCGGCGATGCGCTGCGCCGTCATCCAGGCCAAGATCGCCCGGGACCACGGACCGCAGGCACGGGACGGCAGCGGCCGGCTGGCAGAGGTCTACCCGGCGGCGTCCCTGAAGTCCTGGGGCCTGCTGGCCCGCGGCTACAAAGGACGCGGCGGCGCGGAAACGCAGCGCCTCCGCGAGCTGCTGGGCGTGCTCACGCGCGCGGCACCCTGGCTGGACCTGGCCGGCCACGACGAGCAACTGGCCGGCTCCGACGACCTGTTCGACGCGCTCATCGCCTCCCTGACCGCCCGGGCCGTGGCGCTCGGCAGCACGCTCCGCCCCGACGCCGGCCACGCCCGGGCCGCACGGACAGAGGGCTGGATTCATCTGCCCGTCGGCGGCCTGGACGCCCTCCCCGGCCCCCGGCCGTAGCGGCCCGCTTCCGGGCGCGCGCAGCCCGGGCCGGCTGCCGGCGGCTAGCCGGCGGCTAGTCCGCGCCGAGGGTCCAGCCGCTGATCTCCTTCGCGTCCTCGCCGTGGGCCCGGGTGTGGTTGTGCGCCCGGATGCGGCGGTCCTGCAGCGACTGGCGCAGCAGGGAATGCCGCTCCGCCAGTCCCGGCACCCGGTCGATCGCGTCGATGGCGAGCTGGAAGCGGTCGATCCCGTTCAGCATGGCCATATCGAACGGCGTCGTTGTGGTGCCTTCCTCCTTGTAACCGCGCACGTGCAGGCCCTCCTGGTTGGTGCGGCGGTACGCCAGCCGGTGGATCAGCGAGGGGTAGCCGTGGTAGGCGAAAATGATCGGCTTGTCCGCGGTGAAGATGCCGTCGAAGTCCCGCGACGTCAGCCCGTGCGGGTGTTCCGCGGCGTCCTGGAGCCGCATCAGGTCCACCACGTTCACCACCCGGATCTTCAGCCCCGGCACCCCCTCCTTGAGCAGCTCGGCCGCGGCCACAGTTTCCACCGTGGGGACGTCCCCCGCGCAGGCCAGCACGACGTCGGGCTCCTCGCCGGGGACCTCGGAGCCGGCGAATTCCCAGATGCCCAGCCCGCGCTGGCAGTGGTGCGCCGCGTCGGCCGGCCCCAGCCAGGTGGGCGAGGGCTGCTTGCCGCTGACGACGATGTTGACGTAGTCCCGCGATCCGAGGCAGTGCTCCATCACCGAGAGCAGGGTGTTGGCGTCCGGCGGCAGGTAGACGCGGATGACCTCGGCTTTCTTGTTCACCGCGTGGTCGATGAACCCCGGGTCCTGGTGCGAAAAGCCGTTGTGGTCCTGCTGCCAGACATGCGAGGAGAGCAGGTAGTTCAGTGAGGCGACGGGCTGGCGCCACGGCAGCTCGCGGTGGACCTTGAGCCACTTCGCGTGCTGGTTGAACATCGAGTCGACGATGTGGATGAAGGCCTCATAGCAGCTGAACACGCCGTGCCGGCCGGTCAGCAGGTAGCCCTCCAGCCACCCCTGGCACAGGTGTTCGCTGAGGACCTCCATCACCCGGCCGGCGCGTGCCAGGTGCTCGTCGAGTTCCTCGATCCGGTATTGCCAAACCTTGTCCGTGACCTCAAAGACGTCTTGCAAGCGGTTCGACGCCGTCTCGTCCGGGCCGAAAAGCCGGAAGGTTTCCGGGTTGAGCGAGATCACGTCCCGCAGCCATGCACCGAGGGTGACCATGGCGCTGATCCGTTCCCGGCCCGGCTGGGCGACGTCCACCGCGTGGTCCGCGTAACCGGGGAGCTTGAGGTCGCGCAGCAGGATGCCGCCGTTGGCGTGCGGGGTGGCGCTCATCCGCAACTGCCCGGCGGGGGCGTTCGCGGCGACATCGGGCCGGAGCCGGCCCTCACCGTCGAACAGTTCATCCGGGCGATAGGACTGCAGCCAGCGGCCGAGTTGCGCAAGGTGCTCCGGGTTGGTTCGCACCTCGGGGAGGGGCACCTGGTGGCTGCGCCAGGTGCCTTCCACCTGCAGCCCGTCGACCATTCTCGGCCCGGTCCAGCCCTTGGGCGAGCGCAGCACGATCATCGGCCACGCGGCGGCGGGAGCGTCGTTGCCGGCAGCGCCGCCGGACGGTGCTGCGACTCTGCGGGCCGCCTGGATGGACCGGATGTCGGCGAGGCAGCGGTCCAGTGCGGCGGCGAAATCCCGGTGCGCCGCCGCGGTGTCCTCCGGATCCGCGACCGTCACGAAGTGCGGCTCGTGCCCGTAGCCGCGCAGCAGCTGCTCCAGCTGGGCCTCGGGCATGCGCGCCAGGATCGTGGGGTTGGCGATCTTGTACCCGTTCAGGTGCAGGATCGGCAGCACAGCCCCGTCCGACGCCGGGTTGAGGAAGTTGTGGGAGTGCCAGCTGGCGGCCAGCGGTCCGGTCTCCGCCTCGCCGTCGCCGATCACGACGGCGGTGACCAGCCCGGGGTTGTCGAACACGGTGCCATAGGCGTGGGCCAGCGAGTACCCGAGTTCGCCGCCTTCGTTGATGGAACCCGGGGTTTCCGGAGCGGCGTGGCTCGGGATGCCGCCGGGGTAGGAGAACTGCCGGAACAGCTCGGCGAGCCCGTCCGCGTCGGGTCCGACGTTGCTGTAGATCTCCGAGTAGGTCCCCTCCAGCCAGGCGTTCGCGACGACGGCCGGGCCGCCGTGGCCGGGACCGGCGACAAACAGCATCTCCTGCTCGTCCCGGCGGATGACGCGGTTCAGGTGGGCATAGATGAAATTCAGCCCCGGCGTCGTGCCCCAGTGGCCGAGCAACCGGGATTTGGTGTCCCCGGCGCTGAGCGGCTCGCGCAGCAGCGGGTTGGTGCGCAAATAGATCTGGCCCACGGAAAGGTAGTTCGCGGCCCGCCACCACCGGTCCACGAGCCCGAGCTCTGCGTCGTCGGCCGTGTCCGCGGCCCCTTGCCCGGTCTGCTCATCCAACCCATCAGCCACGCGAGTGCTCGCTTCCGTCCGTGCCGCCGGCGGCGGCGTCCTCCCCCATCGCAACATCTCCGTGGGCTGGAAACAAGCCCGCCGGGGCCCCGGGCGGGGGCTGTGGCGGGTCTGTTACGGGGGCTGCACCGGGTACTTGCCTCCACTTGGGCAAACGGTAGTCTGTCATCCAGTATGTTCACGCTGACCATCAACCAAACCGACAGCCGGCGCGACGGCGACAAGGTGCCGCAGCTCCTCAAGGACCTGCGGCACATTCCGGCGCGCCTGGATTTCGACCGCTCGGTGGAGGACGAAGTGCAGGGCATCCTGGACTGCCCGCGCCAGACGGTGGAGGCTGCGCTGGTCGCCCTGCGGACCGGCGCCTGGTATGTCAGGATCGGCGTGGGCCCGGTCAACGAACCGCTGCCGAACCAGATCAAGGACGCCTCCGGGCACGGCCTGGTCTACGCCCGCCGGGCCGTGGACCGGCTGCGGAACGGCAAGGAGCGCGTGCCGGTGGCGGTGGAGGGCCCGTTCGCCGACCTGGCCGCCGAGGCCGAGGCCGTCCTGCGGCTGCTGGGCCACATCGTGCACGACCGCAGCGCCGCCGAGTGGCGGGTGCTGGATCTGCTGACCCCCGGCGTGCGGGGACAGCAGAAGGCCGTGGCCGAGGAACTGGGGATCACCACCCAGGCCGTCAGCAAGGCCGTGGCCCGGGCCCAGTGGAACGAGGAACACGCGGCCCGCCCGGCCGCGGCCCGGCTGCTGGCCCTGATCCTCGACGTCCGCTAGGGCCGGAATCTAGCGGAGGATGCTGCGCAGCACGTGGGCGGCGCCGTCGTCGTAGACCGAGTGGGTGACCTCGTCGGCGGCGGCGATGACCTCGGCGGGTGCCTGGCCCATCGCGACGCCGCGGCGTGCCCAGGTGAGCATCTCGATGTCGTTCCGGCCGTCGCCGACCGCCACCGTGCGGTGCGCCTCGATGCTCAACCGTCCGCGCAGCTGTTCCAGGGCGCTGGCCTTGGTCACGCCGGCGGCGGCAATGTCCAGCCACGCCGTCCAGCCCACGGAGTAGGTGACGCCGGCGAGGCCGACGTGCCGGATCGCCGCGTTGAATTCCTCGGGGGTGTTCTCCGAACTGAACACCACCACACGGACGGCGGTGGCCTCCAGCATGGTCTGGAAATCGACGCCGATCGCCTCGACGCCGAAGCTGGCGTCCTGGAAGCGTTCGGTGGAGAGGAAGTTGCCGTTCTCGTCCTCGAGCGCGTATTTGGCGGAGGGCAGCCGCTTGCGCAGCGCCCGGAGCGCGGGGCCGGGGTCGAACGTGGCCTTGTGCAGCACCTCGTAGCCGTCCGCGAGCCCGGAATCCACGCGCAGGGTCACGCCCCCGTTGGAACAGACCGCGTAGCCGTATTCGATGCCGATGTGCTCGATGATGGGCAGCGTGGCGTTGAGCGAGCGGCCGGTCGCGATCATCACCTCGTGCCCGGCGGCCACGACGGCCTGGGCGGCTTCCCGGACGGGAACGGACATGTGCCCGTCGTGGTCGACGAGGGTTCCGTCGACGTCGAGGGCGATCATCATTTTTTCGTTTGCATCTCGCTGGTCATCGTTGCCAGCGACTGAGGCTTCAGTCATTGTTGTCATTCCACAAGTAGAGCAGACACCGCCGACGCTCGCTAGGACGCGCGCCACAGCGCCGCGTGAAGCCTTGGTGAACAGCGTCCGACGGCGTCCGACGGCGTTTGGCCCGGGGACGGGTTGGCCTGGGGACCGGTTGGCTAGAGGACGGGGAGCACCGTCATGCCGCCGAGGTACTTCTGCAGCGCCGCCGGGACGTTGACCGAGCCGTCCGGGTTCTGGTGGTGCTCCAGGATGGCGACGATCCAGCGGGTCGTGGCGAGGGTGCCGTTCAGGGTGGCAACCGCGCGGGTGCCCTTGGGCGCACCGTCCTCGTTCAGCACGCGTTCGCGGATGTTGAGGCGGCGGGCCTGGAACGTGGTGCAGTTGGACGTCGAGGTCAGCTCGCGGTAGGCGCCCTGGGTGGGGACCCAGGCCTCGCAGTCAAACTTGCGGGCAGCGGAATTGCCGAGGTCCCCCGCGGCCGTGTCGATCACGCGAAAGGGCAGCTCGCACTTGGCCAGCATCTCCTCTTCCCAGGCCAGCAGGCGCGCGTGTTCGGCGGCGGCCTCCTCGACCGTGGTGTAGATGAACATCTCCACCTTGTTGAACTGGTGCACGCGGATGATGCCGCGTGTGTCCTTGCCGTGTGAACCGGCCTCGCGGCGGTAGCAGGAACTCTGCCCGGCGTAGCGGATCGGGCCGCCGGTGAGGTCCAGGATTTCGTCCGCGTGGTAGCCGGCCAGGGCCACCTCGGAGGTCCCCACCAGGTACAGGTCGTCCTCCGCGAGGCGGTAGATCTCGGCGTCGTGCTTGACGTCGAACCCGGTGCCCTGCATGGTTTCCGGGCGGACCAGCGTCGGGGTGATCATGGGGACGAAGCCGGCGTCGATGGCCTGCTCCATGGCCATCTGGAGCAGCGCCATCTCCAGCCGGGCGCCCACGCCGCGCAGGAAGTAGAAGCGTGAACCGGAGACCTTCGCCCCGCGCTCCATGTCGATGGCGCCGATCAGCTCGCCGATTTCCAGGTGGTCCTTCGGCTCGAAGTCGGGGAATTCGCGCGGCGTCCCGACCGTCTTGACCACCACGTAGTCGTCCTCGCCGCCGGCGGGTACGCCGTCCTCGACGAGGTTGGGAATACCGCGCAGGAGCTCCTCCTGGGCGGCCTGGGCGACGTCGGCCTCCGCCGAAGCTTCCTTGACCGAGGCGGCGAGGACCTTGACCTCTGCGAGCAGCGCCTGCTTTTCCTCGCCCTTTGCCTGCGCCACCTTCTTGCCGAAGGCGTTCTGCTCGGCGCGCAGGTTTTCGAAGCGGATCAGCGCCGCGCGCCGGGCCGAATCCGCGGCGATGATCGCGTCCACCACGGATTCGTCGGCGCCGCGGGCGCGCTGGCTGGCACGGAACTTGTCCGGATTTTCGCTGAGGTCTTTTACGTCGATCACCAGATAAGAGTATCGAATCCGGGGGGTGCCTTTCGGCCGTCCTGCCGCGCCGCACGGCCGGGATAGTGTTGGAGCAACATGCGCGACTGGCTGCTCTACCTCGTCATCGCTGGGGCCCTGGTATTTGCCGTCTCCAGTTGGTGGGGTGTGCGCCGGCTGAAGGCCAAGCACACCCGCAGTGCGGTCTGGGAAGAAACGCACAACCCCGGTCTGGGCCGGCAAAAGGTCGCGGTGGTGCTGAACCCGATCAAGTCGAGGTCTGCGGAGGCCCGGGTGCTGGTCGAAAGTGCCTGCCTCGCGGCCGGCTGGGAGGCGCCGCGGTTCTTCGAGACGACCGCCGAGGACCCCGGATTCTCGCAGGCCCGGGCCGCGGTCGAGTACGGGGCCGATGTGGTCCTCGTGGGCGGCGGCGACGGCACCGTCCGCGTCGTGGCCGACGTCCTGGCGCACACCGACATCGCCATGGGGCTCCTGCCGCTGGGCACCGGCAACCTGCTGGCCCGCAACATCCACCTGGACATCGGCGACCTGCACGGCTGCGTCCAGATCGCATTGTTTGGCCACCAGCGCTTCATCGACACCGCCCGGATGACGGTGGAGAACGCCCTGACCGGGCAGTCCGCGGACCACGCCTTCCTGGTGATCGCCGGCATCGGCATGGACGCCGAGGTTGTGGGCGACACCAATGACGGGCTCAAAAAGGCGGTGGGCTGGCTCGCCTACACGGAGGCCGGGGTGCGGCACCTTCCGGGCCGCCGCAAAAAGGTCGCCATCTCGCTCGATGACCAGCCCGAACAGTCACGGAAGATCCGGAGCGTCCTGTTCGCCAACTGCGGGCTGATCCCCGGCGGCATCGACTTCATTCCGCAGGCCATGATCGACGACGGCATGCTGGACGTGGTGGTGATGAGCCCGCGCAGCGCGATCGGCTGGCTGGCCATGTACTGGAAGATTGTGCTCAAGCACAAGCGGAATCTGCCGGTGATGACGTACTACCGCTCGGGCAAGATCGTGATCAAGTGCGCCGAACCGATGCCGACCCAGGTCGACGGCGATCCGTCCGGCGAGGCCACAACGGTCACCGTCCAGGTGGCACCCGGCTCACTGCTGGTCCGGGTCAAGGAAGGCGTCGGCCGGGAAGACACGCCGTAAGGCTAGCTGGCTTCCTTCTTGGCGTCGGCTGCCTTCTCCTTCTCCGCTTCGGCAGACTTTTTCGCCTCCGCGGCAGCCTTGGCGGCGCGGGCCTCGGACTGCTCGCGGATCATCGCCTGCTCCTCCTCGAAGCGCAGCCGGTCCGCCCGGTCGGCGTCGTCGCCGTCCCAGTCCTGGTTCTCAGCCGTCGGCTTGGGGTTCACGATCATTCCCTGGCCGTCATTCTCTGTGCTGGTGCCTGACATGGCCCGCTCCCTCCGGTGGACTACCCCAATATGGATCAGGCAAGCATACGCACAGTTTCCAAGGGGTGGAAGTGCCGGATGAGGCATTTGTCTACGCTGTGGGCGAAGCCTCTGGGTTATATTCCTGCACCACAGATGCCCCGCTGAGAATGTCTTCGACCCAGGCGTGGGCCGCCCGGAATGCCTCGTCGGAGGTATGCGGCGCGACGTCGGCGCGCTGGCCGTCGGCCCGTCCGTAGGAGCCCAGGAATCGTGTGGCCGGGCTGATCCGGTGCAGCCCGGCAAGGGCGTCGGCCACCCGGGCGTCGCCCACGTGGCCGTCCGCGTCGATGCTGAAGAAGTAGTGGCCCAGGTACTGCCCGGTGGGGCGGGACTCGATCCTGCTCAGGTTCACGCCGCGGGTGGCGAACTGGTCGAGGATTTCCATCAGGGCGCCGGGCCGGTCCTCCGGCAGCGGGACCACCACGGTGGTCTTGTCCGCCCCGGTCCGTTCCGGCAGGACGCCGGGGCGCCCTACCAGCACGAAGCGGGTCACGGCGCCCGGGTTGTCGCCGATGTTCTCGGCCAGCACCGCCAGGCCCGGCTGCTCGGCAGCGACGATCGGCGCACAAATCGCGGCGTCGTAGTGCGGATCTTCCTCCAACAGGCCCATGGCGGCGGCCGCGGTCGAGGATCCCGGGATATATTCAGCATCCGGAATATTCTGGTCGACCCAGAGCCGGCACTGTGCCCAGGCGTGTCCGTGGGTGGAGATCCGGCGGACGTCCTCGATCCGGACGCCGGGCCGGGCGACGAGCACAAAACTGATGGGCACGAGCGCCTCGCGGAGGATCCGCAGCTCCTGTCCGGTGGCGATCGCGTCCAGGGTGGCGGTGACCCCGCCCTCCACGGAATTCTCGATCGGCACCATCGCCGCGTCGGCGGATCCGTTGCGGACCTTGTCCAGCGCCGTGTTGACGTTCGAGGAGGGGATCCGGACGGCATCCGCCGCCCCGGGCACCTGCATCAACGCGGCCTCGGTGAACGTGCCTGCGGGGCCGAGGAAGGTGTAGGTGACGGGGGAAGCGGGCATCGGGCTTGTCCTTCGGTTACAGGATGACGGGCTTGAGCCCGTTGTCGGAGACGAGCGGCAGGCCGTTCTCAAGCCACTGGTCCATGCCGCCGGCGACGTTCAGCGCGGAGTAGCCGTGGCCTACCAGCCACTGCGCGGCGCGGAAGGAACGGCCGCCGGTGCGGCAAATGATGTAGAGGTCCTCGTCGGGGTCCAGTTCGTCGAGCCGGGCCGGGAGCTGGTCGAGAGGGATGTGCAGGGCACGCTCGGCGTGGCCGGCCGCCCACTCGTAGTCCTCGCGCACGTCCAGAAGCCGCGCTGCTTCCGGAATGTCAGAAACGGTCACGGTGTCGATGTCGCTCATGGTCGTCCTTTCCGCTGGAACCACGTTTACTTCCAGCGTATCGCCAGCGGTTGGAGGCATGCCCAATCACGCGGCACGTTACGCTTCTGGAGAGCGCAAAGGAGCCCCTTGGCTGAGATTCACGAACTGTCCGCCGTCGCGCTCCGGGATGCCCTGCGCTCCGGCGAGCTCTCGGCCCGCCAGGCCGCTGCGCACTTCCTGGACCGCATCGGCACCGAAAACCCGCACCTTGGCGCGTTCATCACGGTCACCGCGGAGCAGGCCCTCAAGGATGCCGCCGCCGCGGACAGCCGCCACTGCGTCGCGGCCGACGACGGCGACGCGGCCCTGCCGCCGCTGCACGGCATGCCGACGGCCTTCAAGGACCTGACCGACGTCGCCGGCGTCGTCACCACGCACGGAAGCGCCGCCCTGGAACACAAGCCGGCCCCGGCTGACGGCGCCCTGGCCGCAGCGCTGAAGGGCGCCGGCGTCATCTCGCTGGGCAAGACGCAGGTTCCGGAGTTCGGACTGACGGCCTACAGCGAGAACCGGATTGCGCCGCCGTCGCGCAACCCGCACGCGTTGAGCCGCAGCTCCGGCGGATCCTCGGGCGGCAGTGCCGCCGCCGTCGCCGCCCGGCTGTTGCCCTTCGCCCCGGGATCCGACGGCGGGGGGTCCATCCGCATTCCCGCCGCGGCGTGCGGGCTGGTGGGCCTCAAACCGGGCCGCGGGCTGGTCCCGGCCGGGGAAAGCACCGGAGACCCGGCCAGGCTGGTCGTGGCCGGCCCGCTGGCCCGCTCCGCGGCGGATGCTGCCCTGCTGCTCGACGCACTCGTCCCGCCGGAGAACGCACCTCAGGCCGCGGGGCGTGCGCCGGGGCAATCCGCCGCTCCCCGGGCCAGCTACCTGGAGCTGGCCCGGCAGGATCCGCCGCGGCTGCGGATCGGCGTCAGCCTGGACAGCCCGTGGCAGGCGGTCTTCCCCGTCACGCCCGAACGCGAGGCCCTCGACGCCCTCGCTGCGGGGATCCGGCTCTTGGAGGCGGCCGGCCACGAGACCGGCGACGCCGCCATCCGGTACGACAACCGCTACCCGGCCGCGTTCACGACAGCCTGGACCGCCGGCGTCGGCAGCGCCCGCATCGCGCCGCAGCGCGAAGCGCTCCTGACCCCGCTGACCCGGACGTTCCGGCGGCGCGCCCAGCAGCGCAGCGCAGCGAAACTGGACGAGGCCCTCGGGTTCCTGCGGCAGTTCGAGCGGGACACGCTAGCGCAGTACTCCGCCTGGGACCTGGTCTTGAGCCCGGCGCTGGCGCAGACGCCGCGTCCGGTGGGCTGGTTCACCGGCGCCGCGCACGGGGACGGCTACTGGCCGGCGGCCGAGTGGGCCACCGACGCGGACGACGACTACCGCAAGCAGTGCGAGTTCGCGCCGTGGTCCTCCCTGGTCAACGTCTGCGGGCTGCCAGCGATCAGCATCCCGGTGCACTGGACCGGCGGTACGCCGGGGTCGGGCGTGCCGATGGGCATCCAGCTGGTGGGCCCCCGCGGGTCCGAGGGGCTGCTGCTGCAGGTGGCAGCGCAGCTGGGTTTCTAGGCAGCCGGCGGCAGGGATTTCCCGGGCCGCCGCCGCTTGGGGTTTACTGGTCCCGACGCGGGTCAACGACAGGAGAGCGATCTATGAAGATCACCGGAGCAGTGCTTGAGGAAATCGGCCGCCCCCGGCCCTTTGCCGAGTCCAAACCCATCAGCATCGCGGAGCTGGAACTCTCTGCCCCCGGGCCCACGGAAATCCTCGTCCGCCTCGAGGCTGCCGGCATCTGCCACTCGGACCTCAGCGTTGTCGACGGGAACCGGGTCCGGCCGGTGCCCATGCTGCTGGGACACGAAGCCGCCGGCCGGGTGGTCGAAGTCGGCGCGGACGTCACCGACCTGAAGCCCGGCCAGCGGGTGGTCATGTCCTTCCTGCCGCGCTGCGAGCAGTGCGCCAACTGCACCGCGGACGGCCGGCTCCCCTGCACCGCCGGCTCAAAGAGCAACGGCGAGGGCAGCCTGCTACACGGTTCCATGCACCTGAGCCGCGGCAGCGAGACCGTCTACCACCACCTCGGCGTCTCAGGTTTCGCCACCCACGCCGTGGTGGACCGGGCCTCGGCGGTACCGGTCGGCGACGACATCCCGGCGGACATCGCCGCCGTCCTCGGCTGCGCGGTCCTCACCGGAGGCGGCGCCGTGCTGAACGCCGCGAAACCCCGGCCCGAGGACAGCATCATGATCGTCGGGCTGGGCGGCGTCGGCATGGCCGCGCTGATCACCGCCGTCTCCCAGGGCGTCTCCCGGATCGTGGCCGTGGACACCTTGGCGGAGAAGCTGGAGCACGCCCGCCGCCTCGGCGCGCACGAGACGTACACCCCGCAGCAACTGGCCGAACAAGGCGTCAAGGCCAAGTTCGTCGTGGAATGCGCCGGCAGCGCCCGGGCGTTCGAGACCGCGTTCGCCGCGACCGAAGCCGGCGGCACCACGATCACGGCCGGGCTGCCCTCCCCCGACTCCCGCGCCCAGCTGTCCCCGCTGACCATCACGGCCGAGGCCCGCACCATCGTCGGCAGCTACCTCGGCTCGGCCGTGCCGGCGCGCGACATCCCCAAGTACGCCCAGCTCTGGCGGGACGGGAAACTGCCGGTCGAGGAGCTCATTTCGTCCCGGATCGCCCTGGCGGACATCAACCAGGCCATGGACCAGCTCGCAGACGGCAAGGCGGTCCGCCAGGTCATCATGTTCGACGCCGGATAGGCGGCCGCTGGGCGGCGAAACACCTTTGGATTGACTTGCCCCGGGCCGCCGCGGATGTGACAATCGCGCACCGCAATGTCAGCATTAAGTAAATGAGCACAACTCATTTAGCCAATCCCCCCGCTACAACGCCGGGCGATACCTCGTTTTTTGGCCACCCGAAAATGCTGGCCAGCCTCTTCTCCGTAGAAATGTGGGAGCGCTTCTCCTTCTACGGAATGCAGGGGATCCTTCTCTACTACATGTACTTCTCGGCCGCCGAGGGCGGCCTTGAGATCAACAAGGCCCTCGCCGCGAGCCTGGTGGGCGCCTATGGTGGCGGCGTCTACCTCTCGACCATCCTGGGCGCCTGGCTCGCCGACCGGCTCTTCGGTTCCGAGCGTGTGCTGTTCGGTTCCGCCGTCATGATCATGGCCGGCCACATCGCCCTCGCCCTCATCCCGGGCGTGCCGGGCCTGGTTGCCGGCCTCGTGCTGGTGGGCGTCGGTTCCGGCGGGCTGAAGGCCAACGCCACCGCCCTGGTGGGAAGCCTGTACCGCGAGAAGGACGAACGCCGCGACGCCGGGTTCTCCATCTTCTACATGGGCATCAACGCCGGCGCCCTGATCGGCCCGCTGGTCACCGGCTGGCTGCAGGAGAGCCAGGGCTTCCATTGGGGCTTCGGCGCCGCCGCCGTCGGCATGGCCGTGGGCCTGGGCATCTATGCCCTCGGCCGCAACAAGCTCCCCGAGGAGGCGCACCGGGTTCCCAACGCGCTGCCCGTGGCAGAACGCACCAAATACGGACTGATCTTCGCCGTCATCGCCGCGGTCATCGCCGTGCTGCTGGCCACCGGCATGGTCAACGCAGACAACCTCGCCATGTCCATGGCGTACGCCGCCATCGGCGCGTCGGCCCTGTACTTCGTCCTGATCTTCAGCAGTAAGAAGGTCAACGCCACCGAACGCGGCCGCGTGGCAGCGTTCATCCCGCTGTACATCGCCTCCGCCGCGTTCTGGGCCCTCTTCCAGCAGCAGTTCACCTTCATTGCCGTGTACTCGGAGGAGAAGCTGGACCGGAACCTGTTCGGCTGGGAAATGCCGGCCGCCTGGGTCCAGTCCATCAACCCGGTCTTCATCATCATCTTCGCCGGTGTCATGGCAGCCCTGTGGACCCGGCTGGGACGCAGGCAGCCCGGCTCGGCGCTGAAGTTCTCGATCGGCCTGTTTGTGATGGGACTCGCCTTCCTGGCGTTCATCCCGCTGGCCGGCGGCGGCAAGACACCGCTGCTGGCACTGGTGGGGATCCTGCTGCTGTTCACGCTCGCGGAGCTGTTCCTCTCCCCCATCGGTTTGTCGGTAACCACCAAGCTGGCCCCCAAGGCCTTCCACACGCAGATGGTGGCCCTGTTCTTCCTCTCGGTCTCGCTGGGCACGACCCTGGCCGGGATGCTCTCGGGCCTCTACAACCCCGACGACGAACTGCCGTACTTCATCGGCGTCGGCGGCACGGCCATGCTCCTGGCCGTCGGCCTGGCCGCGGCTTCGCCTGCCATCAAGAAGCTCATGGGCGGCGTACGCTGAGCTAAATGAGCTCCCTTCATCGCCCGCCGGTTGAGGCCCGCGTCTACGTCCCCGCCCCCGGCGAGGCGTCCGACGTCGAACCCATGCCGGCGGGCGATGTCACTGAGGGCGTGGTCCGGGTGGGCGGCACCATCCGCCGCCCGCACCAGCCGCAGTCCCTGGCCGTCGCCGCATACTTGGACTGGCTCGAGGACGCCGGATTCGAGGGCTCACCGAGGTTCCTGGGCCGCGACGCGGAGGGCAGGGACGTGCTCACCTTCCTGGCCGGACAATGCGCCGGGCCAGTCCCGGAGGCCTGGGTCCAGTCCGAGGAACTGCTGGCCTCCGTGGCCCGCCTGGTCCGGCGGCTGCACACGGCCTCGTCCGGCTTCGTGCCGTCCGCCCATCCGTTCCCGCCCCGGTTCCCGGCGGGCGCCGTGAGCCAGGACCCGGCAGAACTCGTTTGCCACCTTGACGTCACCCCGCAAAACGTCGTCGTCCGGGACGGACTGGCCGTCGGGTTGGTGGACTTCGATCTCGCCGGCCCCACCACGGCCTTCAAGGATTCCTTCAACGCCGCATCGCACTGGGCACCGCTCCGGGACCCGGCCGACGCGTGGGCGGGCTGGGAAGCCACCAACCCGTTCCGGCGGCTCCGGATTTTCGCCGATGCCTACGGCTGGAATGATGCGGAACGGCGGGCGTTGCCGGCGTTCGGAATCGAGGCCGCCGCACTGAGCTACGAACGGATGGAGCACAACGCGAGGGTCCTCGGCGGTGGCTGGGCCCGGATGTGGGACGAGGGCGTCGGCGACATGATCCGCCGCCGCGGCGCCTGGCTGGAGGCCAACACGGGCCGACTGCTGGACGCGCTCAGCCGCTAGGTGCCCCGGGTTCGGCGGCCGCTCAGCGGCTAACGGGTTCGACGGCGCCCAGCAGGGCAAGCTCGGATCGCCGCGGCATCCCTTCCCAGTCCCCCGACACCAGGCACGCGTAAGCCCCCGTGCGCACCGCCGTCAGCAGCCGCTCACGCACCGGCTGCCCCTCGAGCAGTTCGGCGAGGTAGCCGCCGACAAAGGCGTCACCCGCCCCCACGGTGTCCACGGCCCGGACCGCAATGGCGTCCTGTTGGTGCTCCTCGCCGTCCACGAGGGCCACGCATCCTTGCGCGCCGAGTTTGATGACCACCTGCGCCGGGCCAAGGGCCGCGAGCCGCCGTGCCAGGTCGAGCGGTTCCGCCGCCTCGCCCACCACGATCGCCGCCTCGTCGTCGCCGGCGAACACCACGTCCGCCTGCCGCACCAGCGCCTCGAAGGCGGTTGCCGCGGCGTCCTTCGGCCACAGGGCGGAGCGGTAGTTAAGGTCGAAGGACACCAGGGTGCCGGCGGATTTGGCGCAGTCGATGGCGGCCTGGACCGCCGCCGCGGCAGACCGGGACAGCGCCGGGGTGATGCCGGTGACGTGGAGCAGGCGGGCGGCAGCGATTTTCCGTTCCGGAACGTGCTCCGGCGCAAGCGTCGATCCCGCACTTCCTGAGCGGTAGTACCAGACCCTGGCCGTCTCATTGGTGCGGCGTTCCTTGATCATGAGCCCGGTGGGGGCGTGGGGGTCACGGCCGCACTCGACGTCCAGCCCCTCCGCCATCAGCTCCCGCAGGACCAGGTCGCCGAGGCTGTCCGCGCCCACCCGCCCCACCCAGGTCACCGAGGTGCCCAGCCGGCGCAGGGCGATCGCGACGTTGCTTTCCGCGCCGCCAATGCCCAGCCGGAGTGACTCCGTGAAGGCGAGGGGTCCTGGGGTGGAAGCCTTCATCAACGCCATCGTCTCGCCGAGGGTGACGACGGCGCTCGGTCCGGCGCTCACCCCGCGCTCCCGGCGCCGCGCGCTTCGGCGACCAGGCGGCTGACCCTGGCCGCCCGCCGGGTGAGCTCTGAGAGGTCGCCGCCTTTGAAGGCGTCTCCGATGAGCGGGCCGCCCAGGCTGACGGCCAGGGCCCCTGCCCGGATCCAGCCGGGCGCATCCTCGATTGCGACTCCGCCGGAAGGGATGACCGCAAGCTCCGGAAACGGGCCCCGGAGCTGGGCAATATAGCCGGGGCCGACCGTCGAGGCGGGGAAGATCTTGACGGCCGTGGCGCCCGCCCGCCATCCGCTGAACAGTTCCGTCGGCGTCAGGCCCCCCGGGAAAACGGGGATGTCCCGCTCCGCGGCGGCGCGGACAATGGCGCTGTCGGTCACCGGGGTGACGAGGAAACGCGCCCCGGCGTCGAGGGCTTCTCCGGCCTCCGTCTCCGCCGTGACGGTGCCGACGCCGATTTCGGCCTGGTCTCCGAAGTCCCGGATAAGTCCCGGCAGGAGCTCGAAGACCCCTGCCGTGCTCAATGTCAGTTCGATCGAGCGCACTCCCCCGTCCGCGAGTGCGGCGATGACGGGCGCGTATTCGCGGGCATGGCCGGCGCGCAGCACCGCCACCACGGGGTTCGCCTGCAGGATGGCGCTCGGCGCGGGCCGCCGGAGGGTATCCGTCCCGCTGCTCACGTCACGGTTCCCAGTTGCCATGGCACAAATTCTTCCTGTCCGAGGTCGAGTTCTTCGCTGACGGTCTTCGCTCCTGATGCCACGGCGAGGATGCGGGCAAAGATCAGCTCCCCCACCTCCTGGACTGTCGCTTCGCCGTCGACGATGACGCCGCAATTGAGGTCCAGGTCCTCCGGCATGCGTTCGTAGAGCTCGGTGTTGGTGCCCAGCTTGATGCTGGGCACGGGCTTGCAGCCGAAGACGGAGCCGCGGCCGGTGGTAAAGCACACGACGTTGGCGCCGCCGGCCACGAGCCCGGTGACGGACACCGGATCGTAGCCCGGCGTGTCCATGAAGACGAGCCCCGGGCTGGTCATCGGCTCGGCGTAGGCGTAGACGGCAGACAGCTCAGCCTGGCCGGCCTTGGCCACGGCGCCCAGCGATTTCTCCAGGATCGTGGTCAAGCCCCCGGCCTTGTTGCCGGGCGAAGGGTTGTTGTCCAGGCTTCCGCCGCCGGAGCTGGCGTAGTCCCGCCACCATTCCAGTTGCCCCAGCAGTCGCTGCCCCACCTCGGGAGCGATCGCCCGGCGGGTGAGCAGGTGCTCGGCCCCGAAGACCTCGGGCGTTTCGGCGAGCGCCGACGTTCCGCCGTAGGCGACCAGCAGGTCCGAGGCGACCCCCAGCGCGGGGTTGGCCGTGATGCCCGAGTAACCGTCCGAGCCGCCGCAGTTCAGGCCCAGCACAAGCTCGGCAACGTCCACGGGCTCCCGCTGCAGTTCGTTGATGGCCGGGAGCATCCCTTCGATCAGGGCCACCCCCGCCTTGACCGTGGCCCTGATCCCGCCCGAGTCCTGGATGGTGAGCCGTTCGATCAGCGCGGGCGCGGTTTCCGGGTCGAGGAAGCGTTCCGTCTGGAGCATCTCACAGCCGAGTCCGAGGACCAGCAGGCCGGCGAAGTTGGGGTGCGCCGCGTAGCCGCGCAGGGTACGGACCAGGACTTCGGCGCCCGAACTGCCCAGCACCATGCCGCAGCCGCTGCCGTGGGTCAGGGCAAAAACGCCGTCGACATTGGGGAAGGCGTCAAGGGCGCCGCCGCGGAACTGGTCTGCGATCATCCGTGCGGTGCTGGCCGAGCAGTTAACGGAGGTCAGGATGCCGATGTAGTTGCGGGTACCGACCTTGCCGCCGGCCCGGCGGTAGCCCTGGAATGTGGGGCGGGGTCCGGCCGGAACGGCAGGGCTGACGCGTGCCGTGCCAAACTCGTAGTCCTGCTTCACCTCGTCCATGCCGAGGTTGTGCGTGTGCACGTGGTCCCCCGGCCGAATTCCCGTCAGGGCGCGGCCGATCGACTGTCCGTACTTGTGCACCGGCGCGCCGGCGGCGACCGGCTTCAGCGCGATCTTGTGCCCGCGCGGGACGTTGGCGCCGACTTCCAGCACCGGGCCGGCGGGGTCCGATGCGGCGGGGTCCAATGCTGCGTCCTGCAGCCTGGTTCCGGCGGGGAGGTCGCGGGTGGCGACCCCCACGTCGTCGCCGGCAGCCAGCTGCAGGATGCAGGACGCGAGCGGGAGGGTTGCGGCGGTGGTCTCGGGGGCGTTCACCAGTCGTGCACCGTCCCGTCAAGCAGGCGGGCCGTGGGAAGGTATGCCGGGGTGTACTCGAAGCCGGCGGCGAGCTCGTCGTCGTAGTCCACGCCCAGGCCGGGGTTGTCCCCCGGGTGCAGCAGCCCGTTCTCGAAGGTGTAGCTGGTGCGGAACACCTGCAGGGTCTCCTCGGAGTGCTTCATGTACTCCTGGATGCCGAAGTTGTGGATCGCCAGCCCCAGGTGCAGCTGGGCCGCCTGGCCCACCGGGGAGATATCTGTCGGGCCGTGGAAGCCCGACTTGATCTGGTAGATGGCGGCGAAGTCCATGAGTTTGCGCAGCGCCGTGATGCCGCCCGTGTGGGTCACTGCGGAGCGGACGTAGTCGATCAGCTGCTCGGTGATCAGCGTCTGGTAGTCGTAGACGGTGTTGAAGACCTCGCCGATCGCCAGCGGGGTGGTGGTCTGGGACCGGACCCGGCGCATGCCCTCCTGGTTTTCCCCGGGGGTGCAGTCCTCCAGCCAAAACAGGTCGTACGGCTCGAGGCTCTTCCCCAGCGAGGCCGCCTGGTTCGGCGTCATCCGGTGGTGGCCGTCATGCAGCAGGACCAGTTCCGGTCCGAACTTCTCCCGGACCGCGGCGAAAACGCCCGGAACGTGGCGGAGGTAGGCGCGGGTGTCCCAGAGTTCCTCCGCCGGTTTCGGGAGGCGTTTGGCGGGTTCGTAGTCGTAGCGCTGTCCGGGGCGCTGGTCCCCGGCGACGCCGTAGATCTGCCCCAGCCCGGGGACGCCGGTCTGGACGCGGATGGCTTTGAAGCCCTGGTCGAGATGGTTCTGGATCGAGACGCACAGGGCGTCCAGGTCGGTGCCCGACGCGTGGCCGTAGGCGAGGCAGCCGGTGCGGGAGGCGCCGCCCAGCAATTGGTACAGCGGCAGGCCGGCCACTTTCGCCTTGATGTCCCAGAGTGCGACGTCGACGGCGGCAATCGCGGCCATCGTGATGGGGCCGCGCCGCCAGTAGGCGCTGCGGTAGAGGAACTGCCACGCGTCCTCAATCATCGCCTCGTCGCGCCCGATGAGCAGCGGGACCACGTGCTCGGTGAGATAGGCGGCCACGGCCAGCTCGCGGCCGTTGACGGTGGCGTCGCCAAGCCCCACCACACCGTCGTCGGTGGTGATGCGCAGGGTAACGAAGTTCCTTCCCGGACTGCTGACCAGGACCTCGGCTGAGCGTATCGTCATTGATGTTCCTTCCGGGTCAGCCGCGGGCGGCGTAGGACTGCAGGGGCAGGTTGTAGGTGAGGTCGACGGCGGTTTCCACGGCTTCCGCCATGCCCAGCCGCCCCTCGGCGACGAGGCGCGCCAGGTACCCGGCGTCGATCCGCCGGGACAGGTCGTGGCGGGCCGGGATGGAGGCGAGCGCCCGGGTGTCGTCGACGAAGCCGCTGGTGTTGTAGAACCCGGCCGTTTCGACGGCGGATTCACGGAAGCGCCGCATCTGTTCCGGGCTGTCCAGGAACCACCAGGGGGCTCCGAGTTTCATGGCGGGATAGCAGCCGGCGAGGGGCGCGAGTTCCCGCGAGTAGACCGTTTCGTCGGTGGTGAAGGCGATGAAGCGGAAGTCCTTGCTCATGCCGAAGCTCTCCAGCAGCGGCCGCAGGGAACGGGTGAACTCCACGCCGACGGGGATGTCGAAGCCCTTGTCCGGGCCGTAGGAGTCATACACGCTGTGGCAGTGGTTGCGCAGCACTCCGGGATGGAGCTGCATCACCAGGCCGTCCTCGACGGACATCCGGGCCATCTCATACAGCATGCTGCCGGAGAAGGCCTGGGCCTCCTCGGCGGTCACTTCCCCGCGGACCGCCGCGGCAAAGATCCGCTGCGCCTCCTCCGGCGGCAACGGGGTGGTGTCCGCCAGCAGATGGCCGTGGTCGGTGGCGCGGGCGCCGGCGTCGACAAACGCGTGGCGCCGCTGCCGGAGGGCTGCCAGGAAGCTGGCGTAGTCCGCTACCTCCAGCCCGGAAACCTCCGAGAGCATCCGGATTTCGTCCTGCCACCTGGGGTGGTCGATGTGCAACAGCGAATCGGGCCGGAAGGTCGGGACGATCCGGCCCGGCCCCAGGGCGTCACTCAGTTTGCGGTGGGCGGAAAGGTCGGACAGCGCCGAATCCGTGGTGGCCAGAATTTCCACGTTGAACCGGTCAAGAATGGACCGCGGGCGAAACGCTTCGGTGTGGAGCAGGGCCGAGAGCTTGTCGAAGAGGACATCGGCATTCTCCGCGGACGGCTGCAGCGGCGTCTCGAAAACGACCGCCAGCTCGTGTTCGAGCCAATAGCGGGTGGGTGTTCCGCGGAACAGTTTCCAGTTCTCGCAGAAACGCCGCCAGATCAGGCGCGCGTCCCGCTCCGCCAGGGCCCCGTCCTGCCGGTTCGCCACACCGAGTTCGGCCGGCGAGTAGCCCTGCGAGACCAGCATGCGCACCAGGTAGTGGTCCGGAATCACCAGCAATTCCGCGGGGTTCCCAAAGAATTCGTTGTCCACGAACACCTCAGCCTCGACGTGGCCGTGCATCGACACGATGGGCAGTGCTGACACGGCGTTGTACAGCTCCCGGGCGATGCTCCGTGTTGCCGGATCCGCAGGAAGGGCCCGGTCCGGGTCGATAGCCCAGGCAGTGGAATCACTCATGTAATTTGCCTCTCCAATGAAACAAAATGCAACAAAATTAGCGTTTGAACTAAATCTAAATATGCACGCCGATGCCTCGTAAAGCAATGAAAGTGGCGTAATTGCCGGGATTTCGCCGCGGTGGGCCCTAGCCTTCAAATGATTCTTTCCGAAACTATTGACAGATCATTGCAAACGGTTGCAGGATGTGACGGACCGCACATGACCGCGGCTGACGACGATGTTAGGTGAAGTACGCATGAAGGGATCCATCACGGTCCGGGACGTGGCGAAGGCGCTGGGCGTCTCGCCGTCAACGGTGTCCAGGGCCCTGTCCTCCTCGGATCTGGTCGCCCCCCGCACCCGCCAGCAGATCGTCGACAAGGCGCGGGAACTGGGCTACACCCCCAACAACGCCGCCCGGGGACTCGCCACCGGCCGCAAGGGCACGCTCGGCCTGGTGGTGCCGGATCTCGAGAACCCCTACTTCGCCTCGGTCACCAAGGGTGTGCAGGCAAGGGCCCTCGCCGCGGGCTATTCAGTCTTCGTGGCCGACTCGGATGAGGACAGCCGCGTGGAGCGGGAGCTGGTGAGCAAGCTCAAGCCGCAGGTGGACGGGCTGATTCTGTGCTCCTCCCGGATGTCCGACGCGGACCTGGCGTCCCTGCTCGGCGGTATCCCCGTGCTGCTGATCAACCGGCGCATGCAGGGCCTGCCGGACATCACGGTGAACGACCAGGAAATCGTCCGCCAGGCCCTCGAACACCTCCACGCGCTGGGACACCGGAAGGTCGGCTATGCCGGCGGCCCCACCGGCTCCTGGTCGGACCAGCAACGCCGCCTCGGCATCGAACAGGCCGTCCCGGGCCTGCCCGGCCTCGAGGTGATGTCGCTGGGCTCGTTCGCGCCGGTCTTCGGCGGCGGCCAGTCCGCGGCGGATCTCGCCGTGGCCGCCGGCCTGACGGCCGTCCTGGCCTACAACGACCTCATGGCCCTGGGCATCATCGCCCGGCTGCATGCCCGGGGCATTACCGTCCCGGACGAGATGAGCGTGGTCGGCATTGACGACATCAACGCCGCAACGCTCGTCTCCCCCGCTTTGACCACTGTCCGGGCGCCCCTGCGGAAGGTTGGCAGCGCCGCCGTCGACCGGCTGGTCGACAGCCTGGATCCCCATTCGGCCCCCCGCGCCGCCGAGTACCTTCCGATCGAAATCGTTGTCCGGCAGTCCACATCCGTAGTGCCCTCCGCCATCCGTGAGCGTCCGTCCGGCAACGCTGCCGGACGCAATGAAAGGAAATCCCATGCGAGCATCTAGAAGAGTCCAGTGGGCAGCAACCCTCGGCGTGGCCGGGCTGCTGGCCACCGGCTGTAGCGCCCCGGGGAGCGACAACGCCTCCGCAGCGACGCTGTCCGCCGGCAGTGTTCCGGAGAAGCCCTCCAAGGCCGTGACCCTGAACATCCTCGACGTTGCCGGCAACAAGCAACTGACCGGCGCCATCTTCGACCAGTTCGCCAAGGACCACCCGGACATCATCTCTTCGGTCACCTGGGAGACCGCCGGCGCCCCCGACATGGCCGGCAAGGTCAAGGCCCAGCAGCAGGCCGGAAACCTCAAGATCGACCTCGTCCTGACCGGCACCGACGGCCTCGCCGCAGGCATCAGCGAGAGCCTCTTCGCCCCGGTCGCCAAGGACTACAAGGACCGGCTGGGCAACATGGCCAACTACCAGGAGCCTGCCGCCGCGATGCAGAAGCTCGCGCAGGACCAGGCCGTCGCGCTGACCTACTACCCCTCCGGGCCGCTGCTGGAATACAACCCGGACAAGGTGCCCAACCCGCCGAGCACGGCAGAAGAACTCCTGAGCTGGGCCAAGGAGCACCCGGGCCGCTTCGGCTACGCCCGCCCGGCCAACTCCGGCCCCGGCCGCACCTTCCTCATGGGGCTGCCGTACATCCTCGGCGACTCCGACCCCAAGGACCCGGTGAACGGCTGGAGCAAGACCTGGGACTACCTAAAGCAGCTCAACCAGAGCGTCACGTCGTACCCGACCGGCACGGGCGTGACCATGAACAACTTGAAGAACGGCACGTGGGACATGGCGATCACCACCACGGGCTGGGACATCAACCCCCGCGCGCTGGGCCAGGTGCCGGAGAACTTCAAGACGAAGGCGCTCAAGGGATTCACCTGGGTAACTGACGCGCAGTACGCCGCGGTGCCCAAGGGCGTCTCCGCGGACAAGATGGCGGCAATCCTGCAGGTGCTGCAGTACGCTCTGACCCCGGAACAGCAGGCCAAGACGTTTGATACCGGCTACTTCTACCCGGGCCCGGCCATCAAGGACGTCACGGTTGACCTCGCCCCGCAAGCCAGCAAGGACGTCATCGCGAAGTTCGGCCGCCCCGAATACGATGCGCTGATCAAGGACAACCCCAAGGCCACGCCGATCGACGCCGCCGCCCTGGTGAAGGCCTTTGACACCTGGGACACGCAGGTGGCCACCGGAAAGGTTGAGCAGAAGAAATGAGCATTCACGCCACGAGTTTTGAGACGCTCGAGCTTGAAAATGTGGCCCGTTCGTTCGGCGGCCAGAACGCGCTCCGGAACCTCAACCTCTCGATCCGCAGCGGGGAGTTCATCGCCCTGCTGGGACCGTCCGGTTGCGGGAAGTCGACGGCGTTGAACTGCCTGGCCGGCCTGCTGCCGCTGACCGGCGGGCGCATCCTCATGGACGGCAAGCAGATCGACCAGCTCCCGCCCGAGAAGCGCGGCTTCGGCATGGTTTTCCAGAACTACGCCCTGTTCCCGCACCTGAGCGTGGAGAAGAACATCGCGTTCGGCCTGGAGATGCGCAACGTTCCCAAGGCGGAAATCAAGAAGCGTGTGGCCGAGGCGATCGACCTGGTCCAGCTCGGGCCGCACGCGAGCAAGCTGCCGGGCCAAATGTCCGGCGGCCAGCAGCAGCGCGTGGCAATCGCCCGCGCCGTCGTGCTCCGTCCGCCGCTGGTCCTGATGGACGAGCCGCTCTCGAACCTGGACGCGAAGCTGCGGCTGGAGATGCGGACCGAGATCCGCCGGCTGCACCAGTCGCTTGGCCTCACCACGCTCTACGTGACGCATGACCAGGAGGAGGCGCTGTCGCTGGCCGACCGGCTTGTGGTGCTCCGCCTCGGCGAGGTGCAGCAGGTCGGCACGCCGCAGGAGCTGCACGAGCACCCGGTCAACTGGCATGTGGCGGACTTCATGGGCTACCGCAACCTGTTGGAGGGCGTCGTGGAACGGGTCCACGGCGGCGCCGTGACCGTTTCGGTCCTCGGCACCACTATTACCGGTTCCACCAGGGAACCGCTCCGCGCCGGCGACGCGGTGAAGGTGGGGCTGCGCCCCGAGGACTTCGACATCGCCCCGGCGGGGACGGCTCCGGCCGGCCTTGCCAGCATCGACGCGACGGTCGAAGTCGTCGAATACCAGGGCCGTGAGTTCGCGGTCGAGGCCCGGTCCGACGCCGGAAAGCCGCTGCACGTCCGGACGCCCCGCCATGTGGAACCCGGCCAACGGGTCACCCTCACCGCGGCACAGGAGCGGGTGCTGGTCTTCCCGGCCGAGCTTTCGCCGACGGCGAGCCCGGCCCCCGAGCTTGAGGCGGCGGTACTGTGACCCTCACCGGGCAGCGCCCGGCCCGGGTGGGGCAGGAGGAACCGGGAACCCGGCCCGCACTGTCCCACCGGCTCGCCGAACGCGGCATCGACAAGCTCCTGCTCCTGCTGCTGCCCGCGCTGGTGTTCGCCCTGGTGCTGTTCGTCTACCCGTTCGTCTACGGCCTGGGCCTGTCCTTCCAGCCGAAAACCGGCGGACTTTTCGGCGCCTACGTGAAGTTCTTCACGGACCCCTCGGTCAGGGGGCTGGATTCGATCTGGGTGACCCTGCAGCTGGCACTCCCGGCGGCCCTGCTGAACGTCCTGGTCTCGGTTCCGATCGCCTACAAGATGCGCGGGAAGTTCCGCGGCAAGCGCGCCCTGACGACGGTGCTGGTCATCCCGATCACGCTCGGCACCGTCCTCACCGCCGAGGGCCTGCTGAACTTCTTCGGGCAGCGCGGCTGGCTGAACCGCTTCCTTGGACTCCTCGGATTCGAGCCGCTCCAGCTGGTCCAGAACTACTGGGGCGTGCTCTGGTCCCTGATCATCTCGGGGTTCCCGTTCGCGTTCCTGCTGATCCTGTCCTACCTCTCCGGCATCGATCCCTCGCTCGAGGCGGCTGCCCGGACCCTGGGCGCGGACTGGAAGCAGCGTTTCCGCCGGATCACCCTGCCGCTCCTGGCACCCGGGCTGGCCATCACCTTCTGCCTGACCTTCGTCCTGGCCTTCAGCGTTTTCCCCTCGGCCATCCTCGTCGGCGACCCGTCCGGGTCCACCCGGGTCATCGCCTACGTGGCCTACAACGCCTGGGGCCAGCAGTTCGACTACCCGCTCGCGTCCGCGGCGGCCATCGTCATGGGTGCCGTGGAACTGGTCGTCATCGTTCTGGTGCTGATCTGGCGCTCCCGCATGTACAAAGGATCCACCGGAGGTAAGGGCTGATGAGCCTCACACTGAAACCAAAGTCCGGCGCCACGCCCGCCGCCGCCAAACGGCCGCTGGCGGCCTCCCCGGGAACGTTCCTGATCTGGGGAAGCATGGCCGTGTTCCTGCTGCTGCTGCTCGGTGTGGTGTCCTCCGTGGTCGTCAACTCCTTCGCCAAGGAATGGTTCGACACCTGGCTGCCGTCGGGCTACACCCCCACCTGGTACGCCGACGCCTGGAAGGAATACGACCTCGGCCAGGTCATCGGCACCACGCTGACCGTCTCCATCGCCGTCGTCGGAATCTCCGTGCTGATCGGCGCGCCTGCCTCCTACGTGCTGGCCCGCCGCAGTTTCCCGGGCAAGAACATCCTGATGCTCGTCTTCCTGCTGCCGATCATGATGCCCCCGATCACGTATGGGATCCCGCTGGCGACGCTGCTGACGTACTACCACCTGGCACCGGGCCTGACGGGCGTGATCCTGGCCAACCTGGTTCCGTCCATCCCGTTCGTCATTCTGACCATGACGCCGTTCATCGAGCAGATCAACCCGTCGATCGAGTCGGCGGCCCGGATGTGCGGCGCCAACAT
Organism: Arthrobacter sp. KBS0702; assembly: GCF_005937985.2. Classification (NCBI taxonomy): domain Bacteria; kingdom Bacillati; phylum Actinomycetota; class Actinomycetes; order Micrococcales; family Micrococcaceae; genus Arthrobacter; species Arthrobacter sp. KBS0702. Next base: position 87,843 of record NZ_CP042172.1, on the reverse strand, counting down.
GCTGCGGCTTTTCACGAGGATCCTCGCGCCGCTCCTGGTGCCGGGCATCCTTGCGGCCGCGGTCCTGGTGCTGGTCCGGACGGTGGGCATGTTCGAGCTGACCTTCCTGACCTCGGATTCCACCTCCGACACCCTTGTCGTGGCGCTGTTCACGGCCATGACCGGGGCCGGTATCCGCGCCCAGCAGTCCGTCGACGCGATGGCTGTTGTCTACATGCTCATGATGATGGTGCTGCTGGTAGTGGCCCTCCGGTTCGTCAATCCCACCCAGCTTGTCTCGCAGGTCCGGGAAGAGACGGACTGACCGCCGGGCGGCCGCCCGCTGCCCTCCCCCGCCGGCTGAAAGGCCAACGATGTCTGCAATTACCCTCACCGACCGCCTGTCGCTGGCCACTGTGGCGGCGGCAGCGGAGCGCCCCCGCGTCTCCGGTCCCGCCGTGGATCCTCGGGCCCTCAGCACCGGCCTGGTCCACTTCGGCGTCGGCGCCTTTCACCGCGCGCACCAGGCCGTGTACACCGAGGACGCCGCCGCGGCTACGGGCGATACCCGGTGGGGAATCCTCGGCGTCACCGGACGGTCGGCGCGGGTAGCGGAACAGCTCGGACCCCAGGACGGCCTGTATTCGGTGCTGACCAAGGCCCGGGACTCCTCGTCGCTGCGCGTGATGGGCTCGATGCGCGGGGTGGTGTTCCCGGGAACCGGATCCGAGGAGGTACTCCGGACGCTGGCGGCGGAGAGCGTTCATCTGGCATCGCTGACCATCACCGAAAAGGGTTACCCGCGGAGGCTCGGCGGCGGCCTGGATCTCGGCAATCCCGCGGTGGCGGCGGACGTGGACGCGCTGAAGGCCGAAGTCGCCGGCCGGAGCTTCGCCGGGCCGGGCCGCACCCCGCTCGGCCTGCTGGTCCGGGGGCTGGCCCGGCGCCACGCGACCTCCGGCGCCCCGTTCGCCGTGATGTGCTGCGACAACCTGATGTCGAACGGAAGCGTCACCCGCGGCCTCGTGCTGGAACTGGCTGAGGCGGCAGGGGCGCACGGACTGCTGGAATGGCTCGACGCAGCCGTCACGTTCCCCTCCACCATGGTGGACCGGATCGTTCCCGCGACAACCGAGGCGAACCGCCGGGAAGCCGAACGGCTGCTGGACCTGAGGGACGAGGGTCTGGTGGTGGCGGAGCCGTTTGGCCAGTGGATCATCGAAGACAACTTCCCGGGACCGCGCCCGGCGTGGGAGCGCGCCGGAGCTATCGTCACCGCCGACGTCGGCACCTTCGAACTCGCGAAACTGCGGATGCTCAATGCCACCCACTCCCTTCTGGCGTACCTCGGGGCACTTCGGGGGCACCCGACGATCGCCGACGCCGTCGCTGCGGACGGGCTTGTGGAAGAGGCACGCCGCCTGCAGCGCAACGACATCATTCCCACCCTGACGGCCCCGCCCGGCACGGACCTGGCGGCCTACGGCGAATCGATCCTGGAGCGGTTCGCCAACCCGAACCTGGGGCACACCACCATCCAGGTCGCCATGGACGGGTCGCAGAAGCTGCCTGTCAGGATCCTCGGGACGGTAGCGGACCGGTTGTCCGCGGGCGAAATCCCCTACTCCGGGGCCCTGCTGGTCGCGGCGTGGATGGTGTTCATCTACCGCGGTCGGGACGTCAACGGCCGGCCGCTGGGCCTGGACGATCCGCTGGCGGAAGCGCTGCGGGCAGCCGCGGCCGGCTCTGAGGCCGGGCTCGCCGGCCGGCTCCTGGCGGTCAAGGAAATCTTCCCCGAGGAACTCGCGGGACACCCGGGATTCCGCGCTGCGGTCGCCGAGGCGGTCCGGAAGGTGCTCTCAGAGGTTCCGTAACCGAGGATGCCACCCGCCGGCAGCCCGTTGCCGGACGCTTACGCGGCGATGAAGTCCGCGTTCGAGAAGGCGACGCCAAGGGTGACGACCACCAGGACCGTGATGGCAATCGCGGCGTAGCCCAGGACCAGCCCCGCGATCGCCAGGCCCCTGCCGGCCGGCTCGCGGTTCAGCGCGAGGTGCCCGAGGACGACCGCGGCCAGCTGCGGGAGCAGGAAAAAGCCGAAGCCCAGGAAGGATGCGATGCCGCAGCACAGGCTCGCGATGCTCAGGGCTTTCGGGGCGGCCGGCACGCCGTAGTAGTTCGGCTGGCCGTAGGCATCGGCGTACGGTCCTGCCGGCGGCCCGTAGCCGCCGTAGTGCCCGGCCGGCTGCCCGGGGTGCGGTGCCATCGCCGGCATCGGGGGCACCTGGCCGTCGGCACCGTACGGCGGGTTCCACGGCGGCTGGTCCCCGCGCTGGGCCCCATCGTGCCTGGTCTGATCGGTCATCGTGTTCCCCTCTGACATGTGTCCCTCCAGATTACCGCCGCAGGGTTTTCCCGGCCGGGGGCGCGGCGTCACAGCGGCCCGATTCCGGCGAAACCATGTTGCCCTTGGCCCCGCGTCTGGCATGCTGGAGCCATGGCTAGCCGCGCGGGCACAGTTGCCCAACCCCAAGACCTTGTTGACCTCACTGCGCTCCTCGACGCGTACTACGACGTCTCGCCGGATCTGGGCGACCCCGGCCAGCGGGTGGCGTTCGGAACCTCCGGGCACCGGGGCTCCAGCCTCAAGGCCTCGTTCAACGAGCCCCACATCCTCGCCATCACCCAGGCCATCGTGGAATACCGCGCCGGCCAGGGCATCGCCGGTCCGCTGTACCTCGCCAAGGACACCCATGCCCTGAGCGAACCGGCCCAGAACTCGGCTCTGGAGGTCCTCGCGGCCAACGGCGTGCACGTCCTGATCGACGCCCGCCACGGCTACACGCCAACGCCTGCCCTGAGCCACGCCATCCTGACCCACAACAACAACTCGCCCGCCGGCGCGCCGCAGGCCGACGGGATCGTGGTGACTCCCAGCCACAACCCGCCCGGCGACGGCGGTTTCAAGTACAACCCGCCGCACGGTGGCCCGGCCGACACCGATGCCACCGGCTGGATCGCCAACCGCGCGAACGAGCTGCTGGAGAACGGCCTGCGCGGGGTCAAGCGGGTCCCGATCGCCGAGGCCACGGCCGCCGGCACCACCGGCAAGTTCGATTTCCTGTCCAGCTACGTCGATGACCTACCGTCCGTGCTGGACCTGAACGCGATCCGCGACGCCGGAGTCCGCCTCGGCGCCGACCCCATGGGCGGCGCGTCCGTGGACTACTGGGGCGAAATCGGCGAACGCCACCACCTCAACCTCACCGTGGTAAACCCGACCGTCGACCCGCAGTGGGCCTTTATGACGCTGGACTGGGATGAGAAGATCCGGATGGACTGCTCCTCGCCGTCGGCGATGGCGTCCCTGATCAACCGGATGGCTGTTGGTGCGGACGGGTCCGCACCCTTCGACGTCGCCACCGGCAACGACGCCGACGCCGACCGGCACGGCATCGTCACGCCGGACGGCGGCCTGATGAACCCCAACCATTACCTCGCCGTCGCGATCGACTACCTGTACCGGCACCGCACCGGCTGGAACCCTCAGTCGGTGATCGGCAAGACCCTGGTGTCCTCCTCCATCATCGACCGGGTGGCCGAAAGCCTGGGCCGGAAGCTCGTCGAGGTGCCGGTGGGCTTCAAGTGGTTCGTGCCGGGACTGCTGTCCGGCGAGGGAGCCTTCGGCGGGGAGGAATCCGCCGGCGCCTCGTTCAACAAAATGGACGGCAGCGTCTGGACCACGGACAAGGACGGCATCCTGCTGGCGCTGCTGGCTTCCGAGATCACGGCCGTGACCGGCAAGTCGCCGTCGCAGCTGTACAAGGGGCTCACGGACCGGTTCGGTGACCCGGTGTACGCGCGCATCGACGCCGCCGCCACGCGGGAGCAGAAGGCCGCACTGGGCAAGCTGTCGCCGTCGGACGTCACCGCGACGGAACTGGCCGGCGAAACCATCACCGCAAAGCTGACCGAAGCGCCCGGGAACGGCGCGGCCATCGGCGGCCTCAAGGTGGTCACCGAGAACGCCTGGTTCGCTGCCCGGCCGTCCGGTACCGAGGACGTGTACAAGATCTACGCCGAGTCCTTCAAGGGCGCGGACCACCTCAAGCAGGTGCAGGCCGAAGCCAAGGCCCTGGTTGACGGGGTGATTTCCTAGCCGGTTCCCGGGCCCGGAGGCGCCGCGGGCTCCACCCGGACGCTCAGGCGGTCTGTTCCTCGCGGAGGCTCGTTGCCAGGACCGACCGGTCCCGGCCGAGCGTTTTGGCGTGGTAGAGCGCGGCGTCGGCCGAGGCGATCAGGGCCTTCAGGTCGACGCGGCCCGGCCCGGTCGAGGCAATCCCGTAGCTGACGGTGGGGAGGCGGGCTGCGACGTTCGGTTGTGCTTCCTGCAGCCGGCGGCTGATGACGGCCGCCATCTCGCCGGCACGCTCGGGGCTGAGGCCCGGCAGGAGCAGGATGAACTCCTCCCCGCCGAAGCGCCCCACGAGGTCGGTGGAGCGGACCGCGGACGTGCACGCGGCAGCGAACGCCTGCAGCGCCTCGTCCCCGGCCGCGTGCCCGTACTGGTCGTTGACGGCCTTGAAGTGGTCCAGGTCGGCCAGGACAAGGGCGGCGGTGGTCCGCGCGCCGCTGAGGCGGCGGAGTTCATTCTCCGCCAAGTCCACGAAGGCGGTGCGGTTGAGGAGCCCCGTAAGCCCGTCGACCGTGGCGCGCGCCCGCAGGTCACGGGTCAGCTGTTCGTTGCTCAGCTCCGCCATGGTGAACGACGCCAGCACCAGGATCATCGAGGTGAGGAGTGTCGTCACCACCGAACCGAAAAAGGCGACGAACACCGGCCCTTCCGGGCCGTCGATAACAAAGGCGATCAGCCGGCCGGCGTAGAAAACTGCCAGGAATGCCGAGCCATAGGCGAGGGGGCGGTGCACTCGGGAGTAGTCGACGTCGAGCACGAAAAGCTCCCGGGACGAGAGGCCTAGCATCAGCCCCATCATGCCGAGCAGGACCGCGCCGCCGGACCAGTTGTTGGTTGCCGGATGGTCCAGGATCGACAGCACACCCGTCACGGCCGGGCCCGCCAGCATGACCCACAGGTGGGAGCTTCGGTTGCGCAGCGACCGGGCGCCCGCCCACATGGCTACAGCTCCGCCAACCAGCAGGGTGTTGCCCAGCGGGTTGGCCCACGCCTGGTAGACGGTACCGTCCAGCAGATACGACGCCGATCCGGTGAGGAACATCAGCAGGGCGGAGCACCACCATCCGCTGAAAGGGGAACGGGTCCGCCGGTAGGTGATGAAGTAGAACAGGCAGAGCAACGTCAGGGTCACTACGGCCAAGGCAACCCGCAAGGTGGAGGTGTCAAGCATCATCCTGTGGTTCCCCCAGCACGCACCTCGTGACCCAGGTCTCCCAGGGTGTCTGACTCCGAATTTTGACCCAAGTATTGCACCTCTGTGAACAAATGAAGAGGTTCATTCACAATGTGGCCTCCCAGAGCCGCAGAAGCCGCCTCGTGGCGTGCCCGCCGTCGGGAGCCATGTCCACCAGCGCGACCCGGTCCAGCTCCACGTGATCGCCCGCCCTGGGCGCCTTCTCGCCCCGGTGGGATACATGCGGACGGAATCCCGCCATGGTGTAGCCGGGTGTGGCGATCCGGCCCGGCAACGCCTCGACCGCCCGCACGAGGGCCTCATGAAGGGCCTGAAGCGGGGCACTGGCCTCGATCAAGCTGACCGGGACCGAGCCGCCGCGACCAAAGCCTGCCTCGCCGCCGACGGTCAGGGTGGTCCCCAGGGCGGCCCGGACCGGCGCGTCCATCAGCGCCGCCACGCGGGCGGCCAGGGCATCACCCGCGACGGCGGCAGCGGCGCCGCCGTTATCCCCGCCGCCGGGCTGCCCTTCACCGGGCTGCCCGACGACGTCGAACTTCACCAGGGTGATGTGCAGCGGCCAAGCGTCGCGGGGGAATTCCATGCCCTCGGTCACCGGCTCCAGGAAAGCGACCACAATCAGGTTCCGCATGGGCATAGTCTGCCACTGCCCACCGACGCGATCGCCTGCCGCCGGGTTAGACGGTGCGGACCACTTCTTCGTAGGCGAACTTGGGCTTCGGGGCACCCCAGGCGTTCTCGGCGGCGTGGCCGATGTTGACCACCATGAAGCTCTTCTGGCTGCCGTCCGGGAAGAACGCGGCATCGATCTTGCCGAAGTCGGCGCCCGTCATGGGTCCGGCCGAAAGCCCGAGAGAACGGACGGCGAGGATGAAGTAGCCCGCCTGGAGGTGGGCGTTGTTGTTGCCGGTGGCCGCGGCGAGGTCCGGGGCGGCGTCGTACATGGCCTTGGGGGCGTTGTAGCCGGGGAGAAAGGTGTCCCACTGCTCGTGCCACGCCGTGTCGGTGCTGAGGACCGCAACCAGTGGCGCGGTCGCGGTCTTTGCGCGGTTCCCGGCGGACAGGGTGTCCACCAGAGCGGCGCGGGCCTCGTCCGAGCGGACATAGGTGACACGCAGGGGCTGCGAGTTGAACGCGGTGGGACCGAACTTGGTCAGCTCGTAGATGGCGCGGGCCTGCTCGTCCGTGACCTCGCCGGTAAAGGCGTTGGCCGTGCGTGCCTGGGCAAAGATGGCGTCCACCGCTGCGGCGTCGATTACTGCTTCTTCATGGGCGATGGTCATTCGCGTCCCTTTCGCTGGGCTCGCCCCGTCCGGAGCGCTTCTGCTGTCCCTTGGTTCAACAGGATTCCCGGACGCCAGCTTCCCGGCCCGCGGCGTGACCTCGCCCACAGCGGGCAGGGTGCGGTGCCCGCAATTCGGCGATTAAACGCGGCCGGGGCGCCGGTTTCAGGGTTATTTGCCCGCCGTCACCGTAGTCTGGACGGTTCGGCCGACGTCGAGTTCCTCCGGAAAGGCCTCCCAGTGCCGGAGCGGCGACAAGAGGACCGGCACCGCCGAGATGGCCGCGATGATGGCCGACGCCCAGAGGACGGTGGCCTCGCCAGCAAGGAGCGCGAGGAAGCCGCCGGCGAGGCTGGCCACGGGCATCACGCCCAGGGTGACCAGCCGGTAGCTGGACATCGCCCTGCCCATGAGGTCGGCGGGGACGAGCCGGGCCACGATGCCGGCACCCGCCAGGCCGTTCAGCACCACGAAGTAGGACCAGCCGAAGCCGGAGAGTCCCACCCAGAACACTGCCGGCAACGCCAGGGCGGGGGCTGCGGGAACCAGCAGCATAGAGCAGGCGCCGGCCAGGCTGGCGATGACCTTGGTCCTGCCGATTCCGAGGCGGCGGGTGATTCCGGTGGCCATCAGGGAGGCCGCCAGTCCGCCGGCCGCGGATACGGCGCCCAGCGCGACAACCTGGTCCACCGGTATCCAGAGGGCGTTGAGGACAAAGACGACCTTTGCGCCGGCTCCCCACATACCGGCCGCGTTGACCAGCGCAATCGAGCCCATCAGGGCCCGGACGATCGGGTGCCCCAGCGTGAAGACAAGCCCGTGGCGCGCTTCCGCCCAAAATCCCGTTGGCCCCGAGGAGCGGACGGACCGCACCTCGGGCAGCCCGCACGTCACCGCGGCGGAGAACAGATAGGCAAGGCCCGAAATCGCCAGGAGGGCCGGCGCAGCGGCGATCCTGATCAGGACACCGGTGACACCCGGGGCCGCGACGGCAAGACCGCTCTGGACCGTCTGCACCCGGGCGTAGCCCCGCGCGAGCTGGTCTCCCGCCAATAGCGTAGGCATCACCGCCGACTGCGCCGAGGTAAAGAAGACGTCGGCGGCACTGATGACGGCGGCGACGAGGAAAAGGTGCCAGAGCTGCAGTGCGCCCGCCGCAAAAGCCAGGGGAACGGTCAGCACGACGGCTGCCCGGACCAGGTTGGCGCCGATCAGGACCGGCTTCCGGGGCCAGCGGTCCACGAGGACGCCGGCCGGGACGCCGAGGACCAGGAACGCCACCATACCGAGGGCATTGAGAATCCCTGCTTCGAAGGCCCCGGCGCCGAGCATGGCCACGGCAACAACCGGCAGCAGCGCACGGGCGACGTCGTCGCCGATCCCATCGCCGATGCCTGCAATGAAGAGCCATCGGAATGGTCCGCGCAAGAGCGGCCCAGCGGGAGTAGCGTCCGGGCCCTGTCTTTTGCCGGCGGGACGGCTACGCTGGGAGCCAGGCGATGTGCGAAAGGTCACACGCGAGGGTGTCAGGTAGCACCTGACGTTGTCAACGCCGCCGCGCACCAAGGGGCAAAGATGGTCGACGTCGATTCGGGACAGGGCTATTGCTCTTTCTGTGGCCGCGCCGGGACCCGGGACCGGCGGCTAGTGGTTGGTCCGGGCATTTCGATCTGTGAGCACTGCGTGGGCGCCGCCCGGGACCTGCTGGGCGCCCCGGCGCAGGCTGACGGGGCCCGCTTCCTTGGGCCCGAGTGGGAGCAGTTGAGCGATGAGGAACTCTTGGCGCAGCTGCCCGAGATTGCCCGCCTAGGTTCCCACGTCGAGGAGCAGCTACGGCACTGGGTCGGCGTCGCCAGGGAAAGAGACATCAGCTGGTCCCGGATCGGCGCCGCCCTGGGTATTACCCGACAAACCGCTTGGGGACGGTTCAAGATTGTCTCCTGAGCCGGACGTTGCCGGCGATCAGGCGCCGTCGTACCGCAGGGAGGACGAGAGCTTACGGTGCGCCTTGGCCTGGTCGAGGAGCCCGGCGGTCTTCCGGGGCGCGGTCTCGACGTCGTCGGCTCCGGCGAGGAATCAGCCTCCGGCCGGGCGATCCGGGGGAAAGCCGTGGGCGTCGGCGCCCTCTGCCGTGCTGGGCGGAGCGGGTTGAGCGAGTTCAACGGCGATGTCGTCAGTCCAGCCGTCGATGGCCGCCCAGTCCCGCAAGTCTCCGAAACGGCCGCCGGTGAGGCGGAACAGGAGCCTGAGCGGCGTCGGCATCTGGCCGGCCTCGTAGACACCCGAGAAGACTCTGTGGCCGCGAAGTGGAATGTGCTGGAACTGGCTTCCCTCCAAGCGCTGCTGTTGGAGTAGCGCGCCGCGCTTGCGAAACGGCTTTGGCAGGGCGTCGGACATCCCCACGCTAAACGCCCAGACGCGTCGTTTGGCCAGCTCCTGCGCCTGGCGTTCGAGGAACAGCAAAGCCGGGGCCAGCCACGCCTGGTTGTGAATAGCACTGCCGACCACGACAGCCTCGTAGTCCGAGACAGACCCGACCTCTTCCACGGACCGGCACTCGACCTCGCCCAGCCCAACAGCCAAGCGTTCGGCCACGTGTTGGGCTATCTCCCGGGTCGACCCCAGCGCACTTGCATAGGCGACGAGAACCCTCATGGTTAACCTCCTACCTTCCTCGCTCCAGTCTGTTGGAAGCCGGGCCGGTCGGGACCTGCCATAGGTCCCGCCGTGGGCCAGCGCGGGTTCGGGCGGTGAGGAGCACGACGGCGGCGCGGGTTCGGGCGGCGGGGGCACGACGGCGGCGGATGTGGGTGCGCCGACACGACGGCGGCGCGGGTGTAGGCGCGCCGGCACGACGGCGGCGGATGTGGGTGCGCCGACACGACGGCGGCGCGGGTGTAGGCGCGCCGGCACGACGTCGGCGGATGTGGGTGCGCCGACAAGACGGCAGCGCGGGTGTACGCGCGCCGACGAGCACGACTGTCCCGGACTGGGGGCTCCTCATAATGTCTGACCCCCGCGGTTGAATTGGTTCATGGGAATCGGTGCAGCTCTCATCGCTCGTCCGGCCGGAAGGCCGGGCGGTGATGTGCGCGGCGTAGCCCATAATCTTGCCGGGGTCCTTGGCCGACTTCAGGACCTGTGCGCGACTGCGGTCGCGGACTCGTCACTGATGGACTTTGGCGAGGCGTCCGGGTTCGCGGGCCAAGTCGAGGAAATCTCCCGGGCCGTGGAGTACCTGCAACTGGTTGCCGCCGGGGCCGTGGACCGCACCCGCAAGGAAGCCGCCGCTGCCGGCAGTGCCCGGGTGCTCGATGACGGCTACCGCAAGACCGGGGAGTTCCTCCGGGACCGGTTGCAGATCAGTGCCGCGGAGGCGCACCGGCGCCTGTCCCTGGCCGGGGACGTGCTGCCCCGCACCGGGATGACGGGCCAGCCCCTCCCGCCCGTGCGCGAGGAACTCGCCGCGGCCGTGGCCGCCGGGGCCGTGCCATCCCGGTCCGCGACGATCATCGCCCAGGCGCTGGGCCGGGTCCGGGGCGTCTGCGACCCGGAGACGGCCGCCCGGATGGAGCACGCCGTGACCCGCACCGCGGCCGAGCACGACCCGGACTTCCTGGCCCGGATCGCGAGGCGCTGGCTGGACGCGATCGACCAGGACGGCGCCGAACCCTCCGAGGAGCTCCTCCGCCAGCTCCAGGGAGCCTTCATCCGCAAACCCCGCCACGGCCTGCAGCACCTGGAAATCTTCGCCACCACCGAACAGTTCGAACACCTCCTCACCGTGATGAACACCGCCACCAACCCCCGCACCGCGGCGGCCGGAGCCGGCGGGGCCGAGGGCGAATCGGGCGGCAGCGACACCGCCGCGGCCGAAAGTGCGGGCACGGAGGCGGACGGCGCGGCCGGCACGGACGCCGGCGGGTTCGTACCGAACCAGCTGGACCGGCGGTCCCGGCCGCAGAAACTCCTCGACGGCCTCGTCGGCGGCTGCAAAGCCGCCCTCGCCTCCGGAGGATTGCCCGCCGCGGGAGGACTCCGGCCCCAGGTCATGGTCACCATCGACTACCGCGACCTCCTCGACCGGCTCGGCAGCGACGGGGACATGGAGGCCGGCGGCCCCGGCCGGACCGCCAACAACTGCCCCGACGCGTCCGGACAAATCCCGGGCACCGGCCCGTTCGGGCTCACTGGCACGGGGACAATGGCGTTCACCGGACCCGTCACAGCCGCGACCATCCGCAAAATCGCCTGCGACGCCGACATCATCCCCCTCCTCCTCGGATCCCAAGGCCGAATCCTGGACATCGGCCGCACCAGCCGCATCTTCCCGCCGCATATCCGCAAAGCCCTCACCGCCCGCGACCAGGGCTGCGCCTTCCCCGCCTGCACCATCCCCGCGCCCTGGTGCGAAGCCCACCACATCACCTACTGGGCCTACGGCGGCACCACCAGCACAGACAACGGAACACTCCTTTGTTCCCACCATCACCACCTGATCCACAAAGAACAATGGACCATCCAGCCCCGCAACGGCATCCCCTGGTTCATCCCGCCACCCCATCTCGACCCACACCAGACACCGAGACGAAACCACTATTTCAGAACCTGAACGGCGCTGCCGGTCGGGCGGGTGTAACGGGCAGTTGCGGCGGCGCGTCAGGCGCCGTCTGAGCCAACGTCCGTAATCCCCCGCGGTCGCGGCTCAAGGGGGCCGGCGCGCGGCGCGACCGTTCCGCCGGCCGGTCTGTCACGGTTCATGCTCGGCCTGGAGCCATCTGCCGCAGCCGACTGTAGAGTTAGCCCTTCAAGGCCGGAACGCAGAGCCCGGCATGGCGGCACGGAGGGCATGATGACCGAGAAATTGCATCTCACGCCGGACGATGGCTTTCCCGAGGACCTGGGCGAAGTCGCAGATCAGCAGTTGCAGGTACTGGACAGCCAGATCCAACGCCAACTCGATTACGAGGTCGTTGCGGAGGGCGAGCCGAACCCGGAGACGGAATTCCGGCACTACGAGCTCGACGAAGAGTTCCAATCCCGCGAGGATCGCTAGCGCCGCCAGCGGTACGGGGTGGTTGTGGACACCCGGACCAGACCGTGGCGCTCCAGAATCGGCCGTGAATATTCGGTGGAGTCGCTGTGGATGAGCTTCTTGCCCAGCGACATCGCCGCGCGCGCCCGGGCCGCGGTCAGCGCGCGGTAAATCCCCCGGCCCCGCCACTCTTCGCGCGTTGCTCCGCCCCAGATACCCGCGAAGTCCGTGTCCGGCACCGGCTCAAGGCGCCCTGCACTGACCACCACCCCTTGATGTTCCGCCACCCACAATTCCATCCCGTCGGCGTTGGCCATCCGGCGGAGAATCGCTTCGACGTTTCCGTCCGAGACGGGACTGCCGAAGACTTCGTCCTGCATGGCGCTCATGGCCCGGATGTCGGATTCCTCCGTCACGCGCCGCAGGCTCACTCCGGGCGGCAGGGCCACGTCGACGTCGAGCGCGCTGGCGGCCCCGATCATGACCGACTCGGTCTCGTCCGGCTCAAAACCGTTCTCCAGCAGTGCCTCGTGGAGCCCGGGCGCACGATCGTGGCCACGGGTCTTCCATTCAACCCGCACGATGTCCGGGTCCGCGCGGTAGAACGCCGCGGTCTGCGCCACCCACCCCGCGATCGTTCCTGCGCTGGCTCCGGCCAGGTCCTGATAGGTCACGAATCCGCGGCCGCCGGCGAAGGTCACTAGCCGCAGGGGGCCCAGCCGTTCGACGGCGACCGCACTGGGGGTCTCGGCATCGGTCCGGAGCTGCTGGTCGTAGGCCGCAAGGAGCGTCGAAGGATTCATCGGACCTACGGTACAGCGGCAACCCGTCCGGTCGGCGTCGAAAATGTTCTTGCCCGGGACGGGTAGTACCGTAAGCGGTAGCACGGCCAGCCCGGCCGGTCCTTGGGGGAGGTCAGATGAGCACAAAGCGGCGCACGGGCGCTGCAATTGGGGCCACCGGTGTTGCCGTCCTTCTCGTCAGGCTCTTGGTCAAGGTCAACGATGCCGCGCGCTATCCGGATGCTCTCAAGGTGCTGGCCGTGGTCCTGCTCATGTTGGCGGTTGTCGTCCCAGCTTGGCTAGCGTGGCTGTTCCACAGGGCGAGGACCTTCAGGAGACAACTCCGGCTAGCCCATCCCGGAGCGCTCGTCGTCGACACCTTCTGGACAGGGCGCGAACTTGGGAGATTCCTCAAAAAAGGCCCACTAACGTCGAAGGCAAAGGGCACGGGATACATCCTGGACCTGGTCGCGGACGCCCGCGGGCTTCAGCTGGTCAGACAACGACGAGGACCCGTCCATTTCGGACTCGTGCCGTGGGAAAAGGTTGTGTCAGTGAGAATGGAAACCCTACGGAGGCCGCTGGAGCGCCGCCCCATGCTGGTCATTGAGATTGAATCATGGGGCACCCCGTATGTCGCAGCCATTCGCCTGGTGCCTTCCGGGAGGCAGAACCGGGAAACAGGAATGGATCTCGCCGAGATGATCCTCGCAAAGAGGCCCCGTGTTCCTTTCCTGGAGAACCGTGCATAACCAAGGACAACGGCTGGCCGACGTCAGATCCGCCTATGACACGGTCGCCGAGGACTATGCGGCGGCGCTTCCGGACAGCAGCTTCGAGGCCCCTCTTGATATGGCCATGATCGACGACTTCTGCGCCCGGCTTCTTGCCTCCCCCGGACGCAAGGTGATCGACGCCGGCTGCGGTGCCGGGCGTCTGAGCGCCTACGTCAGCGACGCCGGGCTGGAGGTCACGGGAGTAGATCTCTCACCGGGGATGGTCCGGACGGCGCAGCGGAGCCACCCCGGGCTCGCCTTCGACGTCGGCGAGCTGAGGGATCTCCCGGCAGCAGGCGCAACCGCGGACGGCATCCTTGCCTGGTACTCGATCATCCACTCTTCCCCGTCCGAGCTACAGCCCGTCGCTCGCGAGTTCTGGCGGGTGCTCAGGCCCGGCGGCGTGGCCCTCATTTCCTTCCAGGCCGGCAGCGGACACCGCACCCTCGAGCGCGCCTACGGGCACGACGTCGAACTGCGGGCGGAACTGCATTCCCCCGACGGCGTCGCGCTCCAATTCACGGAGCAAGGCTTCGTGCTCGAGGCTCAACTTGTCCGGGCCGCACGGGCGACTGAAAAACACCCCCAGGCAATGCTTCTGGTGCTCAAACCGGCCGCGGCCACGGGAGCGCCGTCGGCCCGTTAGTCCCCTTCGGCGGGCTGTCCGAGGCTGATCCAGTACCGCCAAACCTTGTCGGCCCCGGAGTTGCGGCACCTCTCGCGCACTCCGCCCTGGCGCTCGATGGTTGCCGCCGAGGCGAAGTTGCCAACCGCGCAGACCAGCAGCACGCGGTCCATCCCGTCGCGACGCGCCTCCTCGACCATCTGTCCAAGCGCCCAGGTTCCCAGGCCGCGGCCCCGCGCGGAGGGCCGGATTCCGTAGCCGATGTGCCCGGCCCGGTCCACGGAGTTGTTGCCTTCGTGCCGCAGCGCAATCCCGCCGAGCACTAATTCGCCCTCGGTGATCCAGCGGTAAGTGCAACGGGCCGAGTCCGCGGCCAGCCGTTCCAGCCACGCCTCGAAACCGGCCGGAGACTCGACGTCGTCTTCCGGCAGCAGCCCGAAGCCATCCTCGTGGAGGCCTGGCCCCCACTCGGCATGAGACGCCAGCCAGGCCGCATGCAGGCGTTTCGCGGGAGCAGTCAGGGCAGGCATTCGGCAACTATATCGGCGCTGCTCCCGCGCCGGATGCGCCCGCCCGGCGCGGTAAAGTGGCACCCGGAAGATTCCTTCCCGGTCCCGCCACACATTCTTGAAAGGCTCGCTGCAATGAGCATGCTCGGCACCAAATGGAAGATCCACGGAAACGGCAAGTCCATCCGCCCCGGCGAGGTCGTCAGGCCGGATGAGCGCCTCGCGTGGCCACTGACCATCGGCGTGGGCATGCAGCACGTCGTCGCCATGTTCGGCGCCACCTTCCTGGTCCCGATCATCACGGGTATGCCGCCCGCCACCACCCTCTTCTTCTCCGGCATCGGCACCCTGCTGTTCCTCGTCATCACCAAGGGCCGGGTGCCCAGCTACCTCGGCTCATCGTTCGCGTTCATCGCTCCGATCATGGCCTCGCAGCAGCAGTACGGGATCCCCGGCGCCCTCGGCGGCGTGGTGCTGGCCGGCGTCGGGCTGGCCATCATCGGCGCCGTCGTGCAGAAGTTCGGTGCGGGCTGGATCAACCGCCTGATGCCGCCCATCGTGACCGGCGCGATCGTGGGCCTGATCGGCCTCAACCTCGCCCCGGCGGCGAAGAACAACTTCGACGCCGCCCCGATCACCGCCCTGGTCACCCTCGCCGTGATCATCGTCGTCAGCGTTTTCTTCCGCGGCATCCTGGGCCGGCTGAGCATCCTGGTCGGCGTTGTGGTGGGCTACGTCGTCGCCGTGATCCGCGGCGAGGTCAACTTCGCCAAGGTCGACGCCGCGGCGTGGGTCGGGCTCCCGCACTTCCAGACCCCCGAGTTCCACCTCGGCGTCGTCGGCCTGTTCGTGCCGGTGGTCTTGGTACTGGTGGCGGAAAACATCGGCCACGTGAAGTCGGTGTCCGCCATGACCGGGCAGAACCTCGACGGCGTCTCCGGCCGCGCGCTGATGGCCGACGGCGCCGCGACCGTCCTCGCCGGCCTGGGCGGCGGCTCGGGCACCACCACCTACGCAGAAAACATCGGCGTTATGGCCGCTACCAAGGTGTATTCGACGGCGGCCTACTGGGTGGCCGGCATCTTCGCCGTGGTGCTGAGCTTCTCGCCGAAGTTCGGCGAACTGATCGCCACCGTCCCGGCCGGTGTGCTCGGCGGCGCCGCCACCATGCTCTACGGCATGATCGGCGTCCTGGGCGTAAAGATCTGGGTCCAGAACAAGGTGAACTTCTCTAACCCGATCAATCTCACCACCGCCGCAGTGGCCCTGATCGTCGGCATCGCGGACTACACCTGGACGATCGGCGACCTGAAGTTCACCGGTATCGCGCTGGGCTCCGCGGCCGCCCTGGTGATCTACCACGGCATGAAGGCCATCGCGAGGGCCCGCGGCACCGTGGCCGAGCCGGAAACCGAAGACGCCGCCCCGGTCGCTGCCGCCAAGGCAGCCGTCAACGCTGCCGCGAAGCGGGCCCCCAAGAAGCGCCGCTAACCAGCCTTAGCAACGGCGCAAGAAAGGCCGGCGTCCTCCCACCTTCCGGTGGCAGGATGCCGGCCTTCTGCGTGTCCGCGGCGTTTTAGCCGGCGTCGAATGACTCCGGGTCGTCGCTGTCACGGTCCTTGGGCGCCTTTTCGTCGGGCAGGTCCGTGCCGCTGCCGTCCGGAATGCCGGCGGCGTCCTGGCCGGATTCCGAGGAGAAGGGCCGGCCCGCCTCGGGTTCCTCCGTGTTGGCCGCATCCATCTCAGCCTCCGACGAAGGCACCGCGCCGCCATTTTCGGCCGCGGCCCCGTTGCCCTGCTCGAAGCCGGCTTCGCTGCTTTCGTTTTCCGCGCTCATCTGTTCCTCCGTTCCTCCGAAGCGTCCAGCTCCGGGTTCTCCTGCACTGTCGTGGTCTTCTGCGCCGAACCGGCTGAGGTCCGGCGCACCCGCCGGGTACGTCTCGCCGTCCGGGCTGTCCTGGTTGAGGCCCGCGGCGTCGAAGGCCTCTTCTTCGCGCGGCTGGGCGAACGTCTTCCCGTCTCCGCCCGGCATTTCCTGCTCCGCGGTGGGCGTTCCGTAGCCGCCTGCTTCTTCCTCAACGGTGCGTCCGTGCTGATTTTCCTGAGTCATGTCGTTCCTCCTGCTGTCTCGCACTCGGTCGTTCGAATCTGGATGGTCGGATCGTGAATGGTGGGCCTCAGAGGCCCTTGCCGCCGGTCACGGGCAGAACGGCGCCGGAAATGTAGGAGCCGTGATCGGACGCCAGCAGCACGTAGGCCGCGGCGAGTTCCGCCGGCTGTCCGGCCCTGCCCAGAGGCGTGTCCTGGCCGAAGCTGGGGAGCTTGTCCAGCCATTCGGTCGCCGGGATCAACGGCGTCCAGATGGGCCCCGGTGCGACGGCGTTGACCCGGACGCCCTTGGGCCCAAGCTCCTGCGCCAGGGCTTTGGTGAACGCCACCTGGGCCGCCTTGGTCATGGCGTAGTCGATGAGTTCCGGCGAGGGGTTGAAGGCCTGGATTGACGCCGTCGTGATGATGGACGCGCCGGCTGTCAAGTGCGGCGCGGCGGCGCGGGCGGTCCAGATCAGGGAATACAGATTGGTCTTGAAGACACGGTCAAATTCATCGGTGGGCAACGACTCGAAGCTGTCCCGGTTCTTTTGGTATGCCGCATTCAGGACCAGGACGTCGAGCCGTCCAAACTCGGCCAGCGTGTCCTCGACAATCCTGGACGCGAACTCCTCGCTGCGCCCGTCACCCGGGAGCAGGACCGCTTTCCGGCCTGCTTTCCGGATCCACGCGGCGGTGTCCTGCGCGTCGTCCTCTTCTTCGGGGAGATAGGAGATGGCGACGTCGGCCCCTTCTCGGGCGAACGCGATGGCCACCGCTTTACCGATTCCGGAGTCCCCTCCGGTGATGAGCGCTGCCTTGCCTTCGAGGGCGTTGCTGCCCTCGTAGCTGTGCTCACCGTGATCCGGCGCGGGGTCCATGGGCGCTGTCAGCCCGGGCTGTTCCTGGACCTGTTCGCGAAAAGGCCCGGCGTGGTAGCCGGCCCTGGGGTCCTTCGGCTGGTCCTGCTGCTTAGAGTCGCTCAATAGTCCACCTACCCAAATGTGTCGGTTTTCCTGTTTCTCCACCGTACCCGAAAATCGTCAGTAAGCTTAGTACCAAGTTTTGATCCACGTTAGGAGCGCTGATGCCGGACACCGGGGAAAGCCGCCAGGGCGGCCGGGACGAGACCTTCGACGAAAAGATGGACCGCAACTGGGCGGAGCTGCTACAGGAACTCCGGGTGCTCCAGACGGGCGTCCAGATCCTTGCGGGTTTCCTGCTGACGCTGCCCTTCCAGGCCCGTTTCGAGACACTGGACGGCTTTGAGCTGGTGCTCTACCTCACGAACGTCGTCCTGGCGGCACTGACAACGGCCTTGATCCTGCTGCCGGTCAGCGCGCACCGCAGGCTCTTCCGCAGGGGGCTCAAGGAAACCCTCGTGGCGAGCGCGGACCGCATCGCGAAGGTGGCGCTGGCCGGCGTCGCCCTCCTGAGCGTGGGAACCTCGGCGCTGGTCTTCGACGTGGTGGCGGGACGGGCCGCCGGGCTTACGGCCGGCGGCGCACTGCTCGCCATATTGTTGGCGTTGCTGGTCCTGATTCCCAACCGGCTCCGCCGTCGGGCCGTTCGGGGCTAAGTCATGGCCGCTACAGACGTTCAGACCATTCATTCATCCAGATTCAGGAGCAAAGATGCGCAAGTGGGCCAAGGAACACGGACTGCTGCTGGCCAACATCGGACTTTTCCTCGTCTTCTTCGGCGGCATGGTGGTCAGCGGGGCGGCCGATTACAGCGAGGACCAGGTTTCCCACGGCCAGTCCGCCGTCGGGATCTTCGAGTACCTGGGTACCGGCGCCTTCCTGGAGGCGACCTTCGAGAACTGGGAGTCGGAGTTCCTGCAGATGGGCATGTACGTCATCCTGACGGTGTTCCTCTTCCAAAAAGGCTCCTCCGAGTCCAAACCGATGGGACAGAACGCGCCGCAGGACGAGGATCCGCGGAACGCCGCGATCAAGGCGACGACGCCGTGGCCGGTGCGCCGTGGCGGCTGGGTACTCAAGCTTTACGAGCACTCGCTCTCGATCATGTTCCTGTTGCTGTTCCTGCTGTCCGTCGTGCTGCACGCAGTCGGCGGCAGCGAGGAGTACAGCCAGGAGCAGCTAGCGCACGGCCAGCCCCCCGTCAGCGTGCTGGGCTATTTCGCCACGAGCCGGTTCTGGTTCGAGTCGTTCCAGAACTGGCAGAGCGAGTTCCTCGCCGTAGCGGTGCTGGTCGGTGCCTCCGTGTACCTGCGGGAGAAAGGCTCACCTGAGTCCAAGCCCGTGGCCGAGCCGCACTACGAGACCGGCGCCTAGCACCGGCTCGCCTAGTCCGCGGGGCGTTCCTTGCGCTCGGCGGCGCCAGCCGGCGGCTCCTGGCCCTCGGCGGGCTCATAGGTGTGGTCGAACGGCATCTGGTTGAGGTCAAGGTTCTCGTTGGAGTCCTGTCCGGCCACGAGCTCGTGGGCTTCCTCGATCGTGTCGACGCTCGGCATCGACCCCCTCAACGGCTTACCCGCTGTCTCCGTGATGAAGTACACCGCCACCGCCCCGATCGCCGAGGTAGCCATCAGGTAGTACGCCGGCATCATTTCGTTGCCGGACGCGGCAATCAGCGAAGCGATGATGAACGGGGCCGTGCCGCCGAAGATGGCCACGGCGAAGTTGTAGGCGATGCCCATCGCGCCATAACGGCTCTCCGTCGGGAAGAGGGCAGGAAGCGCCGAGGCCAGGTTGGCCACGTAGAACGTCAGCGGAAACGCGATCAGCGCCAGGCCCAGGAGTGTCGACCAGATGGCGCCGATGCCGATCAGGAGGAAGGCCGGGGCGGCCAGCACCACCGTACCCAGCGAGCCGATCCAGAGCACCGGCCGCCGCCCGATCCGGTCCGAGAGCCGGCCCGTCAGCGGAATCGCTGCGGACATCAGGACCAGGATCGGAATGGTCAGCAGGGTGCCGTGGAGCTCGTCGTAGCCTTTGTTGGACGTCAGGTACGTCGGCATGTAGGACGTCAGCGCGTAGCCGACCGTGTTCGCCGCGGCCACCAGGATCATGGCCAGCAGGATTCCGCGCCAGTGCGACGCGAAGATGGCCACCGGGCCCTTGGTTTCCGCGGCCTCCCCCGCCGGACTGCCGGCGGCCTGCGCGTCGAGGCTGGCCTGGAACGCCGGTGATTCCTCGATCTTCATCCGGAAATAGATGGCAATCAGGCCCAGCGGACCGGCGATCAGGAACGGGAGCCGCCAGCCCCACGCCTCCATCGCGTCGCCGCCGAGGGTGACCTGCAACAGCGTTACCAGCGCCGCGCCGATGGCGAAGCCCATGTAGCTGCCCAGGTCCAGGAAGCTCGCGAAGTAGCCGCGTCGGGCGTCCGGGGCGTGTTCGCTGACGAAAGTGGTGGCACCGGCGTACTCGCCGCCGGTGGAGAAGCCCTGGATCAGCTTGGTGGCGACGAGCAGGACGGCGGCCCAGATTCCGAGCACGGCGTAGCCGGGCAGCAGCCCCACCACGAAGGTAGAGGCGGCCATGATGATGAGGGTCATCGCGAGGACCCGCTGGCGGCCGATCTTGTCGCCCAGCCAGCCAAAGAACACCCCGCCCAGCGGCCGCGCCACGAAGGTGGCGCCGAAGGTGCCGAGCAGGAACAGGTTCTGCACCGTCTTGTCAGCCTCGGGCAGGAAGACCGGGCCCATGGTGGTGATCAGGTACCCGAACACCCCGACGTCGTACCACTCCATCGTGTTTCCGACGATGGTGCCGCCGAGGGCCTTGCGCATGACGCGGCGGTCAACGACGTTGATGTGTTCGACCTCGAGCCGGCGCTCCTGGAGCCTGGGGCGGCGGGGGCTGTTGCGCTTCATGGACATCTTGCTCTCCTGGGCGGGGCCACGGTTTTGCTCGTGGCCCTGGCAGGGAGTCACGGCCCCCAATTGAAGCCAGTTTAACGTCGAAGGCACGCCGGGAACAGGGTCGGACCGCCGGGAGCACCTTTCCGGGTTAGGCCCCTTCGAGTACCTGGCTGGTGGTCCACGCCAGGTACTTCGCGGCTTTCGCGATCGCCTCGGCCGGGCTTGGCGCCGCGTCCAGCAACTGGGCGGCCGCGACCACCCCGTGGCGGGCCAGGTCCTCCGGCGTCACGAGGATCCGGCCGGCGACCATAATCACCGGGATGCCCCGCGCGTGGGCGGCGTCGGCCAAGGCAATCGGCGCCTTTCCGGTCAGCGACTGGGAGTCCAGGGAGCCCTCCCCCGTGATCACCAGGTCCGCCTCGACGAGTTTTTCGGCCAGGCCGGTGAGCCCGGCCACGAGTTCGAAGCCGCCTTCCAGCGACGCGTTTGTGAAGGCCAGGAACGACGCCGGGAAGCCGCCGGCCGCGCCGGCGCCCGGGACGTTGACGTCCCTGCCGCTGGCCTGACGCAACACCGACGCCCAGTTGCGCAGCCCGGCGTCGAGCACTTCCACGGCCTCCTCGTCGGCGCCCTTCTGGGGGCCGAAAACATGGGCCGCACCGTCGGGTCCGTACAGCGGATTCTGCACATCCACGGCGATCCGGAACTTCACGGCGGCCAGCCGGGGATCCAGTCCGCCGAGGTCAACGGCGGCCACTTCGGCGAGCGAGCCGCCGCCGAGGGGCACCACGCTCCCGGCAGCGTCCACGGGCTTGAGGCCCAGGGCGCGCAGGGCACCGCTGCCGCCGTCGCTCATAGCCGAGCCGCCCACGCCGAGCACGATTTCGGTCGCACCGGCGTCGAGCGCGGCCGCGATCAGCTGCCCGCACCCGTAGCTGTGTGCGCGCAGGGCGTTGGCGGGGGTGGGTTCCATGTGCGCGAGCCCGGATGCCTGCGCCGTCTCGATGACGGCGGTTGCGCCGCCGAACGCGTCCTGGCGGATGGCCCAAGCCGCGCCGATCGGGGCCAGGATGGGCCCGACGACGGCGTTCAGGCGCTCCTCGTACCCGGCGGCGAGAGCGGCCTCCAGGGTGCCTTCGCCGCCGTCGGCCACCGGGAACTGGACGGTCTCGGCCTCAGGGTAGACCCGCAGGGCTCCCTCGGCCATTGCGGCGGCAGCTTCGGCGGCGGTCAGGGAACCCTTGAACTTGTCCGGGGCGATCAGGATACGCATGGCTCCATCCTGCCAGCCGGCACCGACTTTCCCACCCCGCGACAAGGCCGGGGCGCGGTAGTAACGTGGGCACTTCCGGAAACCCGGCAACCTCCCGCGGCAGGCCGTGGCAGTATCGGTCCGCTCCCGCGGGACCAGAGCACAGGAGGCAACGGTGGGCAGCAGCGGACAGGCCAACGGCGGCCGGCCCGGCATCAGGGGACTCGTCCTGGTCCGGCACGGGGAAAGCGAAGGAAACGTGGCTGCCACGCTCGCCCACGAGGCGGGGGCGCACGTCATCAAGGTTCCGGCGCGCGACGCCGACGTCGGACTCTCCGACACCGGCCGGGATCAGGCGCTGGCGCTGGGCCGGCTGCTCGCCGCAGTCCCCGAACCGGACCGTGCCGCCGTGTGGTCCTCCCCCTACGCCCGGGCACGCCAGACCGCGGAACTCGCCGTCCAGACCGGCGGGTGGCAGGAGCGGATTCGGCTGGATGAACGGCTCCGGGACCGCGAACTCGGGATCCTGGACATGCTGACCTCCGCTGGCGTGGAGGCCCGGCTGCCGGAGGAAGCCCAGCGCCGGCGGTGGCTGGGGAAGTTCTACTACCGGCCGCCGGGCGGCGAATCGTGGGCCGACGTCGTGCTACGGCTCCGGTCGCTGCTGGCCGACCTCGACCGCGACCACCCCGGCGAAGAGGTCCTGCTGGTCTGCCACGACGCCTTGATCGTGCTGTTTCGCTACATTCTCGAGGACCTCACGGAGGCGGAACTGCTGGACATCGCCGCCACCACCAGCGTCCTGAACGCCTCGGTCAGCCGCTTCGTGCGGACGGACGCCACGGGAGCGTGGAAGCTGGAAAGCTTCAACATGGCGGACCATCTGACGGAGCACGGCGTCCCCGTCACCGAGCACGCCGGAGACGCAAATGTCCACCCCCGCTGAGGCCACAGTGCAGCTGACACCAACCCTGCTGCGCGGCTGGCCGCTGCCCGGCGGCGGTGACGGCAAGGACGACCGCGGTTCGGTACTGGTGGTCGGCGGTGCCCGTAAGACGCCCGGGGCAGCCCTGCTGGCCGGCGTCGCGGCTCTCCGCTCCGGCGCCGGCCGGCTGACCCTGGCGGTGGCGGAGTCGACGGCGGTTCAGCTGGCGGTCGCGTTTCCCGAGTCCGGCGTGGTGGGCCTGCCGGAGACGGCGCGCGGATCGGTGAAAGGCTCCTCGGCGTCGCTGCTGGCCGACGAGGTGGGGGCAGCTGACGCCGTCCTCGTCGGGCCCGGACTGGACGATAAGGATGAGACGCTGGCCCTGCTGCGGGGGCTGCTGCTGCCGGGGCGGGGCCGCCCGAAGCGGGGCCCCGCCGTTGTCCTCGACGCTTATGCCCTGGGCTGCCTGCCCGAGCTGGCGGACGAGCTGAAGCCTTGGGCGGGCCGGCTGATCCTGACCCCGAACATCACCGAAGGCAGCATCCTGCTGGGGCGGGACATTGGGGACCTCACGCGGGACGTGCCAAAGATTGCCGACGCCTACCAGGCTGTGGTGAGCTGCCAAGGGGTGATAGCGGAACCCGGCGGGGGCCTCTGGGAAATCACCACCGGGCACAGCGGGCTCGGCACCTCCGGGAGCGGCGACGTCCTGGCCGGCGCCATCGCGGGCCTCCGGGCGCGCGGAACCAGCGACGCGCAGGCCGCCTGCTGGGGATCCCATCTGCATGCCGCCGCCGGCGACCGGCTCGCGAGCAAACTCGGCGGACTGGGCTACCTGGCCCGGGAGCTCGGCGACGAATTACCGGCGCTGATGGTGGAACTCAGCAGCTGAGCGACAAGGCCCGGGCGCGGTACCGGACGTCAGTCCGGCCACTGCCCACGCTCCTGCAGGACCGCCTTGAGCAGGTCGGCCCGGTCGGTGACGATCCCGTCAACCCCGAGGTCCAGCAGTCGGTGCATCTCGGCCGCCTCGTTGATGGTCCAGACATGGACGTGCAGGCCGTGGCGGTGGGCGCGGCGGACGAACCCCGCCGTCACCACGGGCACCGCGCCGTAGCGGACCGGGACCTGCAGGGCGTGGATGTCGCGCAGGGCCCGGGCCCCCACCCGGCGCAGCAGCGGCGCGGGAAGCAGGGGGCCCAGCAGCACGAAGAGGGCGTTCGAGGCCATGCCGGCGGAGCTTGCGGCGGGTCGGCTGAGGCGGCGCAGCACCGCACGCCGCCGCCGGTCCGAGAAGCTGGCAATCAGGACGCGGTCGTGCAGGCCGTACTGCTCGATCGCCGCGGCCAGGGTTTCCACCGAGTTCCAGTCTTTGACGTCGAGGTTGAGCCGGATGTCCGGGAACTCCATGACGAGTTCGGCCAGCAGCGGGACCGGCTCCGCTCCGGCGATCCGGGCCTTGGCCACCGCCTCGGCGGGCAGCTCGGAGATCCGGCCGCTGCCGTCCGTGACGCGGTCCAGGGTTTCATCGTGGAAGAGCAGCAGGACGCCGTCCGCTGTGGTGTGGACGTCCGTTTCCAGGTAGCGGTAGCCGAGGGCGACGGCGGCGCGGAACGCGGCCATGGAATTCTCGGCGCCCTCCGGCGAGAAGCCGCGGTGGGCCATTGCCACGGGCTCGCCCGCAGCGCTGCCGTGTTCAAGGAAAGGGTGCGGCGCGGTCACCTCTGAAGCGTACCGGAGGAGCGCGCTCAGGAACCCTGCGGCAGGATCTCCACCCCGTCGCTGCAGTGCAGCAGCGTGCGGCCGCCGCCGTCGAGGTCAACCCAGACCGTGGTGTGGTCCACCGTCAGCGCGTCCACGAACCCGCCGGTCTCGTAGCCCGGCGCGAGCCGCACCCGCACGCGGTCACCCTGGCGCAGGCTCTGCCAGTGCGCGTCGGGGGCCACCCGCCGCAGCGGCTGCTCATCAAGATGTCGGTTACCGTTCCTGGCCATGATCGCCCCACCCTCAGTCATACGATGCGTTCGGTGCTGCCAGCCTAGGAGGCCAAGGTGAACGGCAGTTGTCCGTCGGCTGGGAATCCCGTGACCGCCGGGGGCGGATCGATGTACGGGTGACTCGGTGTGCGGGACCTTACGCGAGGCGGACGCCGAGTTCGGCGAGCTTCGCCTCGAGGATCTGCGCCACGCCGTCGTCGTCGAAATGCGGCGCCTGCTGGCCGGCGGCGCGGATGGCTTCCGGGTGGCCGCTGGCCATGGCGTAGCCGTGCCCGGCCCAGCGCAGCATCTCGATGTCGTTGGGCATGTCGCCGAAAGCCACCACGTCCTGCGCCTGCACGCCCAGGGTCGCCGCGTATTCGGCGAGGGTCACGGCCTTGTTGACGCCGGGCAGCGAAAGCTCCAACAGGGCGACGTTCGGGGCCGAGTGCGTGGCCGCGGCCAGGTGGGCGACGGCCGGGGACACCTCGGCCAGGAACTCGTCCGCGGTCCCTTCCCGCACGATCGCGAGGAACTTCACGACGGCGTCGTCGGCGCTGAGCGTCTGGTGCAGCGGGGCCGGCGTGAACTCGGCGAGCAGGCCGGTGGAACCGGTTCCGAGGAAGCCCGGTTCCAGGTGGAATCCGGTGAGGGTTTCCGCGGCGAACAGCGCGGAGGGGCGCAGCCGCTGGATGATCCGGCGGGCCTCGAAGACGGCGTCGAGCTCAAGCGCGCGGGCGGACACCACCCGGTCCGCCTCCAGGTCCCAGACCACCGCGCCGTTGGAGCAGATGACGGTGCCGGTGTGGCCCAGCTGGTTCTGCAGCGGGTGCAGCCAGCGCGGCGGACGGCCCGTGACGAAGACCAGTTCCACCCCGGCGTCGCGGCAGGCATGGAAAGCACGCACGGTCCGGTCGCTGATCTTGCCGTCGTGGCCGAGGATCGTTCCGTCGATATCACTTGCTACCAGCCGCATGCTGCCAGTCTACGTGGGCTGCGCCGGCGCCGTTTCGACGGTTCCGTGCCCAGTCGACGCGCGTGGGCGTCGAGGGCGCAGGGAACCGTCGAAACGGAGACGGGGGGCGGCGGTCAGTGCCGTTCGTAGATGCCGGTCAGCGATGCCCGGGCCAGCACGTGCGGGCCGAGCTTGGCTTCCAGCTTGGCCGGGGATGCACCGGCGTCGAGCCCGGACTTTTCCATGTTGAGGGCGTACACCGTGATGACGTAGCGGTGCGGTCCATGCCCCTTGGGCGGGGCTGCCCCGAGGTAGCCTGCCGAACCGCCGTCGTTCCGGAGCTGGAAGGCACCCAACGGCAGGCCGCCGCCGTGCCGCGATCCCGCGCCGGCCGGCAGCGAGGTGACGTTCCCTGGGATGTCGAGCACGGCCCAGTGCCAGAAGCCGCCGTGGCCCGGGGCGTCCGGGTCGAAAACCGTGATGGCGTAGCTCCGGGTCCCGGCCGGAGCGCCGCTCCATTCCAGCGGCGGCGATTCGTCCCTGCCGCCTGGCCCGGTCGCAGCGCCGCGCTGGGCCGCCGGCAGGATCTGGCCGTCCTCGAAGGTATCGCTGCGAAGCGTAAAGGTTGCCACGGCTTCCTCTCAGTTGCTGGCCAGACCCGCGCGCTCCGGGTCGAGCTCCATCCGGTTCAGTTCGGCACGCGTGGGCGGGTTGGCGCCGGCGCGGGAGACCGTGACGGCGGCCGCCGCCGCGGCGTGGGCGAGGAGTTCGCGCAGGCTTCCCGCCGAGAGTTCGCGCAGCCCCTTGCGGTTCTGCGCCCCGTTGAGGCCCAGGTCCACGATGCCGGAGAGCAGCGCGGCCATAAAGGAATCGCCCGCACCGACCGTGTCCGCGACCTTCACGGGCGGTGCCGGGGCGTGCGCCTCGCCGGCGGCGTTGACCCCCCACGGGCCGGCCGCGCCCCGGGTGACCACCACCATGGCTGGTCCCACCGAGCCCCCGAGCGACAGCCAGCGGCGCGCCGAATCCAGCGGATCCACGCCGGGGTACAGCCATTCGAGGTCCTCGTCCGAGGCCTTGACCACGTCCGCGAGGGTGACGAACTTTTCCGCTTGGTGGCGCGCGTAGTCGGCATTGGTGATGATGCTGGGCCGGCAATTGGGATCAAAGCTGACGGTGGTCGACGGATGGGCGAATTCGACGGCGGCCAGCACCTCGGCGGCGCCCGGCGCCAGCATGGTCGCGATCGAGCCGGTGTGCAGCAGAGTGCTGCCCTGCAGCATAAACGGGAGCCGGTCCGCCAGGCCCGGGAGCTCCCAGGCGAGGTCGAAGGTGTAGCTCGCGGCGCCGTCGTCGTCGATCTGGGCGGTGGCCACCGACGTCGGCAGCTCGTCCGGCCCCAGCGGGAGCAGCACAGAACTGGACCTCAGGTGCGCCGCGACGGACTCCCCGTACGCGTCCCGGCCGTAGCGCCCGATGAACTGCACCGGGTGGTCCAGCCGGGCCAGACCCACCGCAACGTTCAGCGGGCTGCCGCCCACATGGGCCTGGATACCTGAGGAGCGCTGGACAACATCAACCAGGGCCTCACCGATGACTGTGAGCATGGTCATACTCTGCCAGAGAACGCGGCCGGGCGCTCCTGTGAACCGTCGCGGAATGATTTGGCGGCATACCCCAGGGGGTATATTCTTTTGAAATGGCAGACCTCAAGATCCCGGCCGGGCGGGGCGCAATCGTGCTGGGCCTGCACCAAAATCTTGCCCAGTTCATGCTGCTCGTGGCGGTCAACGCCCTCGTCGGCGGCACCTTGGGCCAGGAGCGCACCGTCCTTCCCCTGCTGGCCAGCGACGTGTTCCATCTCGACAAGTACACGAGTGCGCTGACCTACATCCTGGCCTTCGGCCTTGCCAAGGCGGCCACCAACTACTTTGCCGGAACCCTCTCGGACCGCTTCGGCCGCAAGCCGGTGCTGGTAGCGGGATGGCTGATCGCCCTTCCCGTCCCGCTGCTGCTGATCTTCGGCACCAGCTGGTCCTGGATCGTTGCCGCGAACGTGATCCTGGGCATGAGCCAGGGGCTGACCTGGTCCACCACGGTGGTCATGAAGATGGACCTGGTGGGGCCAAACCGGCGCGGGCTCGCGATGGGCTTCAACGAGGCCGCGGGCTATCTGGGCGTGGCTGGCACCGCCCTGTTCACCGGCTACCTCGCCGGTTCCTATGGCCTGCGTCCGGCGCCGTTCCTACTCGGGGCCGCGTACATCGCCCTGGGCCTGGGCCTGTCCCTACTGGCGGTGAAGGAAACGCACCACCACGCGAAGAGCGAGGCCGCGAACCACGTGGATGCGCACAGCAGCGCCGGGGCGGCGCTCAGCACCCGCGAAATCTTTACCCTGACCAGCTTCCGGGACCGCTCGCTCTCTTCCGTGAGCCAGGCCGGGCTGGTGAACAACCTCAACGACGGACTGGCCTGGGGGCTGTTTCCGGTGCTCTTCGCCGGCGCGGGTCTCTCGATTGAGCGGATCGGCATCCTCGCGGCCGTGTACCCGGCGGTCTGGGGTGCGGTACAGCTGCTCACCGGCGCGGCTTCGGACCGGCTGGGCCGCAAGTGGCTGATCGCCGGGGGGATGTTTGTCCAGGCCGTAGGGCTCGCGGTCGTGGCCGCCGGACGCGGCTTCGAAATCTGGCTGCTGGCGGCCGTCCTGCTCGGCGTCGGTACGGCGATGGTCTACCCCACCCTGCTGGCGGCCATCGGCGACGTTGCCCACCCGCAGTGGCGGGCCCGGTCGGTCGGCATCTACCGGCTGTGGCGCGACGGCGGATTCGCCGTGGGCGCGCTGCTCTCGGGGCTGCTCGCGGACGCCTACGGCATTCCCGTGGCGATCTTCGTCGTCGCCGGTCTGACCGCGGCGTCCGGGCTCGTCGTCGCGGTCCGGATGCGCGGCACCGACCACCCCGCATAGCCCGGCGCGCGCCGGCCGGAGCGCCGGCTCAGCGCTCCGCGCCGCCCTCCTGGTAGACGTCCGGGATCCCGTCATTGTCCGAGTCTCGCCGTTCCTCTTCCTCCGCCAGCCGGTACTGCCGGTTGCGGGTGCGGAGCACCACGCTCGCCAGCAGCGCGGCCAGCACCGAGGCCGCCAGGATGCCGACCTTGGCGTGGTCGTCATGGAGGCTACCGTGACCGAAGCTGAGCTCCGCCACCAGCAGCGACACGGTGAAGCCGATCCCGGCCAGGATCGAGACGCCGAACACGTCGATCCACTTGAACGAGCTGTCCAGCCGCGCCTTGGTTACCTTGGTGAGCAGCCAGGTGGTGCCCAGGATGCCGGCCGGCTTCCCCAGCACGAGGGCCAGGATGATGCCCAGGGCGACCGGGTCTGCCAGCGCCGAGCCGAGCCCCTCCCAGCCGCCGACGGCTACGCCGGCGGAGAAGAAGGCGAAGACCGGCACCGCGACGCCGGCCGAGATCGGCCGGAAGCGGTGCTCGAAGATCTCCGAAAGCCCCGGTCCGGCGTCGGGTCCCCCGCTGGCCTGGGAGCGGAGCACCGGGATCGCGAAGCCCAGCAGGACGCCGGCCACCGTCGCGTGGATGCCCGAGGCGTGCACGAGGGCCCACGTGGCCAGGCCCAGCGGGAGCAGGATGAGCCACGCCGCGGGCGCCTTCAGCCCGAAGAAGCGGCGGTACCGGTGCGCGAGGTAGGTGTAGAGGCCCAGCGGCAGCAGGGCCAGCAGGAGCGGGACCACGCGGAGATCGCTGGAGTAAAACACGGCAATGATGGTGATGGCGATCAGGTCATCCACCACGGCGAGGGTCAGCAGGAAGATCCGCAGGGCGCTGGGCAGGTGCGAACCGATGATCGCGAGGACCGCGACGGCGAAGGCGATGTCCGTGGCGGTGGGGATGGCCCAGCCCCGCAGCGTTTCCGGACTGCCGAGGTTGACGACGGCGTAGATCACCGCCGGGATGATTACCCCGCCGGCGGCCGCGGCGACCGGCACGATCGACTTGTCCAGCTGGCGAAGGTCGCCGGCGACGAACTCGCGCTTGAGCTCCAGGCCGACCAGGAAAAAGAAGATGGCGAGCAGTCCGTCGGCCGCCCACGCCCCCAGGCTGAGGTCCAGGTGCCAGGGTTCATAGCCAATGGTGAAGTCGCGGAGGGCAAAGTAGCTCTCCGACGCCGGTGAGTTGGCCCAGACCAGCGCGGCGACGGCCGCGAACACGAGCAGGGCTCCGCCGACGGTTTCCTTACGGAGGATTTCGCCGATGCGCAGGGATTCGGCGTAACTGCCGCGGCCGAAGATGGTCAGGCGCGGCGTGCCGGACGGACGCGCGGGAGGAGGTGTGTGGCTCATGCGGAAGTCCTCACAATTGGGGTCGACTGAACTATGCCGACCAGACTTCCCGGCGCACCTGCCCTCAGTCTAGGCGATGACGCGGCTGCTCGCGGGCCCTCAGCCCAGCAGTTGCTGGACCAGTTCGCGGCATTTCCGGTACGCGGCCGCCTTGGGCTCGATCAGGGCGAAGTGGTCGCCGGGGAGCTTCAGCAGTTGGACCGGGGCGCCGCCGGCCTTGGCTGCCGCGGCGTACGCCTCGGACTGGCTCATCGGGACGGTGTCGTCCTCGGTGGTGTGCACGGCGTAGACGGGAATCCGCAACGGTACCGCGCTCATCGGGTCGGCGAACTTATGCCGTTTCGGGTATTTTTCCGAGGAGCCGCCCAGGAAGTTGCTCACGGCTCCGTTGCTGAGGTTCAGCCGCTCCGCCTCGGCCAGGTTCAGCAGCCCGGACTGGCTGACCACCCCGGTGAGGTGTACCGCGGCGTCGCCGTCCTTGCGCTGGAGCTGGCGGTCCGCATCCGGGGCGCCGAGCTGGCCAAGCCGGCTGCGTCCGGCCGCCCAGACCGCCAGGTGCCCGCCGGCCGAGTGGCCCAGCGCCACCACACGGTCCAGGCCGAGGTTGTGTTCGGCCCCGATGTCACGGAGTTTGTCGATCCCGGCGAGGACGTCGGCGAAGGTGTTTGGCCAGCCGCCGCCGTTGCCGGCCCGGCGGTATTCCAGGTTCCAGGCCGCCACGCCGTGGGCGGCGAGGTCCTTGGCCAGCGGTTCGCCGAGCTCGGCGCCGTACTGCGAACGCCAGTAGCCGCCGTGGATGACCACCGCCACGCCCCTCGGCTCGGCCGCATCCGGGAGGAAAAGCTCCCCCCACTGGCTCGGGTCGTCGCCGTAGTGGTACTTCTGCCGCTTCACTGTGTCCTCCTTGGGGCCCGGTGAACAGGCGGTGGCTGCCCCCAGTGTCACCGCCGCTGCGGCCGCGAAGAAAGCCCGACGCCGCACATCAGCCATGTGCTGAGCCTACCTTGGGCGCCGCGCGGCACCGCGGAAGGCGGCGCTGCAGTGCCGCAGCCATGGCGGCGCACCGGGCCCGCTGTCATAGCCGGGCCGTAAGCTAGGCCCATGGCAAGCAACTGGGAGCGCCTGGACCCCGCGCTGCGCGAATCCGTGCAGGAAAATGTCGAACTGTACGAGCGGGTCCGTCCTGCCCTGAAACTGGTCACCCGGGAGGTGTTGCTGACGCTGCGCACCATGCTCAAGGGCACCGAGGTAACGCCGTTGTTCGTGACCGGCCGGACCAAGACCGTGGAGTCCTTCCGCGAGAAGATTTCCCGGATTGAAGAGCCGCTGGAACCGGGAGGCCCGCCGGTGCTGAAGTTTCCGGACCCGTTCCGCACGCTCAATGACATGGTCGGCATCCGCGTCATCACCAAGCTCCCGGCCGAGAACGCCGTCGTCGCCAACCTGATCAAACGCCAGCGCCAGCTCTTCGACTGCCGCGGCGACCGCGAGAAGGACATCGGCTCCATCGAGTCGGGGACCTACGGCTACTCCAGCCGGCACCTGATCCTGCGGACCATCCAGAACGAGACCGTCAAGGAGTACCAGCAGGCTTTCAACCCGGACGCACAGCCTAACGGCAGCTACTTCTTCGAGTGCCAGATCCGCACGGTCTTTGCCCATGCCTGGAGCGAAATTGAGCACGACATCCGCTTTAAGGCCGAGGATCCGCGCGCCTGGACACCGCACTTCGACCGTCAGTTCACGGCCACGGCAGCCATGTTGGAGACCGTGGAGAGCGCATTCGCCGACCTGCACGAACGCTACGAAGAAGTCCGCAGCTACTGGGACATGGACGGCGAGGGGGCCGCGCAGCTCACGCCGAACCGGATCCGCGATGTCTGGCGGACGCTGCTGCCGCACGTTGACCGCAAGGTGGACGACGACTGGGGCTGGGCGGCGGAGCTGATGGCCGCGCACGGCCTGAACCAGACCGTGCAGCTCGCGGGCCTGCTCAGCGCCAACCGGATCACCGAGGTCCGCAAGGCCCTGGACCACCGGTACTCCCCCGGCCCGGACCGGCTGCTGGACGACCTGCTGCTCTGGCAGTACGGAACCGCCCACATTGACCTCACCGCGGAACCGGCCGACGCCGTCCAGCACCCGCGGCGGGACAGCCTGCTGCGCCGGCTCAAGCAGATCGAGCGCTACCGGCTCACGCAGGGCTAGGGTTTTCGCCCCTAGAGCGCGGTCGGCTCGAGCCGTTCCTCGGCCACGTCGGCGGCGGAATCCGCGGACTGGACCCGCCTCACCCGGTATGCGGCCTTGCCGGGGACTTCCGTGAACGCCTCGACCAGTTCGGTCCCGCGGTAGAGCAGGCCCACGCCGTCGTCGCTGCAATGCGTCTCGCCCAGGGTCCCGTCTGCGACCAGTCGGTGGACGGTGGGCCGGCGCGCGGCTTCGGAGTCGTAGTGGACGCCGTTATCGAACGGGAGCAGCCCCAAGCCGTTGTTCACCGCGCGAAGTTCCGGACCGAACGAGTCCGTGGTGCCGCCCTTGAACCAGCAGATCGAACCGGCCGAAACACCCGCCAGCACCACTCCGGCTTCCCAGGCGCGGCGGAAGATACCCTCCAGCTCGTGCGCGCGCCAGACGGCGAGGAGGTTGACCACCGAGCCTCCGTTGACCCAGACGACGTCCTGGTGGAGCAGGTACTCCTCGATGTTTTCCACATTGGGCATGGTGAACAGGTTCAGGTGGGTGAGGTCGAACCCGGCCAGGCGCCCCGCCTCGCTGATTTCGTTGTTGAACCACCGCTGGTCACCGCTGGCCGTCCCCACGTGGGCGACCCTCGGGGCCCGCCCGGTGGCGCCGGACAAGTCCACGGCGTGATGGACCAGTTTGTTGAACTCCAAACGCGTCCGGGACCCCGGCTTGTAGCCGCCCGAGGTCGCAAGGATGGTCGGACTGTCGGCAGGCATAGGGCGTACTCCTCGAACGGGGACGGCGGGCTCAGACGCAAACTATGAGACTAGCCGCCCCATCGGCCTCGTGGGCTACGTTGGACGCTAGCGGCCCGGCTCAACGATGAAAGAAGGACCACGTGGACAGTGACGCAGGGAGCTGGTTCCTCAGCGGCGCCGAGCGGGGCAATCCGGGCACGGCCGTTCAATCGGGCGGCGCGGGGTCGCCGTCGTGGTCGGAGGGCAACCTCGTGCGGCCCCTGATTCACGGCGCGAGCTACTTCGCCCGCCTGCATGAGGAGCTGACGGCGCTGCAGGCGGGAGACCGGGTGTGGTTCACCGACTGGCGCGGCGACGCGGATGAGCGGCTGCTGGCGGACGGGCCGTCGATCGGCGACCTGCTCGCCGGCCTGGCCCGAGCGGGAGTGGAGGTCCGGGGCCTGGTCTGGCGATCCCACGGTGAGCGCATCTCTGCGCCGATCAGCGGGCGCTCCAACCAGCGCCTGGGGCGCGAGATCAACGACGCCGGCGGCGAAGTGCTGCTGGATCAGCGGGTGCGCCTGTTTGGTTCCCACCACCAGAAAATGGTCGTTATCCGGCACCGTGACGACCCGTCCCGGGATGTTGCGTTCGTTGGCGGCCTGGATCTTTCCCACAGCCGCAGGGACGACGCCGACCATGCGGGAGACCCGCAGGCGGTCGTTATGGACTCCCGGTACGGACAACGGCCACCGTGGCATGATGCCGCCCTCGAACTGCGGGGCCCGGTGGTGGCTGATGTGCTGGCAGTGTTCGCCGAACGGTGGAACGACCCCCATCCCCTGGACCGCCGCACGCCCTACCGGATGCTGCTGCAGCGCCTGGCCAGGATGCCGCGGCACCCCGAACCGCTGCCGGCCGCCGCTCCGCCGCCACCGCCGGCGGGCCCGCACGCCGTGCAGCTGCTGCGCACCTACGGCGTGAAGCGTCCGCCGTTCCCGTTTGCACCCGACGGGGAACGCAGCATCGCCCGCGCCTACACCAAGGCCTTTGCCCGCGCCCGCTCGCTGATCTACACCGAGGACCAGTACCTGTGGTCTACCGAGGTTGCTGCCGGGATCGCGGAGGCCCTCGAACGGAATCCCGGACTGAACGTGATCGCCGTCGTGCCCCGCTACCCCGACGCGGACGGCGCCATCGGCGGGCCGCCCAGGCGGATCGGGCAGCTGCGTGCCCTCGACAGGCTGCGCCGGGTGGCGCCGGGCAGGGTCGGCGTGTTCGACCTGGAAAACAGCGCAGGAACCCCGGTCTACGTGCACGCCAAGATCTGCATCATCGACGACACCTGGTTTACCTGCGGCTCGGACAACTTCAACCTCCGCTCCTGGACCACCGACAGCGAGCTCACCTGTGCCGTGCTGGACACCAGCGCCGGAAACCAGCAGGCCGCCGGCGCCCAGACCGGGCCGGACCCGTCCCGGTCACTGGCCCACACGCTCCGGCTCCAGCTCTGGGCCGAACACTTGGGCATGGAGGAATGCGACGTCCGGCTCGAGGACCCGGCCGGGGGGCTGGCACTGTGGAACACCGCAGCCAGCGCACTCGAGCGCTGGCACGAGGCCGGCCGCGGCTCGCCCCGACCTGCCGGACAGGCGCGCCACCACACGGTCGAACCCGTGTCCCCGCTCCAACGGCTCTGGGCTGATCCCCTCAACCGCCTCATCGTGGACCCTGACGGCCGGCCCCGCAGGCTGCGCGGGACTCCCCGGTTCTAGGCAGGCGTCTCCGGGGCATTACGGCCCGCTCCGGGAGCCTGTTGGCACAAAATAAAAAGTACCCTTAGTATTTTGGGGAAGCGGTCCATTGGACCGGGACTTGAATCTGGTTTGTCAAAATCTTCATCAGAAGAAAAACAAAGGGAGTCACTATGTTGCTTTGGATCGCTATTATTCTCGCCGTTCTTTGGCTTCTTGGCCTGCTCGGCAGCATCGGCGGCGGGTTCATCCACCTGCTGCTGGTCATCGCCGTCGTCGTCCTGATCTTCCACTTCATCCGCGGACGGTCCCGCGTTTAGTCCGGACCGCGTAGGGCTGTGGCGGGGGTGCTGAGAATTCAGCCCCCCGCCATTGTTTTGTCCCGTGAGCCCGGCGCCCGGGTGGCAGCGGCAGACCTGCGGCCCGCAGGCGATGGCCTGCAATCAGGAATCCGGCCTCCGGAACCGCGCCACGTAACGCCGCTGCCATGGTGTTTCCACTGCGCTGCGTCGGTAATTCTGCCGCACGAACGCGACGGCTTCGGCAGCCGGAACGCCGTCGAGGATGGCAATGCAGGCGAGGGCGGTGCCGGTCCGGCCCCGGCCGCCCCAGCAGGCCACTTCAACCCGCTCCGTTTCGGCCCGCCGCCACGCCTCCTGGAACGCGTCAAGGGCGTCGACGTCGTCGGCGGGCACGTGCAGGTCCCGCCAGCGGACCCACCGGGAGTCCCACGCCACCGGCCGGGGGCTTCTGCCCAGCAAGTACAGCCCGAACTCCGGACGCGGCCCGGTCGGAAACGGCGCCAGGAGGGGCCGGCCGCGGATGAGCCGCCCGGAAGGAAGACTGAGCACACCGGGCTGTCCCGGCTCCCACGTCGGCGCCATAATCCCGAGCGTAGCCGTTCCTGCGGACCCAATGAAGGACCCCTGCGGACCCCAGCGATGGACTCGGGCTTACAAAGTAGGGCCACACGGGTCTGGCGGTAACGGAATCGGGTCCCTAGAGTGGCCGGGAACTCCAAGAACCGTTGAAAGGAAGCCCTACGGATGTCATTCCAGGCGTACCTCGACACCATCGAGGACAAGACCGGCCTTACTCCCCGCCAACTCCTCGAGCTCGCCCGGGAGAAAGGCTTCGCCGAGGGGTCGGGGAAGGCCGGCGAGATTCTCGACTGGCTGAAGGCCGACTACGGGCTGGGCCGCGGCCACGGCATGGCGCTCGTCCACGTCATCCGGCAGGGGCCGGGCATCAGCAGCAAACACGTCGGTACCACCGGCGCGCACAGCGATGAATCGGACACCCTCTGGC
Organism: Arthrobacter sp. KBS0702; assembly: GCF_005937985.2. Taxonomy (NCBI): domain Bacteria; kingdom Bacillati; phylum Actinomycetota; class Actinomycetes; order Micrococcales; family Micrococcaceae; genus Arthrobacter; species Arthrobacter sp. KBS0702. Next base: position 52,101 of record NZ_CP042172.1, on the reverse strand, counting down.
TGGACGGCAAGGCGTCGAAGCCCGTCTCCTAGCCCGCAGCCGGGCCCGCCTAGTGCCCGGCCCCGAGCCTGCCCCCGAGGCGGTCACGCATCAGGACACTGGCGTCGTTGAGGCCGACCACCTTCACGTCCTTGCCGTGATGCCGGTACTTTCCGGTGATAGCGTCCAGCGCGGCGATGGTCGAGGCGTCCCAGAGGTGGGAGGCGTGCAGGTCGATGACGACATGCTTGGGATCCAGCGCGTAGTCAAACTGGGTGTAGAGGTCGTTGGAGGAGGCAAAGAACAGTTCGCCGTTCACGACATAGGTGGCCGTTTCGTGGCCGCCGATGTTCTGGACGGAGCGTTCCACGGTGACGAAGTGCGCGACCCTGCGGGCGAACATCACCATCGCGACCAGCACACCGACGCCGACGCCGATAGCCAGGTTGTGCGTGGCGACGGTGACGATCACGGTCGCCGCCATAACGGCGGTTTCACTCTTGGGCATGATCTTCAGGGTCCGCGGGCGGATGCTGTGCCAGTCGAACGTGGCCACGGAGACGAAGATCATCACTGCCACGAGGGCGGCCATGGGGATCAACGAGACGATGCCGCCCAGGGCGACCACCAGGATCAGCAGGAACACCCCGGCCAGGAAAGTTGAGATCCGGGTCCGGGCTCCGGAGGCCTTCACATTGATCATGGTCTGGCCGATCATCGCGCAGCCACCCATGCCGCCGAAGAAGCCGGTGACGATGTTCGCCACGCCCTGGCCCCAGGCTTCGCGGGTCTTGGGCGAACGGGTGTCCGTGATGTCATCGACCAGTTTGGCCGTCATGAGCGATTCGAGCAGCCCCACAAAGGCCATGGCGAGGCTGAAGGGGAAGATGATCTGCAGCGTTTCAAGGGTGAACGGCACGTTGGGAAGGAAGAGCGTGGGCAGCGAACCTGGCAGTGCGCCCTTGTCCCCCACGGTGGGGACGGCGACGGCGGCCAGCACCGTGATCAGCGTCAGCGCCACGATCGCGATGAGCGGTGCGGGGACGGCCCTGGTGACTTTGGGCAGCCCGAACACGATCAGCAAGCCCAGGGCGGTGAGCGGGTACACCAGCCACGGGACGCCGATCAGTTCCGGCAGCTGCGAGAGGAAGATCAGGATGGCCAGGGCGTTGACGAACCCCACCATCACCGAGCGGGGGATGAAGCGCATCAGCTTGGCAACGCCGGACAGACCCAGGATGATCTGGAACAGACCCGCCAGGATGACCGCGGCAACGAGGTAGTCCAGTCCGTGGGATTTCACCAGCGGGGCGATCACCAGGGCGACGGCGCCGGTTGCCGCCGAAATCATTGCGGGCCGGCCGCCGACGAGGGAGATGGTGACGGCCATGGTGAAGGAGGCGAAGAGCCCGATCCTGGGATCGACGCCGGCGATGATCGAAAAGGCGATCGCCTCCGGAATCAGGGCCAGGGCCACAACCAGGCCGCCCAGGACCTCAGTTTTCAGCCGCCGCGGGGACAAGAGCGCGCCCCGCACGGACTGCAGCTGTTCCGGGGTGAAGACCGTGGGGTGTTCGGCGTTGGTGACGGCCATTGCTGGCTCCGTTCATGGTCAAGAAGACGCGTGGCAGCGGCTTCGTGGTGCTAATGAATGAGGGGCGCAGCGCCGCGCCGGAAAGAGGGGGAATCAGTCTTGAAGGTCTCACCCCACTCGTTAAACCCTACCCTAACGTGATGGTAGAGTTTGAAATCCGAACCGGAGGGAGGCCCTGATGACCGCTAAGACCAGCACCATGCACATCGGCGAACTGGCAGAACGCACCGGCCTCTCGTTACGGACCATCCGCCATTACGACGACGTCGGGCTGCTGCCCGCGACGGCCCGAACCGAGGGCGGGTTCCGCGTCTATTCCGAAACAGACGCGGCGCGCCTGATGTTGATCAAACAAATGAAACCGCTGGGGTTCTCCCTCGAGGAGATGGCCGAAATCCTCGGCTTGCTCAACGCCGGGGGCGCCGGCGCCCCCGGCCGGCTGGCCGAATTCCTGGAACGGGCCGAGCACCAGCGCGCCAAGATGGCCCGCAACCTGAGCCAGGCGGACGAGTTCATCGCGATGTTGGGCCAGCGAACCGCCTGAGGGGGGAGCCTGGAGCCGCCGCGGGCTGCCGGCTCCACCGCCGCCAACGTCGCCCCGCTATAAATCTGACATACTCGTCCGCCCCTTGGTCATAAAGTGGCCGCATCGCAGACACTGGTGGCACCATGCTTGGATGCTTGAGGCAACCAAATCCCCAGAGTCCCGCACTGACGCGGACGCCCCGGTCAATCCCGCACTCGCCGCCGAGGCGAAGATCGCCCGGATTGCGGTCACCGTATTTCCGCTCCTCGTGGTCGCCGCCGGCGTCGCCGGCTTCCTCCTGCCGGGCGCGTTCAAACCGCTGGCGCCGAGCGTGCCCTACCTGCTCGGCATCATCATGTTCTGCATGGGCCTGACCCTGACCCCGCCGGATTTCGCCTCCGTGGCGAAGCGCCCGTGGGCTGTCGTGCTGGGCATCGTCGCGCACTACATCATCATGCCGGGAGCCGGCTGGCTGATCGCCCAGGCGCTGCAGCTTGAGCCGGAACTCGCCGTCGGGCTGATCCTGGTCGGCTGCGCGCCGTCCGGCACGGCGTCGAACGTCATGGCGTTCCTTGCCAAGGGAGATGTTGCCCTGTCCGTGGCCGTCGCCTCCGTGTCGACCCTGATCGCCCCTCTTGTCACTCCCCTGCTCGTGCTGTTCCTGGCCGGGTCCTACCTGCAGATCGACGCCGCAGGCATGGTGCTGGACATCGTCAAAACCGTGCTGCTGCCGGTGATCGCAGGCCTGCTGGCCCGCCTGTTCCTGAAGAAGCTCGTCGCCCGGGTGCTCCCGGCGCTGCCCTGGGCCTCGGCCGTCGTCATCTCGCTGATCGTGGCGATTGTGGTGGCCGGCAGCGCCAACAAGATCGTCGCCGCCGGCGGCATCGTCTTCCTCGCCGTGGTCCTGCACAACGGCTTTGGCCTGGGCCTGGGTTACCTCGCCGGAAAGCTCGGGCGCCTGGACGACAAGGCCCGCCGTGCCTTGGCCTTCGAGGTGGGCATGCAGAACTCCGGCCTCGCCGCGACGCTGGCCACGGCGCACTTCAGCCCGCTGGCCGCGCTGCCCTCGGCCGTGTTCTCGCTCTGGCACAACATCTCCGGCGCCATCGTTGCCGCCTGGCTGGCCCGCCGGCCGCTGCGCGACGCCTGATCTCCGCGGGGACCTTGCCGGTCCCGACGCTTCTCCCATCGTTTGAACTCTGTTGCCCTGCGTGACGGACACAGGGCACTTGCCTTGCGGGGGCCGGGCCCGGTCGGGAGGATGAAGGGACCGCTAGGCACAGCAGGGAGGTGGAACTCGCCCATGGACGACCAGTACACAACGGAACGGGACGGCTTCGGCAGGCTGCTGGCAGACCGGCAGGTCTGGCGGCAGGCGACGACGATCCCCGCGGCCGGCGAACTCACCGCACGCTGGCTGGAGGGCCGGAGCCAGTACCAGCCCGGAACGTTCACGCCGGGCATTGACGCGGAGACCGAGCCGATCGCCAGCCAGTTGGCGGAACTGAACCGGAACGGGCTCTTCACCAAGGAATCGCAGCCCGGGCTCAGCGAGGGCGGCAACGCGCAGCGGGCGTATGTGACGGGGTTCTGCACGCCGGAGTCGGCCGGCAGCCTGCTGGACCTCTCGTCGCGGACCGAATTCGTGACGGTTGCGCACGCTCCGGGGGAAATGAGCCGGGCCTCGATTCCCGTCACCCTGCAGGACGCCGAGATCGTCACCGTGCTGGGCACGAGCGAGAGTCCGATTGAAGCGGACCAGCTTCAGGACTGGTCAGCCGAGGCCAACGAGTCGCTGGCGCTGGTCCTGGCCGAGTCCTGGTACGTCGAGGTTTTCGACCCAGTGTGGGGGCGCGAGGGCCTGCTGCTGGCGGCGGTACTGGATGCTCTGACCGCGGGGTGAACCGCGGTCCGCGGCACGCCTACCCAGGTTCCGCCCGCGACGGGGCGGGTCTAGCCGATGCTGGCTGCCTCGTCGAGGGTGCGTGACTCAAAGTGCTCCAGCAACTCGCGCATGGCCTCCACCCCTTGGGTAAACGTCGCTGAGGCCCGCCATTGCTCGATTTGTTCCAGCGATTCCCACGGGCCGGTGCTGATAAACCGGTTCTTGACGTCATGGTCGTGCATCAGCACAGCCCGGGTGTGGGGGTAATCCTCCTGCGTTTTCCTGGCCAGATCCCGCCAGGCCTGGACAAAATCGTTCTCGCGTCCCGGGTGAACCAGCCAGATTCCAAGCGTGTAGACAGACATGGCTGCCGCCTCCATCCTCTGTACGGGGTTGATATGGCCGATTATGTTCCCGGAGACGAGCACCCGGTAGGGCCGGATTGCCCGGCCAATTCCCGGGCCCGATGACGCCTGCCAAGACCAAGCCTGCGCTAGCTTGTGACCATGGACCGCCGGTTTCTCCGGCGGTCCGGCCCGGGGCCGCAGTGGTCCGGAGCCAGAATCTGCACCTTGTTCCGTATCGAGCAAAGGATGATCATGGCTATTTCAATCGAACTTGGCAAGAACCTCGACAAGGCCTACGAGGACAAGAGCCTGGACGAAGTGCTGGCCGCGCCCCCGTCGGCACTGGCGGGACTTACGGAGAAGCACAACGAACTGCTCACCAGCATGGGCTTCAACACGATCCGCGATCTGGGCGGCAACAAGTTCTTCGCCACCGCTGGCGTCCTCGTCGCGCTCTCCGGCCACGTCGACTAGCCAAAATCCTGTCCCACCAAACTGACAAGGGTCCGTCCGGTTTCAACCGGACGGACCCTTTGCTCAACCCGGCGCCGTCGGGAACGCCTGCGGCAGCGCTACCCGATCAGCGCCAGCACCGCTCCGGCGGTGACCACGCCGCCGGCTTCGGTGCGGACGTCGGTGACCGTGCCGTCCCGGTGCGCGGCGACCTGGGTTTCCATCTTCATCGCTTCGAGCACAACGACGGGATCCCCGGCCGCGACCCCGGCACCCGGCTCGACGAGCCATTTCACCACCGTCCCGGCCATGTGGGCGCGCAGTTCCGCCGGATCCGCAGGGCCGGCGCCGCCGCCGTCGGGAGCGGTTCCCGCCGTGCCGTCCATCGAAAGCCCGGCCGGGAGCCCGCCGGGCAGCGCCCGGTCTGACCGTGCCCAGCCGTCCAGCAGGTCCGCCGGCAGCCCGACGGCGAGGCGCTTGCCGTCGACCTCGACGGTGATGGTGCGGCGTTCGCCGTCGGGCGCCGTGGTGCTGTAGCCGGGTTCGGCGGCGATCGAGAACCGGTCGGCGAATTCGGTCTCGATCCAGCGGGTGTGAATGCCCAGGGCTGTCGCTGAGGTGAAGTCCGGGGATTCCAGCACGGCCCGGTGGAACGGCAGCACCGTTGCCACCCCGGTGATGCTGAGTTCGGCGAGGGCGCGGCGGGCGCGGCGCAGGGCCTGTTGCCGGTCCGCGCCGGTGACGATCAGCTTGGCCAGCAGCGAGTCGAACTGCGGCGGGACGAACGAGCCGGAACGGACGCCCGAGTCGAGCCGGATCCCGGGGCCGGTGGGGCCGGAGAACTCGGCAATCGTGCCCGGTGAGGGCAGGAAGCCGCGGCCCACGTCCTCGGCGTTCAGACGGAATTCGAAGGAGTGCCCGCGGGGCGCCGGGTCCCCGGTGATACGGAGCTGCTCCCCCGCGGCGATGCGGAACTGCTCCTGGACCAGGTCGATTCCGGTGGTTTCCTCGGTGATGGGGTGCTCCACCTGCAGGCGCGTGTTGACCTCCAGGAAGGCGACTGTGCCGTCGGCCGCCACGAGGAACTCCACCGTGCCGGCGCCGGAGTAGCCGGCCTCCCGGCAGACGGCCTTGGACGCCTGATAGATTTGGCGCCGCTGTCCGTCGGTGAGGAACGGTGCGGGGGCTTCTTCGACGAGTTTCTGGTGCCGGCGCTGAAGCGAGCAATCGCGGGTCCCGACGACAACGACGTTCCCGTGGGTGTCGGCCAGGACCTGGGCCTCGACGTGGCGGGGCCGGTCTAGGTAGCGCTCCACGAAGCACTCGCCGCGGCCGAAGGCGGCGACCGCCTCGCGGACGGCGGAGTCGAAGGCCTCCTCGATTTCTTCAAGCGCGCGGACCACCTTCATGCCGCGGCCGCCGCCGCCGAAGGCCGCCTTGATGGCGATCGGCAGTCCGTGCTGCTCGGCGAAGGCCCGGGCTTCGGCCGCGGAACCGACGGGCCCGTCGCTGCCGGCCACCAGGGGTGCCCCGGCCCGGACGGCCGTTTCGCGGGCGGTGATCTTGTTGCCGAGCAGGCGGATGGCCTCAGGCGCGGGCCCGATCCAGGTCAGTCCGGCGTCGAGCACGGCCTGGGCGAAGTCGGCGTTCTCGGACAGGAAACCGTAGCCGGGGTGCACGGCGTCCGCCCCGGATGCCGCCGCCGCATCCAGCAGCTTGGGAATGTTCAGGTAGGTATCAGCGGGCGAATTGCCGCCCAGGGCAAAGGCCTCGTCCGCGGCGGAGACGTGCACCGCGTCGGCGTCGATGTCGGCGTAGACGGCGACGGACGCCAGCTGGGCGTCGTCGCAGGCCCGGGCGATCCGGACGGCGATTTCGCCGCGGTTGGCGATCAGGACCTTGCGCATCAGTTACTCACTTCGTGTTCGGCGGCGGTGTTTTCGGGGGTGGTTGGTTCGGGGGTGGTTGGTTCGGGGGTGGGTTGCTGGGTGCTGCCGGGCTCCGCCCAGCGGAAGCGGATGGTCCCGCCGATAGGGACCTGCGCGGCGCGGTCCAGTTGGGAGTCGACGACGACGGCGATCACCGGGTAACCGCCGGTGATCGGGTGGTCGGCGAGGAACAGCACGGGCAGACCCTCGGGCGGGACCTGCAGTGCGCCGGCAACGGTGCCTTCGCTGGCCAGCTCCCCGTCCCGGGTGCGCTGCAGCGGGGTTCCGTCCAGCCGCATGCCCACCCGGTTGGACTGCGGTTTCACCACCCAGTCCTGGCGGGTAAGGGACTCCAGCGCTTCGGCGTCGAACCAGTCAGCGCGGGGGCCGGGGACGACGTCGAGCACCGTCACTCCGGTACCGGGGAACTCGGGCTGCAGTTCCGGATTGCCGACGACGCCGGATTCGGAGTCGCCGCCGGAGGCCACGAGCTGCCCGGCGGCCAGCGGCGCGGGGCCGATCCCGGACATCGTGTCGGTGGACCGGCTGCCGAGGACGGGGTCGGCGGCCACGCCACCGCGGACCGCGAGGTAGCTGCGGAAGCCGCTCGTGGGCGCGCCGATGCTGAGGGTTTCGCCGTCGAGCAGGGCGAACGGAGTGGCCATCGGAACAGTGCGGCGGGCCGGCTCCGCCTCGGGGCCGGCCGGGGGGGTGATGGCAAGGTCGGCCGGGGCCCCGGCAATGGCCAGGACCTGGTCCCCAACGGCCTGGACGGTGAGTCCGCCGGCGACGGTTGCGATCGCCACTGTCTCAATTCCGGCTGCGCCGGGCGCGTTCCCGACGAGCCGGTTGGCGCGGCGCAGCGAGGCACGGTCCAGTGCACCGGCCGCGGAGATGCCCAGGCTGGAGTGGCCGTTGCGGCCGAGGTCCTGGATCAGGCTTTGCAGGCCGGGCGAGACGATCCGGAGCCCGGAGGCCACCTTCGTCGCGGCGCCTTCAGGGCGCGGCTCCGCTGCCAGCTGCACGGTCTCGCGGACCGCGCGGAACTGGATCCGGGAACCGGGTGCGGCCAAGGCGGGCTGCTCACGGTCGAGATCCCACATCCGGGCGGAGGTGCGGCCGATCAGCTGCCAGCCGCCGGGTGAGCGGCGCGGGTAGACGGCCGAGTAGTTTCCGGCCAGCGCCACGGACCCCGCGGGCACGGCCGTCCGCGGGGAACTGCGGCGGGGAACGTTGAGGGCCTCGTTGTCGCCGACGAGGTAGCCGAAGCCCGGGGCGAAGCCGGCGAAGGCCACGGTCCACGGCTGGCCGGTGTGCGCGGCGATCACCCCGTCGATGCCCAGGCCGGTCAGCTCCGCCACTTCGGCGAGATCCTCGCCGTCGTACACGGTGTCGATGACCACGAGGCCGCCGTCGCGCTGTACCGGGGCGGTGAGATCAAGCCGCAGCAGCTGCGCGGCGATCCGGCGCGCGGAGACGGCCGAGTCGGCCGTCACCATCACGGTCTCGGCGGCGGCGAGCACGTCCAGCTGGCCGGGCAGCGGGTGCTCCAGCAGCTGGGCCTGCAGCGCCAGCACGCCCGGCGTGCCGCCGAGCTCGGCGAGCACGGCCCGGGTCCCCACCGGCCGCACCGCGTTCACCTTGTGGCCGGTCGCCTGCCGCGCTGCCACCGTATCCATTGCTGCCTCCATGATTGCCGCCGTCTCCAATGTCCCGCGCCGCCTAGGCGCGGGCTTCCTGCAGCAGCCGCTCTTCCTCGCTGGTCTGCGGGTTCCGGCCGATCGCCAGGCCCACGACGGTCACCACGGCGGACACCGCGAGGTACCCGGCGATCAGGACCCAGTTGCCGGTGGCGGCGTAGAGCGCCGTGAAGACCAGCGGGGCGACGGCGCCGCCGATCACACCGGCCAGGGTGTAGGCCAGCGAGCTGCCGGCGTAGCGCAGCCGGGCGGGGAACTGCTCGGTGATGTAGGCAGCCTGCGGCCCGTACATGAAGGCGTGGAAGGCGAGGCCGATCACGACGCCGATGGTCAGCATCAGCACGGACTTGCCCTGGATCATCAGGAAGAACAGCGGAATGTAGACGGCCGTGCCGACGGCGGCGATGCCGTAGACGAGGCGGCGGTTGAAGCGGTCTGTGAGCGCGCCGGCGGCCGGGATCAGGGCGAGCTGGAAGGCGGAGCCGATCAGGATGGCGCCGAGGACATTGCCGGTGGTCATCCCGAGCTGCTTCGTGGCGTACAGGGCCACGAAGACGGTGAAGAGGGAGTAGAGCACGTCGGGGCAGATGCGCGACAGGGCGGCTGCCAGCAGGGCGCGGGGTTCCTTGGTGAAGACCTCCTTGATGGGGGCCTTGGGCGCCTCTCCGTGGGCCTGGATGGCCTTGAAGACGGGGGTTTCCTCGAGCCTGAGCCGGATCAGGAGGCCGAAGACCACCAGCAGGGCGGAGGCCAGGAAGGCCACGCGCCAGCCCCAGGACAGAAACGCCTCGTTGCTGAGGGTTGCAGCGAGCAGGGCCAGGACGCCGTTGGCCATCAGGTTGCCGGCCGGCGGGCCGATCTGGGCGGCCGAGGACCAGAAGCCGCGTTTGCGGGCGTCGCCGAATTCGCTGGAGAGCAAAACCGCGCCGCCCCATTCGCCGCCGACACCGATGCCCTGCGCCAGGCGCAGCAGCACCAGGATGGCCGGTGCGGCGACGCCGATCGCCGAGTAGTCGGGCAGAACTCCGATGAGGACGGTGGCGACGCCGATCAGCATCAGGGTGACCACCAGGACGTGTTTGCGGCCGATCTTGTCGCCAAGGCGCCCGAAGATCACCCCGCCGATGGGGCGGGCCAGGTAGCCGACGGCGAAGGTGGAGAAGGACAGCAGCAGGCCCACCAGCTCGTCACCGACCGGGAAGAAGATCTTGGGGAAGATCAGCGCCGAAGCCACGGAGTAGATCGCGAAGTCGTAGTACTCCAGCGAGGTGCCGGTGAGGCTCGCGATGTAGGCCTTGAGGGCGCCGGGCGGCAGCTTCTTTTTGCTGCCGGCCGGAGAGGCCTGGTTCGGTGTGGACATGATGTTCCTCCAGTTGCGGGTGGTGCCTGGGCTGGTTGGTTGAGTTTGCCTAGATGAAGGGGGCGGTGCCGATGCCGGCGGCGTTGAGCGCTTCGCGGACCGCGGCGGCCATGGCGACGGCTCCAGGGGAGTCGCCGTGGACGCAGATGCTCTCGGCCCGGATCTTCAGGATGGAGCCGTCGATGGTGCGGACCGCGGAGTCGGCGGCCATCCGGAGCACGTGCTCGGTTACTTCGGCGTGGTCGTGCAGCACGGCTCCCGGGAGCGTGCGGGACACAAGGGTGCCGTCCGGGTTGTAGGCGCGGTCCGCGAAGGCTTCGGTGACCGCACGCAGCCCGGCCGCCTCGGCCAGGCGGAGCACTTCCGAGCCCGGAAGGCCCAGGATGGCGAGGTTCGGATCGACGGATTTCACGGCGTCGACGACGGCCCGCGCCTGCGCGGTGTGCGCGACGATCGCGTTGTACAGGCCGCCGTGCGGCTTGACGTAGCTGACCCTGCCGCCTTCCGCGGCTGCCAGGGCCTGCAGGGCACCAATCTGGTAGACGACGTCGTCGGCCAGTTCGCCCGGATCGATGTCCAGGAAGCGGCGGCCGAAGCCGGCCAGGTCGCGGTAGCCGACGTGGGCGCCGATCATGACGCCGGCGGCGACGGCCTCGCGGCAGGTCTTTCGGATGACGGAGGGATCGCCGGCGTGGAAACCGCAGGCCACGTTGGCGCTTGATACGGAGCGGAACATCGCGGTGTCGTCGCCGAGGCTCCACCGTCCGTAAGACTCGCCGACGTCGCTGTTCAAGTCGATGGTGGTCAGCCCGCTGCTTGCCATGTGTGATCCTCGTCTCATTGCTTGGCCCCCTACTAGGATGCACCATTCTGTTGGATTGTTCAACAATCCGACGATTCTCACTTGGAACAATCGTGTAGATTCGGCACTATGACGACTTCCGACGCCGGCCCCCGAGCCCTGGCGGCCGCGGCGCGCCTGCGCATCGCCGTCCCGTCGGTGGCGGACCGGGTTGCGGCAGAACTCCGCCAGCAGCTGGCCGATGGCGTGCTGCTGCCCGGCACCCGGCTGACCGAGTCGACGATTGCCGAGGACCTCGGCGTCTCCCGCAATACCGTCCGCGAGGCCTTTGCCGAACTCGCCGCGGAACGGCTGGTGGTCCGGCATCCGAACCGCGGGGTCTTTGTGGCCAGCCTGGCCCCCGGCGACATCCACGATGTGTACACGGTGCGGCGCGCCGTCGAGGTCGCGGCCCTTCGCGGCGGGGGGAGCCCGGAGCGGGTGGCGGCGGTCCGCGCCGCGGTCGAGGAAGGGAAGGCCGCGGCGGCGGCCGACGACGAAGAGGCCCTGGGCACCGCGAACCAGCACTTTCACCGCGCGATCGTGGCCCTGGCCGGGAGCCGCCGGCTGGACACCATCATGTCCCAGGTCCTCGCCGAGATGCGCCTGTTCTTCCACAAGGCCACCGTGGACGCGCATTTTTACCGCAGCTACCTCGACGACAACGAACAGATTTGCGCCGCTCTGGAAGCGGGCGACCCGGACCGCGCCGCGGAGCTCCTGCTGGCTTACCTCGACCGCTCGGAGGAGAAGCAGAGCGCCGTCCACGGGGCGTGAGCCGGGCCGTCCGGGGACGGTCCCACCAGCCCTTGCTCGCCGCCGCGTCCCTTGCCGTCCTCGCGATTGCCCTTTCGGGTTGTGGCCAGGTGCAGCAGGCCACCGACAAGGCCGTCAGCGACGGCGCCTCCCGGGTCGCCACGGCGGCCGGCAGCGAGATCAAGAAGCAAGCCTGTTCCCTCGTGGCGGACGGCCTGGTCAGCGCGTCGGACAAGCAGGCGTTGGGCGGCCTCGTCTCCGGCGCCCAGGCGGCCGGCATGCCCGCGGAGATCACGACGCCGCTCAAGAAGATCGCGGATTCGGGCGACCAGGTGCCGGCCGATTCGATCAAGGCCCTCCAGGACGCCTGCGCCAAGTAGCTGGCAGCCGGGCGGCCCCCTAGCGCTTGCCCTTTTTCCGTGATCCCTTGCCGCGGCCCTTGTCCGGGTTCGGCGCGTAGCGCTGCGCCACCTTTGGCTTCTTGACGGCGGGGCCGCGCCGGTCCGGCTTCGGTTCGCGCTTGGGCTTCTCCTGCTGCGCGGACGGCTGCCGTGAACTCGCCGCGGTGCGGCCGCGGACGATTCCGATGAACTCCTCGATCACCTCGTCGGTGGAATCGCTCGGCCAGGCCAGGGCGATTTCGGTGGTCGGCGCCCCGGTAAGTTTGCGGGCCACGGTGTCCTTGACGTTGAAGTGGCGCGCCACGGACATCGGCAGGACCACCAGGCCGGCGCCGCTGGCGACCACCTGCAGGGCCTGCTCGGGTCCGCCCAGGCCGGCAACATCAAGGAACGTCTCGGCGGCCAGGTCCGCCAGCGCGACCTCCTCGAACACCGAGATTTCGTGGCCCTTCGGCGCCACCACCACGGGCTGCTCCTCATAAAGCGGGATGACGCTGAGGCCCTCGCGCTCCACCGGCAACCGGACGAAGCTCAGGTCCGCAGTGCCGTCGCGCAGCACCGTCAGCTGGGCGCCGTCGTCGGACATAAAGGCGCGCAGCGGAACGTCGGGCATCCGCTCTTCCCAGCGGCGGATCCACTTGCCGGGTGTAACCCCGGCCACGTACGCGAAGCTCAGCTCCCGCGTCTCGGGTACCGAATCGTCGTGGGGCTGGGCGGTTTCTTCTTCTGCGGACACATGTTCACAGTACCGTCCGCACCGCAGGAGGGCCCCGGTCCGGAAGTTGGATGGGGCTCTTTTGGTTCTGTTCTGGTGCCCTGCGGGCTGGCCGCCGGATACCCTTGAAGCATGACCTCTGCAAACTCCCAGTCCATGAAGCCGGCCACCGTTGCCAAGAAGCTTGGCATCTACCTGCCCGCAACACCCCAGGAGTTCCAGGATTCGGTTATCACCCGCGCTGATTTCGCCGAGCTCCAGGCCAACCCGCCGGAGTGGCTCGCCGAGCTGCGGCGCACCGGCCCGCACCCGCGCCCGGTCGTCGCGCAGAAGCTCAACGTCTCCATCAGCGGCCTGGCCCGCGGCGGCGTCGAGGAAGCGCTGACGACGGCGGAAATCACTGCCCTGCTGCAGGCTCCCCCGGCGTGGCTGGTCGCCGAACGCGCCACCCACGCTGCAGTCCGCGCCGAAGCCCAGCGCGTCAAGGACGAAGCTGCGAAGAAGGACGCCAAGAAGGCCCGCGCCAAGGCCGAGTAGCCGCCGCCGTTTCGACGGTTCCGTGCCCACTCGACGCTGCCAACCGCCCTGCCGGCAGGGAACCGTCGAAACGGCGGGGTGCCGCGCCTAGTCCTGGTGCAGCTGGACGTAGTTCCCGCAGCCGTCGTCGAGCACGACGGTGGTGCCGCCGGGGCCCTCCGAGGGTTCGCCCTGGAAGATCACGCCCTTCGCCGCCAGCCTCTCGTACTCGGCCCGCACGTCCGGGACGCCGAGCACGATCGCCGGCAGGCCGGCGTCGTGGCAGGCGTTCATGTATGCGGCGCCGATCGGGTTGTCGCTCGGCTCCAGCAGCAGCCCCACCGAGCCGCCGCCGGCCCCGTCCGGATCCTTGATGATGTAGAGGTTGTGTTCCGGCAGCGCCATCAGTGTTTCGAAGCCCAAAATACCGGTGTAGAACTCATGGGCGGACGCCGGGTCCTTGACGTGGATGGAGCACATTTTTAGTCGCATGCGCCCTAGGCTACGCCGGGACGGACCGGGCGGGAACCGGCCATTGACGGCCCGGCCGCGATGGATTCCAATGGAATCAGCGGAACGGCGCCCGCCCGGGACGGGTTCCGCAGGAGGTGCGCGATGCCGTCACTGTTGGGATCCGGTCCGCTGTGGGCCCTGCAGATCCTGCCCCTCGCCCTTCTTGTGATGGCCGCCGCGGCCGGGTCGGTCTACCTCGTGCGAAAGCACCAGGCGTCCGACGGCGGCCTGCCGGATGCCGTGTTCTGGGACGGATTCGCAGGACTCGCCATTATCGCCCCCGCGGTCCTGCTGCCGTCGCTGGCGTCCCCTCCGGCCGGGCTGCTGCTCACCGCCCTTGCCGTTGCAGCGGCCGCCCTCAGCTACCGGTGGACACCGAAACTGTTCCGCTGGCGGGAGGTCCGGCGGACCGCCCGGGACGCGTCGGCCGCCGACGCAGCCGCGGCCGAGCGGCACCGCGCGGCCCTCGCACGGTGGCGGCGCTACGAGTTGGACCCCGCCTTCTGCATCGACTTCCCGGCGATGAGTGATCCGCGCCGGCCGGAGACCTCCGCCATGCTCAAGGCAATGAAGGCGGCCGAGCGGCTGCGCCATGGATCCGGCCCGGAGAACGGGACACCCGGCGGCTACAGCACCGCCGTCGACCGACTGGAACACGCGCTGGCGGAGGCAGAGCGTGCCGCCGGCGCGCTGCAGTTTTCCAACGAAGGGGCACGATGACTGACATCACGATTATCGGCAGCGGCAACATGGCACGGGCGATCGGCCTCCGGGCGGTGGCCGCGGGACGGTCCGTCCAGGTCCTGGACCGGAGTCCCGACAACGCCGCCAAACTCGTGGCGGAACTGGGCTCCAACACGGCATCCGGGGGCCTCGGCGATGTGCCCGAGGGCGACATTGTGGTCCTGGCCCTCTACTTCGAACCGGCCAAGGAGGTCGCCACCCACTACGGCGACACGCTGAGTGGCAAGACGGTGATCGAGATCAGCAACCCGGTGAATATGGAGACCGGGGACTCGCTGGAGGTCGAGCCCGGGACTTCCGCCGCGGAAGAGGTGGCCAAGCTCCTCCCCGGCGCCCGGGTGGTGAAGGCGTTCAACACGACCTTCGCGGGCACCCTGGCGGCAGGCTCCGCGAAAGGCATGCCACTGGACGTCTTTATCGCCTCCGACTCCGAGGCGGCCCGGAACGAGGTGGCCGCCTTCGTCGCCGCGGCAGGACTCCGGCCCCTCCAGGTCGGGGCGCTGCGCCACGCCCGCGAACTGGAGGGGATGCAGCTGCTGGTGATCGGCCTGCAGCTGAACCCGGCCTACGAGTCCTTCAACTGGGGGACGGCGCTGAAGATCATCGACTGAGCAGGCCGCCGGTCCGGCCGGCCTAGAGTTCGACCGTGCCGCTTTCCCCGACGCTCATCCGGCTGTTGGTGACCTTCGACTTCACCCACTGCAGGACGGTCGCGGCCGTGCCGCCCGGGCTGGACCAGTACTCGGCCGAGTCCGAATCGACGCGCAGCAGGACCACCCCTGGGGTTTCCGGGCCGTCCGGGAACCACGCCTCGACTGCCTGGTTCCACCGGTCACGGATTTCCTGCCGGTCCGTGACGACCGCTGCCGTGCCGGCCACGGAAACCCATTCAGTACGCTTCCCGAAGGACACGTTGACGGTGGGGTTGGCCGTGATGTGGGCGACCTGCGAGGTGTCGGCCGAGGTGAAGAACCACATGTCGCCGTCGTCCTCGACGTTCTGGACGGCCAGCGGCCGGCTGACCAGGGCGCCCTTTTCGTTGATGGTGGTGAACATCCCGATCCGCGAATCGTTAATGATCTCTGTCACCTTGCTGATGTCCTGTGCGTCCGACATGCGCTCACCTCGTTCTTGATCCAACGGGGAAGATCCCCCTCCCGGCAGCTTATTGATAAGCGTGCTTACTTTTCAAGGCGCACGCCAGGCGGCTGTCAGGAGGAGGACCTTCGATGATCCGGATGCCCGCAGTAATGAACCAGCTCAGTTGCCCCGGGACAGCACCTGGCCCTTGAAGAATTCGGGGCGCAGCCTGGCCATGACCAGCATCAGCACCACCCCCAGCAGGATCACGCCCATCCCGAGGATAAAGACCAGGCCGAGACCGCCGATGGAGGAACCGGAACCGTACCCCGGGTCCATCGAGTCGTAGGCGGTCTTGACGAACATCACCAGCAGGATGACGCCACCCAGCAGCGGGGCCAGGAACTTGAAGAAGAAAGAGTGCGCACCGCTGAACGCCTGGGCGCGGAAGAACCAGACGCAGGCCAGGGCGGTGATGCCGTAGTAGAAGCAGATCATCATGCCCAGCGCGGTGATGGTGTCCCACAGGGCGTTCTCGGACAGGGTGCGGGTGATGACGTAGAACGCTGCGGCGGCCACGGCCGAGGCAACGGTGGCGTAGCTCGGCGACTTGTAGCTCGGGCTGATCTTGCCGAACTTGTGCGGGAGCGCCTTGTAGTGGCCCATGGACAGGAGGGTGCGCGCCGGGGACACGAACGTGGACTGCAGCGACGCGGCCGAGCTGCTCAGGATGGCCAGCGACATCAGGATCGCGAACGGGCCCATCACGGGACCGGCGAGGACGGCGAAGATGCTGCCCTGGTTCTCCGGGTTTCCCGCGCCGAGGCCTTCTTCACCGATGCCGGCGAAGGCCAGGGTGGACAGCGCGACAGTCATGTAGATGACCACGATGACCAGGACGGTGACGGTGGCGGCGCGGCCCGGGGTCTTCTCCGGGTTCCGTGTCTCCTCGTTCATGGTCAGTGTTACGTCCCAGCCCCAGTAGATAAAGATGGAGAGCGAAACGCCTGCCGCGAAGGCGGAGAAGGACTCGACGGCGAAGGGGTTGAACCAGTCCGGCGCGATCGCGGTGGCGTCAAAGGCCGTTCCGTTCGCCACGTGGCTGAAGGCGGCGACGGCGAACCAGCCCAGGACGAGCAGCTGGAAAGCGACCAGCACGTACTGGACGGTCTTGGTGGTTTCCATGCCGCGGTACGAGATCCAGCACGCGAGGGCGATGAAGACCAGGGTCGTGGCAATGTTGAGCGGCAGGTTCGTGGTCAGGTCCGCCAGGTCAGGGTTGCCGAAGAGCTGCGCCAGCATGAGATAGAAAAAATCGACGGCGACGGCCGCCAGGTTGGACAGCACGATAATGGTCGCGGCGATCAGCCCCCAGCCGCCCATCCAGCCGATCCACGGGCCAAACGCCCGCGACGCCCAGGTGAACGAGGTGCCGGCGTCGGGCATTGCATTGTTCAGCTCCCGGTAGCCGAAGGCCACCAGCAGCATGGGGAGGAAGCCCACGAGGAAGATGGCCGGCAGGTGGACACCGACCTCGGAGACCGTCGGGCCCAGGGCGGCGGTCAGGGTGTAGGCCGGCGCGATGCAGGAGACACCGATGACGACGGCGCCGATCAGCCCCACCGATCCGGCTTTCAGTCCTTTTTCGCTCAGGCCGTGGCGCTGCTCGGTGTGTGCGGCCTTGGAGGTCGCGTGTTCGGTGGTCATGCTCGTGCCTCTCGGGAGGTGTCATTCGACGTTGAATGGGACAAATTCTTGAGTTCGTAATCGCTGGGGACCACGATCATCGGCACCGGCAGGGCGCGCAGGATGCGGTTCGCGGTGCTGCCCAGGAAGATGGAGCGGTTCCGGGCGAGACGGCTCGAACCGATGAGCAGGACCTCTCCGGGCTCCCACTCCAGCCGGTCCACCGCCTCCTCGACGCTGCGGCCCTGGGCCACCACGACGCCGGTCTGGCCGGCCAGCGAGCCGCCGGACGCGGTGGCCGGAAGGGCTGCCGCAAGGTGTTTGCTCGCGTAGTCGCGGGCGGCATCGGCGGCGTCCGCCGAGTCCCCGTCGTCCAGGGTCAGCAGCGAGACGACGCGCAGCGGCACTTCCCGGTTCACTGCCATGGAGACGGCAAAGTCCAGCAACTCTTCCGCGCCCGGGCGGTCTCCGAGTCCGCAGCTAACGCGGGTCAGGGCCTCGCGGCGGTGGTAGCCGTGCGGGGCCAGCGCCACCGGGACGGTGGCGGCGTGCAGCAGGGCGCTGGCCACGGAACCGACGGTGAAGCGCTTGAACAGCCCGTTGCTCGTCGCGCCGATGACGAGCATGTCCGCCTGGAACTCGTCACAGGCCTCGATCAGGGTCTGTGCATCCGATT
The DNA here is from genome assembly GCF_005937985.2 of Arthrobacter sp. KBS0702. Taxonomy (NCBI): domain Bacteria; kingdom Bacillati; phylum Actinomycetota; class Actinomycetes; order Micrococcales; family Micrococcaceae; genus Arthrobacter; species Arthrobacter sp. KBS0702. The sequence continues at coordinate 34,401 of NZ_CP042172.1, read as the reverse complement.
CACCGCTGCGGATGTGGATTTGCGCCGGGACGTCCGCGGGCACCAGGGCCAGCGCTTCGTCGAGCCATTCGCTCGCCTGCTGATGCAGGTAGCTGTCATAGCCTGCGGCGGGCGCGTGCGCCGCGTTGAACACTCCGGCGTCCGGGATGGCCACCACCAGGTCCAGGCTCGCGCCACGGCCGCGGGCCAGGGAGACGGCCAGATTGACGGCATCGCGGCCTCTGGCATTGGCTGAATACCCCACTACGTAACGCATCTGGCCGACCTCTCTGTTTCTTTGGGATAAGGGTTTGCGGATAGGGACGTGCGCGCCGGGCTTTAGCGGCCGGCCGGGGTGCGGTCGGCGGCGACGACGATCCGGGCCGCCGTCGCACGCCCCATCCGAACGGCGCCGTCGACGTGCTGGTAGCCCTCGGCGGCGAGGTCGGAGGATGCCCAGTAGATCGGTCCCACCGGGGCGTGCTGGTCCTTGCCGTAGCGATGCAGTCCGCCCAGGTCATAACTGGCCGCGTAGGCTCCGCGGGTCCATTCCTCCGACCCCCAGTCGGACTCGTAATAGACCTCCGGTTCCAGCGCCTTCGGACCCAGGAAGCCGGCGATTGATTCGAGGATGGCGCGGCGGCGGTCTTCGGCGCTGAGCTCGAACATGGCGTCCGCTTTTTCGTCCGAGACGAAGCCCACCAGGGTGCCGCGGGGATCCTCGAAGTTGGTGTTGTCGTACACCTCCTGGACCAGCGCATCGGCCCCGAAGCAGGTGCCGGACAGTCCTTCTTCGCGCCAGAACGGGGTGCTGTAGACGGCGTGCACCTTGATCACCAGGCCCAGCGACTGGTGCTGGTGCATCTGGTGCTGGCGGCGCGGCAGCGGCGGGTTATAGGAGACCCGGGAATAGAGGTTCGGCGGGACCGCCATGATCACGAAGCGGGCGTTCACCGTTGCGCGGTCCGAAACCACAGTCGCCCGGTGGCCGGCGGCACTCTCCGCCCAGTTGATCGTGCGCACCGGGCTGGAGAGGACGACGTCGTCGCCCAGTTCCGCCGCCTGCAGCAGCGAAACCTGCTGCATGCCCCCGACGACGCGCTTGTCCAGGATGAAGTCTTCATCGGTGAGGTTGGTGAAGGAGCCGGCCGACGCCGCCATCAGCACCGCCTGCAGGGCGGAGAAGGCGTGCGCGGGCTTGGTCAGCATGCCCCCGGCGATGAACAGGCCGATGTTATTGCAGGCTTCCTCATCCGCGGAGTTCGCGCGCAGCCAGTGGTGGAAGGAGATGGTGTCCAGCTCACGGGCCTTGGGGTGCGCCCACGGCTCGGCGGCGCCGATTTCCGCGGCGAGCGAGTCCAGCAAGGCGGTCAGCTTGTCCATCTCGGCCTTTGTGGTGTCACTGACCGGAAAGGTCTCCCCGGTGTAGAGCGTGCGCTTGCCGCCGGCGCCGATGTACACGGACTGTCCGTCGCGATAGCGGTCGTAGGTTTTCAGGCCGAGCTCATCGAGGAGGCCAAGCAGCGCGGTCTGGTCCGGTGAAACCCACTGGCCGCCGATTTCGAGCATGGCGCCGTCAACGGTGTCCGTCCAGGTCCGGCCGCCCACGCGGTCGCGCGCCTCCAGCACGGCGACGCTCAGTCCCGCCTTCCGCAGCTCCCGGGCAGCGGTCAGGCCGGCGGGGCCGGCTCCGACGATGACGACGTCGCGGTCAAATTCCAGCATGATGTCCTCTCTGTGGCCGCGGCGTGATGCGAACCACTAAATGAATGCCATTCATTTAGGATGACTATAGCGCTACCGTTGGAAAGAGGGAAGACCCCGACGCAAAGTCGCGTGCGGTGGAATAATCCAGAGGACAGCCCAGTAGAAAGGCCCGGAATGCCGGCAGCCACCAGCGCCACAGCGGAGCCGCACCGCCCCGATGCCAAGCAGCGCCGCCGCGTGGGCCGGCCCCCCTCGGCCGTCCTCGACCTGGACGGCATCACGGCCGCCGCGCTGCAGCTGGTCCGCAAGAGCGGCTATGACGGATTCACCATGGCCGCCCTGGCCCGTTCGCTGAATGTGGCGCCGTCGGCCCTGTACAACCACGTGGCCTCCAAGCGGGAGGTGTTAGTCCTTATCCAGGACCACCTGACGTCGTTCGTGGACGTGTCCGCGTTCGAGACCGAACCCTGGGACCAGGCGGTGCGGGACTGGGCTTGGAGTTACCGAGATGTCTTCTCCCGGCACACGCCGCTGATCCCCGTGATTGCGGTGCTCCCGGTCGCGGATGCGCCCAAGACCCTTGCCATGTACGAGGCCGTCAGTGCGGGGTTTCGCCGGGCAGGTTTCCCGCAGGAGCGCATCGTTCCCGCGATTGTGGCCCTGGAGTCCTTTATCTTCGGTTCCGCCTACGATGTGACGGCCCCCGCGGACATCTTTGATTCCGGCAGCCTGGCGGCCTCGACGCCGAACTTCTCCGCCGCCGTCGGCAGCCTCGGCGATCAGGGCTATGCGAACCAGGCGGATGTGGCTTTCAGCCTCGGGCTTGAGGCACTGGTTGCCGGGTTCGGGGCGCTGCGCACGGAAGGTGCAGCCTAGAACTTTCCGTAGCGCGCGCGGGCCATCGAGTACACGCCGTAAGCGACCAGCCCTGCCGCGACGGCGGCGAGCAGGAACACGCCGTACGGCTGGGAGCCAAGGGTTTTCAGGCCGCCGTCCAGGCCCGTTGACTTCGACGGATCCGCGGTGGCCGCGGCAACGACGATGAGGATACCCGCCAGGGCGAGCACCACGCCTTTGGCGACATAGCCGATGGTGCCGATCCACTCGACCGCCGTGCGGGCCTTGCCCGGATCCTGCAAATCCTTCATGAACTTCCGCGTGAGCCCACGGTAGGCATAGAACACGCCCGCGCCGATGATCGCCAGTCCAATGGCGGTCAGCAGCACCACACCGGCCGGGGCCGCCATAAGTTTGGCAGTGAAGTCACTGGCCGACTGGCTGGAGCTTTTGCTGCCGCCCGAGGCGAAGACAGCGAAGGTGAAGGCCAGGAAACCGAACACCACGGCCTTCCCGGCGGCCGACGCCGCCTTCTGCAGCTTCTTCTTGGAGTCGGATTCGGAACGGGCCTCGAACACGGCCTCGCCGACCATCCAGAGGGCCAGGGCGGCACACGCCGCGAAACCCGCCCAAAGCAGGAAAGGGCCGCCGGGCTTGGAGGCCAGCGAGCCGATTGCGCCCGACTGGTCGGCCTGGCCGCCCTGCCCCTTGTCTATTTGCAGGGCAATGGCGCCGACCAGGATGTGGACCAGCCCGATGAAGACATATCCGGCGCGTGCCAGCATCTGAAAGGCGGGGCTTCGGCTCGCCGACGCCGCTTCTGATACTGCCCGATTAGCCTTCTGCGAGGCGTTGCCCATGGCCAGCCCTTCCCGGTATGAACTTGATTGCGGTTGCCCGTTCAGCGACGACCAAGCCGCCGGCGTCGCGGAATGCTTCAGTGTAGTTCCGTCCGCGGCGTCCCGACAGACCCGTGCGGGCTTGGCACAGACGGTCCTCCCCCGAAGACGCCCACTTGCTGGCTCGCAGGCGCAAGCCGGGCTAGGGTGGCGGCAATAATCAACTCTTGGAGGGGGACCCATGAGGTTTTGGCGCTCGGCGATGACCAGAACAGCGGTGGCGGCGGCACTGCTCGGGGTCGCTTTGGCCGGCTGCCAGCCGAGCCCAGGTCCCCCCAACGCAGTGCCGTCCAACGCGGGGCCGTCCAACGCAGTGCCTTCCAATGTCACGCCGTCCATTGCAGCGGCGGCCACGGTGGCCACCCCATCGCCGGCTGAGTTCGCGGCCATCATCCAGGCGGCAGTCGAGGACCGGAACGGCACTGCCCTCGATACCCCTCCGGCCCCGCGGTTACCCGAGGCGAAGACGACGGCGGACTACCGGGCCAAACGGGACCGGGACCTGCCGGTGGTCACGCAGTCGAAGGCCCGCTTCAAATCCTTCGGATTCTGGCACACCTCCTTTTCGACGACGGTGACCGTGGAGCCGATGGAGGTTAACGGCGCCGAAGCGTCCGTCCATTTCAAGGAATTGACGGAGCAGCATCTGGCTTCGGCGGCCAACGGCCCGAGCAACGTCCCCGAGGAATACTCGTTGCCGCAGATCGCAACATTCAGGGCGTCCGCCGGGGGCTGGCAACTCGACAGCATCGCCCCGGTCGGGAACAACTTTGGCTTGCCGATGTCCGTCGTTACGGACTGACGCCGCCCTGGTCCGCGCAGGCCGGAATACTGTCCGCCTGGGTGGAGACAAAAAAGAACCCCGGTCCGAAGACCGGGGTTCTTTCATCTGCGTGCGCGAGGGGGGATTTGAACCCCCACGCCCTTTCGGACACTGGCACCTGAAGCCAGCGCGTCTGCCGTTCCGCCACTCGCGCGCAACTTCTTTCACCCGGCTGGAGCCCGTATTCCGGACCATCAACCTCGTAAAAGCAGCGAGATCAAGCATAACGGACAACCGCGGGAAAACACCAATCGGGCCGGCCGGGACGCCAAAGTCCCCGGAAATCCGCACCCGAACCGCGGACCGGAGCGGCTGGCAGGCGGGGCCGCCCCGGCTCCGTCCTTGACCCGGCAGCCCGGACATCCGCGCACGTCAGGGCCCGTCCGGGACAAATTTACGGCCCAGGGCGGCGGGGCTCATTAAGGTCATTCCCAGCCTTGCCCAGTAGTATCTGATGTAGGAGTGCCCGATTACGGCGGACTCCCGCGAATGTTGGAAACCGAGTTCCGGAACAAACGCTGCACCGCAGCCGTCAGGAAAGGAGAAGGACCATGGGCTTGCTGGACAAAGTCGAGCGCGGCATCGAAAAGGCCGTCCGCGGAGTCTTCTCCACCGGTTCTCGCGCCCAGGTTGAGCCGGTCGAGATCGCCAGCCACCTCCGCCGCGAAGTGGACAACAAGGCACTCACCATCGCCGCGGGCCGCACCCTTGCCCCCAACGTCTTCGATGTCCTCCTCAGCGGCGACGATTTCCAGCGCGCCCAGGAATGGGGCACGCCGCTGGCCGAAGAGTTGTGCGACGTCGTCATCAACCATGTCCGCAGCCAGGGCTACACCTTGCAGGGTCCGGTGCGGATCAGTTTCCGCCGCGACGAGGAACGCCGTGCCGGCGATTTCGAGATCAAATCCCGGACCGAAAAGGCCGGCAACGCACCCGCGCAGCCCGGGGCCCAGAATTCCATGCCGGCAGCCCCGACCCGCCAGCCCGGCCACCTCCAGCCTGTGCTGGACATTGATGGCCAGCGCTATTCGCTGAATGCAACCTCGGTGGTCCTGGGCCGCTCCTCCGAAGCGGACATCCTGATCGACGATACGGGTGTGTCCCGCCGTCACCTGGAAATCCGCACGGGCCAGGGCAGTGCACAGGCAATAGACCTGGGATCGACGAACGGCAGCTACGTCAACGGCCACAAAGTTGTGGGCAGCTCGGAGCTTACCGACGGCGCCACGATCACGATGGGACGGACCAAAATTATCTTCCGCCTTCTGCCTGCCAACCCAGGCGGCCGCCCGTGAGTGAACTGACCATCACCGCCCTGCGCTTTGGTTTCCTGATTCTCCTCTGGGTCCTCATCTTCAGCATCGTGTCGGCCATGCGCCGCGACCTCATGATCGGCCGCAAAGCCGCCGCGGGAGCCCCCACGGCACGCCAGGTGCGCCGCAACCCGGCGCTTGCCGAGCCCGTCCCGGCGCCGGTGAAGCAGCAGGCCCGCCAACTCGTTGTCACGGAGGGGCCGCTCAAAGGCACCACCCTTCCGCTGGCCGCAAGCCCCATCCTGCTCGGCCGCGCCCAGGAAGCCACCCTGGTCCTGGAGGATGACTACGCCTCCGGCCGGCATGCCCGCCTGTTCCCGCAGGGCAGCCGCTGGTTCATCGAGGACCTCGGTTCCACCAACGGCACGTATCTGGCAGATCAACAGCTGACCCGGGCACTTCCGGTAGAGCTGGGTGTCCCCGTGAGAATCGGCAAGACGGTCATTGAATTGAGGCCGTAGCCATGGCTGCCCCCGAGACTCCCGCAGACAAGGCAGCAACTGCCCCGAAGCGGCCGCTCATCATGCGCTATGCCGCACGTTCCGACGTCGGCCGCGTGCGGTCGAAGAACGACGACTCGGCCTATGTGGGCCGCCACCTCGCCGTCGTGGCTGACGGCATGGGCGGGCACGCCGGCGGTGACGTGGCCTCAGCCGCCACCGTGCTGGACATGATCCACCTCGACCGCGACGATTACGACGGCGCCGCCGGGGAAGCCGACACCGTCCTGGCCGACGAAATCCAGACAGCCAATTCGCTGCTCTCCGAGCTGGTCCACATGAACCCGAAGCTGGCCGGAATGGGGACCACCGTCACGGCCCTGCTGCTGGCCGGGGGCAAGCTCCACTTCGCGCATATCGGCGATTCGCGCGCCTACCGGTTGCGCAACGGCACCTTCGAACAAGTCAGCGTGGACCACACCTTCGTCCAGCGGCTCATCGACGAGGGCCGGCTGCGGCCCGAAGAGGCGGAAACCCATCCGCACAAGAATGTCCTGATGCGTGTCCTCGGCGACGTCGACGCCAGCCCCGAGCTTGACCTCGACGTCCTCGACGTCGAACCGGGCGAACGCTGGCTGCTTTGCTCCGACGGGTTGAACTACGTCGCCGGCCACGTGGTGGAACGCACCGTCCGCGAGACCAAGAGCCTGCGGGAGTGCGCCGAGAAGCTCGTTGACCTCACGCTCGAGGCCGGCTCACCCGACAACGTGACGGTCGTGATGGTCGACATCGCGGAACAAACGCCCGACGACGTCAACACCGCCTCCGTCGAGGTCGTCCCCGCCCCTGCACCCGTCACGGGCACGGCTCGGACACCGCAGGCCCCCGCAGCCGCTGCCATACCGCCGGCGGGCAGCACCGGCAGCACCTTTGCGGGCAAGGCCACCGAAGGCGTCCTGGGTGGAAAACCTGCCGACTCGGCCGCGAAGAGCCCGGAGACCGGCGACGACCGGGCGAAGGAACCCGAGCCCTCCACGGACCCGAACCTCGGCGAGCACCTCTCCGCCGAGGTCCTGCGCGAGGAACTCTCAACCCGTCCCCATGAGCTCGTGGGCGCCGCGGCCAGCGCTGCCGAATCGGGCTCGATTCCTTCCATCGCCGGCCGGACGGTGGCCCGCCGCGCCGCCACCGTGCTGACGCACAAGGCGGACCAGGACAAGGATGAGACCGAAGAGTACAAGCCGCCGGTCAAACGCCGGCGCTGGCTGACCATGTCCATCGCCGCGGCCATCGTCGCGGTGCTGGGGATCGGTCTCTGGCTTGGCTACGCGTGGACGCAAACGAGGTACTACATCGGTGAGCATGATCAGCGAGTCGCCATTTTCAACGGGGTCTCCCAGCGCCTCGGCCCCATTCCGCTTTCCACCCTCGAGACGGTGACTGATATCCGGATGTCCGACCTGCCAGAGTTCTCCCAGCAGCGGGTGCGCCAAACGGTTCCCGCGCGGGACCTGTACGACGCGCAGCGGATCGTCAAGAACCTGGAGCGCACCGGCACGACGGCGCCGGCCGACGAGTGCCTGACGCCCTCACCCACAGCCAGCGCCAGCGGCAAGGCGCCCACGCCCACCGCTGCGCCGTCTCCCGGATCGGCAGCCGCCCCTGCCCCCTCCGCTTCCGCCAAGCCGTCGCCGGCCCCAACGAACTGTGAGGGGGGCAAATGACGCCTATCGACCCCACCCCCAGGCCGCGCCGCAACGCCGAGCTGGTCCTGCTGATCCTCGCCCTCGCGGTGGGGATCGGCGCGAACGCCCTCGTCGGCGTCGACCGGCAAAAGGCGTTCGACACGGACTTCTGGTTCCAGTCCGGGCTGCTCACCGCCGCGGCGCTGGCATTCCATGTGGTCCTCCGCCTTCGTGCTAAATATGCCGATCCGGTAATACTTCCGCTGGTGGTGGGCCTTAACGGCCTCGGTCTGGCCATGATCCACCGCCTGGACCGGGTTGGCGAGGACACCGGCAATAACCAGTTGCGGTGGACCCTCGTCGCCATGGCCGTCGCCATCGCAGTGATCTTCTTCCTCAAGGACCACCGGCTCCTGCGCCGCTTCACCTATATTTCGCTGGCGGCCAGCGCCGTGCTGCTGATCCTTCCGCTGGTCCCGGGAATCTCCGCTGGCGAAGTCCTCGGCGCCAGCGTCTGGATCAAGCTGGGGTCCATGACCTTCCAGCCCGGTGAACTCGCCAAGGTCACGCTCGCCATCTTCTTTGCCGGTTACCTGTCCTCCAACCGCGACCTGATCCTGCTCGCCGGCCGCAAAGTCGGCCCCCTGCAGTTCCCCCGGTTCAAGGACATGGGCCCGATGATTACGGCCTGGCTGGTGAGCATCGGCGTCCTCATCTTCCAGCGGGACCTCGGTACGTCCATCCTGTTCTTCGGCCTGTTCCTGGTGATGATCTACGTTGCCACCAGCCGGATCAGCTGGGTGATCATCGGCGTCGTGCTGATGGTGGCCGGCGGTTTCGTGGCCGCCAAAGTCTTCTCGCACGTCGCACTGCGCATCGACGGCTGGGTCAACGCCTTCACCCCCGAGGTCTACGACCGGGAATTCGGCGGCAGCCGCCAAATTGTCGAAGGACTCTTCGGCATGGCCAACGGCGGCCTGGTGGGCACCGGCCTGGGCCAGGGGCGCCCCAATCTCGTCCCCTTCGCCAACAGCGACATGATCGTGGCCTCCTTCGGCGAGGAACTCGGACTGATCGGCATCTTCGCGATTGTGCTGATGTACCTGTTGCTGTTCACCCGTGGCTTCCGGGCCGCTCTGGGCACCCGGGACGCCTTCGGCAAGCTGCTCGCCACCGGGCTGTCCTTCGCGATTGCGCTGCAGTGTTTCGTGGTGATCGGCGGCGTAACGCGCCTGATCCCGTTGACCGGTCTGACCACGCCATTCCTGGCCGCCGGCGGATCCTCCCTGCTGGCGAACTGGATCATTGTGGGTCTGTTGCTGATGATCTCGCACACCGCCCGCGGACCGGTGGATACCACTCCGCTGCCGCCGGGCCAGGACCCGGACGCCAGGAAAGAGGCTCCGCCCATGCCCCCGCGGCCGGCCACGGCTCCGGCCAAGAGTGCCCGTACCAGTCCAGATGCTCCCACCGAGGCGGTGAAACACCTGTGAACCAGGCCATTCGCAACTCCTGGATCGCCGCGATCGCAATGTTCGCGCTGATCTTTGGCGCGCTCAGCTACGTCCAGGTGGTCGGCGCGGATGAGCTTAAAGCCAACGCGTGGAACAGGCGCACCCTGCTGCAGAACTACTGCAACGACCGCGGGGCGATCATCGTCGGCGGCACGCCCGTGGCGCAGTCCGTTCCCGGCAGCGAAAGCTGCGCGTTCCAGCGCAGCTACACCCAGCCGGAGCTGTACGCCGGGATCACCGGCTACTTTTCCAAGAACTACGGCCTGACCGGCATGGAACTGGCCATGAACGAACAGCTCGCCGGCAGCTCCGACCAACTCTTCCTGGACCGTGTCGGCCAGTTGTTCCTGGGCAACCAGCCCAAGGGCGCCTCGGTGGAGCTCACCCTGGATCCAAAAATCCAAAAGCTCGCCTACGACCTGATCCCGGAGGGCCAGCGCGGATCCATTGTGGTGAGCAACCCGAAGACCGGCGCCATCCTGGCCATGGTCTCCAAGCCCTCGTACGATCCCAACCTGGTTGCCACCCAGGATGCCGACGCCGAGGCGGCCAACATCACCGCCCTGAACAAGATCCCGGGCATCAACCTGAACCAGTCCGTCAGCGGCCCCACCGGCGCACTGCTGGCCCCCGGGTCCGTCTTCAAGATCATTGACACGGCGGCGGCCCTCAGCTCGGGCAAGTACAACAAGGACAGCGTGCTGCCCAACCCGGCCGAGATGCCGTTCCCTGGCATCCAATACAAACTTCCGAACTACGCCGGCGGCAACTGCTACACCCGCGACACGGCCACGTTCGCCTTCGCCCTGCAGCAATCTTGCAACACGCCGTTCGCCCGGATCGCCCTCGATTTGGGCCAGAAGGCGATCGGCGACCAAGCGGCCAAGTTCGGTTTCGGCCAGGACTTTGGCGACCAGCTGAAGCTGGAGTCTGCGAAGAGCACCTTCCCGAGCGAGCCGCTGGACGAGGCAAGCCTGGCGCAGTCGGCCATCGGCCAGCGCGATGTGCGGGCCACGCCGCTGCAGATCAACATGATGACATCCGCGATTGCCAACGGCGGCGTCCAGATGAAGCCGAACCTGGTCAAGACACTGCGGTCCCCCGACCTGCGGATCCTCAACGAGCCCAAGCCTGAGACGCTCCGGACCTCCACCACACCGGAAATCTCCCGCCAGATCACCGAGTGGATGACCAGCGTGGTCAGCGAGGGCATCGCCCGCGGTGCCGCGGTGCCGGGCATCCAGGTTGCCGGCAAGACCGGCACGGCCGAGCTCGGCAACGGCCTGAACAATTCATGGTTTACCGGGTTCGCCCCGGCAAATGACCCGCAGGTGGCTGTCACGATCGTCATGCAAGGCGTGGACATCACCACCGGCGCAAAGCTAACCAGTCCGAACGCGAAGAAGATTTTTGAGGCGGTGTTGAATAAGTGAGGCCTTCATCGGGAATCACCCTCGGCGGCAGATTCCAGCTGACCACGCGCATTGCGATCGGCGGGATGGGTGAAGTCTGGAAGGCCAAGGACCTGATCCTTGGCCGGATCGTCGCCATCAAGGTCCTCAAGGAGGAGTACACCGGCGACCCCGGTTTCCTCCAGCGCTTTCGGGCCGAAGCACGGCACACCGCCCTGCTGAACCATGTGGGCATCGCCAACGTCTTCGATTACGGCGAGGAAGAGGGATCCGCCTACCTCGTGATGGAGCTCGTCCCGGGCCAGCCGCTGAGCAGCATCATCGAGCATGAACAGGTGCTCTCACCGGACCGCACCCTGTCGATGATCTCCCAGACGGCACGGGCCCTGTCTGTTGCGCACGCCCAGGGCCTGGTGCACCGGGACATCAAACCGGGCAACCTGCTCATCACCCCGGACGGCCGGGTCAAGGTCACCGACTTCGGCATCGCCCGCCTGGCGGACCAGGTTCCGCTCACCCAGACCGGCCAGGTCATGGGCACCGCCCAGTACCTCGCCCCGGAGCAGGCCACCGGGCAAACGGCTACCGGCGCCTCCGACATCTACTCCCTGGGCGTCATCGGCTACGAGTGCCTCACCGGGCACCGCCCGTTCTCCGGCGAATCCCAGATCGCGATCGCACTGGCCCAGGTCAACGATGCCCCGCCGCCGCTGCCGGACACGCTGCCCAGGCCAGTCCGCGCCCTGCTGATGTCTATGCTGGCCAAGGACCCCAAGAACCGCCCGGCGGACGCGATCAAACTGGCCGAGGCGGCCGATGCCATCCGCAACGGAGACATTGCGGCTGCACACGCCGCCGTGCCGGGCATGCTGCTCTTCGAAGCGGCCACCGGCCCCATCACCGCGCCGGTGAACGTTCCCACCGCCGCCACGGGCGTCATCGGCGCCAGCTCGGCCGAGGACAAGTCGACGTCGGCGCTGCCGGTGGTCGGTGCTGCCGGCGCAGGCGCTGCTGCCGGGCTCGCCGCGGGAGCCGCCGCTGCCAGTGGTTACGGCGCCCGCAACGCCCTGTCCCGCGCCGATGCGCTGGCTGCCGAGCGCAACTGGGACCAGGAGGAAGAGGACTACGACGGCTACGAGCCGGAGGAAGAGCCCCGCCGTCGGGGACGCAGCCCGTGGACCTGGCCGCTGATCGCCCTGATCCTGCTGGTTCTGTTTGCCCTGATGGGAATCGTGCTGTCACAGGCCGGGGTTCTTTTCCCGTCGTCCCCGGCTGCCACCAGCTCGAGTGCGAAAGCCAGCACCCCCGCACCGACCTCCAAGAGCCCCAGTCCCACCAGCAGCTCGGCCACGCCCACACAGTCGACGCCGGCAGCGATCAATCTGTACCCGGACGCCTACAGGGGCCGGCCGTACAACGATGTCCGCAGTGAACTCATCGGGATGGGCCTGCAGGTCAAGGGCAACCAAGTGGCGGATCCGTCAACGCCCGGTACCGTCACGGACATCAATCCCTCCGGGCCGGTGCAGCGCGGCGAAGTTATCACGGTGACCTACTCCAAGGGTCCGGACATGGTCGCGGTCCCGCAGTTCAAGCAGGGCGCCAGCGAAACGTCGGTGCAGCAGGCGATTGAAGCCGCCGGTCTCCGGTGGCAGAAGGGCGATCCGCTACCCGGCACCAAGAACCAGCAGGAGGGCACCTTCGTCAGTTCTGAGCCCGTTTCGGGATCGCAAGTCCCGGCCGGGTCGGTCGTGACCTATCACCTGGCCGCCGCCCCGGCAGCACAGTCGCCGTCGCCGAGCGTCAGCGCAAGCAAGTAGGCATCGTGTCCACTTCACCCCGCACTCCATCGCACCGGGAGGACAGCAGCCCGGTGACAAGCCAACGCGTCCTCAGCGGGCGCTATGAGCTGGGTGAGCTGATCGGTCGCGGCGGTATGGCCGACGTCTTCCGCGGGATCGACACCAGGCTGGGTCGGACCGTTGCCATCAAGCTGCTCCGCCCGGATCTTGCCCGGGACCCACAGTTCCAGGCCCGGTTCAAGCGCGAAGCCCAGGCCGTCGCCGCGCTGAACCACCCGTCGATCGTGGCAGTCTTCGACACCGGGGACCATGCCGTCCCCGGCGGCCACGACGACACCGTGCGTGTGCCGTACATCGTAATGGAGTACGTTGCCGGCAAGACCATCCGGGACCTGATCCGGGCCAAGGAAGTCACCATCGACCAAGCCATCGACTTCAGCCTCGGTGTGCTCTCGGCCCTCGATTACAGCCACAAGGCCGGCATCGTCCACCGGGACATCAAACCGGCCAACGTGATGTTCTGCCCGGACTCCAACAGCGTCAAAGTGATGGACTTTGGGATTGCCCGCGCCATGGCGGATTCCTCTGCGACCATGACCCAGACGCAGGCGGTAGTGGGCACGGCCCAATATCTGTCCCCCGAGCAGGCCCGGGGCGAAACGGTCGACGCACGGAGCGACCTGTATTCGGCGGGCTGCCTGCTCTACGAAATGCTGACCGGTCGGCCGCCGTTCATCGGCGACAGCCCCGTGTCGGTGGCCTACCAGCACGTGCGCGAAATCCCGGAACCCGCCAGCAGCCTCAATCCAGACGTTTCCGAAGCCCTGGACAGTGTGCTGGCCAAGGCACTGCAAAAAAACCGGGCCGACCGTTTCCAGGACGCCGCGGCCTTCCGGCGCGCCCTCCGGGCGGCCCGCAGCGGTGTCGCCGTGGCGGCGCTGCCGCGCAGCGAAAGCCCCACCGATCCGAACAACACGGTCGCACCCAGGGACCAGGTGCCGCCCACGGCCGCTTTCTCACTGACCGGCGCCGCATTCCTCGATGACACCGCCGCCGGCATACCGCCCGCGCACCTCCCGGACAGCGACGAGCCGCTCGCCGCAACAGCCGGCAGCCACTCGCTGCCGGACACCGGGAGCCTGCCGCTGAGCCTCCCGGCCGAGCGCGAACCCAGCGGCCAGCAGAAGTCCCGCCGGCGGACGTGGATGGCCACACTCGTGATCTTCACGCTGCTGGTCCTGGCGGGCGGCGGCCTGTGGCTCTACAACATGGTCAACCAGCAGCCGCCGCCGGTGGCAAAGGTGGACGTCCCCACGGTGGCCTCCCTGACCGAATCCGAGGCTTTGCAGAAGCTCTACAACGCCGGCCTTAAGCCCCAGCTGAGCCGGGTCCAGCATGAGACGGTTCCCAAGGGAACCGCCGTCGGGACGGTGCCCTCCGCCGGGAGTTCACTGGAACGAAATTCCGAGATCACGCTCAAGATCTCCGAGGGCCCCAGCGTCATCACGATCCCGGCGGACCTGCCCGGCCGGACCGAGGCGGACGCCAGGGACGTGCTGCGCAGGACCGGTCTGACGGGGGCGCCGAAAACCACGCTGAACAACAGCCCCAACGTGGCGGCCGGCGTCGTCATCACCACCAACCCCGCACCCGGCCAGAACGTGGCTGTGGGGAGCACGGTGGAAATCATCGTCTCCACCGGCAAGGTGGCGGTGCCTCAACTAGTCGGGCTGACGCAGGCGGAGGCTGAGACGGCACTGAAGAACGTCGGCTTGGTTCCCAGCATCAGGGAAGTGGAAAACACCCAGGTTGCGGCGGGCAAGGTGACCGGGCAGAGCGATCTTGCGGATGCGCCGGTCGAACAAGGCAAGACGATCACCATCACCGTGGCCAAAGCTCCGCCGCCCCCGCCGGTGCCATCCCCCACGCCGTCGTCGACCAAGACCAATTCCAAGGACAGCGTCGGCAACCTGCTCGGCAGCTTTGCCACTCCCTAGGGCGCGCCCCGGCGCCGTCCGGGAGGCTGACGCCTCAGGGCCAGACGCGGGTCAGTGCTGGATGAGCGGGCTCAAGGCGGAGGCCCGAGCGGCGGCGCCTGCCATGCCGAGCGACTCAAGCCAGTTGCCAAGCATCAGGTAGCCGCCCTCGGTCAGCACCGATTCAGGGTGGAACTGAACCCCGCACAGCGGTGCCGTGCGGTGCTGCAAGCCCATTACGACGCCGCTTCCCGTCTCCGCGGTGATCTCCAGAACCTCGGGGATGCTTTCCCGGACGGCGGCGAGCGAGTGGTAGCGCGTCGCGGTGAAGGGCGAGGGGAGGCCGGCGAAGACACTGCTCCCGTGGTGCTCCACGAGCGACGTCTTGCCGTGCATCAATTCGGGCGCGTGGGTGACCCGGCCGCCGTAAGCCTCCGCCAGCGCCTGGTGCCCCAGGCAGACACCCAGCATCGGCTTGTTATGGCTGCCGCACCACTTAATCAGTTCGATGCACACCCCGGCCTCAGCCGGCGCGCCGGGCCCGGGGGAAATCAGCACGCCGTCGCGTGCTTCGGCCATCTCAATCGCCTCGGCCAGCGTCACGTCGTCGTTGCGGACCACCGTGGTCTCCGCGCCAAGCTCCTGGAGATAGCCGACCAGGGTGTAGACAAAGCTGTCGTAGTTGTCTACGACCAGGATCTTCGTTGTGCTCATGGGTGCCTTGCTGTGCCAATCGTCGAGTCAGTGGACGGGCTGGATTGCGCCGTCCAAGGGAACAGGAACTAAACCATCAATACCAGTACCCGAGCCGGCAATACCAGCGCCGGCGCAACCGCCGGCCGCACTGCTTCCGGCAGCACCGGCGCGGTTCCCTGCGCGACGCGGGCGTGGCCTGAACTACAGCTAGAATTGGCTGCGATCAGGATTCCAAACCCGACCAAGAGCGTGATGCCCGCCGGATATTCCTCCTTGCAGGATATCAAGCGGCGTCATCCGCTCTTCGTCCAGCCCGTCAAGGAGGACCCGTGCCAGAGTCGAAGCCGCGAAAGAGGACTGCCCGCGTGGCGCAGCAGACTTCCGCGACGCAGGCCTACAAGCCGAATCCCGTCTGGTTCAAGCCGGTGATGTTCGGCCTGATGATCATCGGACTGCTGTGGATCATCACCTACTACATCAGCGAAGGCGCCTTCCCGGTCAAGGACTGGGCCTCGTGGAACATCGTCGCCGGCTTCGGCATCGCCATCGTGGGCTTCCTCATGACCACGCGCTGGCGTTCCTGATTCAGTTCTCCCCGTTCGCAGCAGGCCGGCACACCCGAGTGCCGGCCTGCTGCGTTAAGCGCAACCCTCCCCGGTTGAACCGGCGATAATGCTGGTAGGCAACTCTCCAGCGAAGGATTTCCACATGACCCCGGACGTTACTGGCTGCATCATTGGCGAGGACGGACTGGCCCGGCCCGCCTGGGCAGCCGCCGACCCCCTGCTGCGCGACTACTACGACAGCGAATGGGGCCTCCCGGTGCGGGACGAACAGGGGCTGTACGAACGCATCAGCCTCGAGGCGTTCCAGGCGGGGCTGTCCTGGGCAACGATCCTGCGCAAGCGGCCCGCCTTCCGCGCCGCCTTCGCGGACTTCCAACCGGAGACCGTGGCAGCCTTCACCGACGACGACGTGGAGCGGCTCATGCAGGACGCGGGCATTGTGCGTAACAGGCTCAAGATCCGCGCAGCCATCACCAATGCCCGGGCCACCCTCGACCTCAGGCACGACGGCGGGCTTGTGGACTTTGTCTGGGCCTACCGGCCCGACGCCACCCCGGAACCCACTGCCCTGGACCAGATCCCCACCAGCTCACCCGAGTCCACCGCCCTGTCCAAGGCGCTGCGGAAGCGCGGCTTCGTGTTTGTGGGACCCACCACGATGTACGCCCTGATGGAGGCCATCGGGATGGTCGACACCCACCTGCTGGACAGCCACCGCCGGGGCACGTCGGGCGTCTGGGCCGGGTAAGGCCGCCGGCACAGCGGGCCGCCAGCTGCACAGCTGTGCACAAGTTAACTGAAGTTATCCACAACTTGTTGATGACCGGCGCGGCCGTCCCCAGTGGCACAGTACCCTCCGGCGGCGCCGTTCCGCACCCAGATCCGGGACCGCGACGCCGACATCCTCCCGAATGACAGCCCTGTAAGTTATTAACAATGTGGATTGTCTGTGGATAACCCCGCGCGCCGCCCACGGTTGCATGGTGTAGGCGGTTTTCGGGGGTGCTGCGTCCCGCGGCCGCGAGGCACGCGCCGTTGATCGGAGGCGGCAGCGGCCGCCGGGTTATCCACTTAACAACAGCCTTATACCCACAAGTTATCCACAGCTGGGGATAACTGGGTGCTGGCCGTTCCCCGGTGGCTGCGGCAAAGCCCGGAATGGCGCGTTTTCCACGACGAAACTCAGAGGATCAAGTTATTAACAATGTGAACAACCCTGTGAATAACGACCTATAAATCAGATAAATAGACCCCCGTGCCGCAATCGCCGTCGCTTAGCCCCGTATGGCGCGCAGGGCCGGGAGTGCCTGGACGAGTGTTTCCGGGCCCGACGGCTGCCGGCGGGAGCAGGGACAGGTCGCGGAGGGGAAGGCCGCCCGGGATGAGGGCGATGGCGGGTCCGCACGCAGAGTCCGCGGGTCACGCGTCGTCGAGCGAAGGTTGTCCACTTAACCACAGGCGGTCCCCAGAAAGTTATACACAGGTGTGGAGAGTGGCGGGTGAGCTGCGCGGGATTTGCCAGCTGTGGCGGTCAGATCCGGCATCATGGGCTGAACTACAGGCATGTAAGTTACCAACAATGTGGATAACCCCTGTGGACAAGTTCGACGGGAGACGGCGCGCCTGGCACAGGGTGCAGGGGTTCCGGAAAAGCGCGGCGGTTTCGGACCAGCGCATCCCGGACCCCGGCCGCGTCCGTCCGGAACCGCTGCGGAAATCGGGAACGGTGGCGGGAAGCCGACAGCCCGGTGCGCAGGCTAGGCAGGGAGCGCGGTGGCGGCGACGCGCAGGGCAGTGGCCGCAATGAGCAGGCACACCACCAGGACCAGACCGGCGGCCTGCAGGAGTCCCCGGCGCGGCCCACGCGGCGCGTAGGCGATCACGGCGGCGCACAACGCGCCGGTGATCAGGCCGCCGAGGTGGGCCTGCCAGGCGATCTGCGGGACCACAAAGCCGATGACACCGTTGATGGCGATCAGGACCCAGAGCTGCCTGGTGTCACCGCCGCGGTGGCGCTGGACCACGAGCATTGCGCCGAAGAGCCCGAAGATGGCGCCGGAGGCGCCGACGACGCCGGTGAGGGGCTGGCCCGGAATGTACGCCGGCGTCAGCAGGAGATAGCCGACGGAGCCGCCCACGGCGGACAGCAGGTACAGGGCCAGGAAGCGGATGCGCCCGAGGAGGGGTTCCAGCACCTGGCCAAACATCCACAGCATGTACATGTTCAGCACGATGTGGAGGATAAAGCCTTGGGAATGAAGGAAGGCCGACGTGAGCATACGCCAGGGCTCGAAGGCTCCATACTCCGGGGTGGCGTACACGGTGGCGAAGGCGAAGTTCTGGTAGATCCCGTCATTGGGAACTATCCACTGCAGCACGTACAGCACGGCACAGGCCGCGATGATCCCGATGGTAACGAGCGGCCTGCCGACGGCGGCAGCCCCGCCGTAAACCGAGCGGGGCGTCGGTGTCGTACGTTTGGTTTCGTTGACACAGTCAACGCATTGGAATCCGACGGCGGCCGCCCGCTGGCAGTCGGGGCACGCAGGGCGCCCGCACCGCTGGCACCGCACATAGGCGGGGCGGTCCGGGTGCCGGGGGCACACCGGGATCTCCGCGGACGGCTCTGCCGCCGGAATTCCGTAGCTCATGGCCTGTGGCTAGAGCTGTTCGATGTCAATGCTGTTGATAACGACATCCTCCACCGGGCGGTCGCCCATGCCGGTGCGGACACCCTCAATGGCGTCCACGACCTTCTTGGATTCCTCGTCCGCCACCTCACCGAAGATGCTGTGCTTGCCCTGCAGCCAGCCGGTCGGGACGGTGGTGATGAAGAACTGCGATCCGTTGGTGCCGCGGCCCATCTGGATGCCGGCGTTGGCCATGGCGAGCTTGTAGGGCTCGTTGAAGGTCAGTTCCGGGTGGATTTCGTCGTCGAACTTGTAGCCCGGTCCGCCGATGCCGCGGCCCAACGGGTCTCCGGCCTGGATCATGAAGTCCTTGATGATGCGGTGGAAGATGGTGCCGTCGTAGAGCGGCGTACCGGTTTTGTCCTCGCCGGATTCCGGGTGGGTCCAGGCTTTCTCCCCGGTCGCCAGGCCGACGAAGTTGTCGACGGTCTTCGGCGCGTGGTTGCCGAAGAGGTTGACGACGATGTCGCCGAGGCTCGTGTGGATAGTGGCTTTTGCGGTTGCGTTGGCAGTCATAGGCCCTATTCTTCCACGGCAGGTGGAGACGTACAGGGCCGTGCAGCCAGTTCCGCGCTGGGTGAAATCGCGCCGAAATCCGGCCTAAGAATAGCCGGTGGGGTCACGGCCACGTAGGCTAACTGCAGAACCGTCACATTAATCGGGAGGTAGTTGTGAAGAAAACGGATCGTATTGCCCGTGAGCTGGAGCACTCAGTCAGCAACGCGGTAGAGAACGCCAAGGACTGGGCAGCACCGCGGGTTGAGGCTGCAGTCGACTGGGCTGTTCCCCGTCTGCAGCAGGGCCTGGACACCGCTTCTCCCAAGATCCAGGAGGGCCTGAAGTCGGCGGCCCACAACCTGGCCGACGGCGTTGCCACCGTGACCCCCCGGATCCAGGACGGCCTGGCCCAGCTGGCGCCCAAGATCCACGACGCCGTCGACAGCGCCACCCCCCGGCTGCATGAAGCCCTGGACAAGGCCACCCCGGTGATCGCCAACGCCCGCGACCGCGTCGTCGTGGAGTACCTGCCCCGGCTCTCCGACCAGATCGGCCACGCCTCCGACGCCGTGCACCGCACCCTCGAGGGCGCACCCGCCCACGTGGACGCCGTGGCACAGCGACTGGTCGACTCCGGTGTTGTCCACAACATCCAGGAGCAGGCACAGACCGCCGGGCAGCAGATCAAGGCCGCGGCAGCCGAAGCCAGCCGTGCCGTCAGCGGTGAACTCGCGAAGCCGCAGAAGCCCAAGCACCGCGGCTTCCTCATCTTCGGCGTCATCGCCGCGGCGGTCGCCGCCGGCGTCGCTGCTTGGAAGGCCTCCAAGCCGATCGAGGACCCGTGGAAGACCCCGGCTCCCGTCACGCCCGCGACTCCGGCGCCGGTCCCTGCCACCACGGTGAACGACGTGAAGGAAGCTGCCAAGGACACCGCCGACGACGCTGCTGCCGCAACCGTTGCCGCCGCCGATAAGGCTGCCGAGGCCTCGGCCGACGCCGCCGACGACGTGGCTGCCAAGTCCGGGGACTCCTCCGCGAAGGCCGCCACTGACGCCAAGACCGCGGTACGGAACATCGCTTCGAGCCTGAACGGCGAAAACAAGGCGAAGTAGACCGTCCGCCGGGCGGCTCACGAACGGGCCGCCGTTCGGCGCCAGCAACCAGGGAGGGATTCCGCCACCGGCGGGGTCCCTCCCTGTGGTTTGCCCGCTCCCGCGCCTGCCCGTTCCCTCGCCAGCCAGTTCCCGCGCCTGTCCCTACCCGCGTCGCGGAGCCCGTCGACGGCTGTCGGAAACGCCGCAGGTGCTAAATTTGGGGGGATGTCACCCGAAAAATCCTCTGCGGATACCCTGCGCGATGCTGAGCCGCCTCCGGCGGTCTCCATCGTCATCCCCGCGTACAACGAGGAAAGCGTCATTCGGCAGTGCCTGATTGCCGCCGTTTACCAGTCGGTCCCGGCGCACGAGATCATCGTGGTGGACAACATGTCCAAAGACCGCACCGCGGACATCGTGCGGCAGATGCAGTTGGAATATCCGGAGAGCCCAATCATCCTGCTCAGCCAGGACAAGGACCAAGGCCTGATTCCGACGCGGAACTTCGGACTGGACCACGCCACCGGTGATGTCCTGGGCAGGATTGACGCAGATTCCGTCCTCGAGCCGGACTGGGTGGAGCAGGTCCAGCAGGCCTTCGCAGACCCGGCCGTGCATGCTGCAACCGGTCCCGTGGTCTACTACGACATGCCGATGCGCCGTTTCGGGCTAAAGGCCGACGACAAAATGCGCCAGCTCATGCTCAAGCTGGCCAAGCACCAGTATCACTTTCTCTTCGGCTCCAACATGGCCCTGCGCCGCTCCGCCTGGGAGACGATTCGCCTGGAGACCTGCCGGGATGAGAAGGACGAGATGCACGAGGACATCGACCTCTCCCTGCACCTCGCCGACCACGAACTTCGAATCCAGTACTGGCCCCAGATGGTGTCCGGCATGTCCGCCCGCCGCCTCGAGGACTCGCCCCGCGACTACCGCTACTACGTCACGCGGTTCGACCGTACGTACAAGGCGCACAACGTCAAGAAGATGGCGCTGAAAGCACCGATGGTCGTCTTCTTCTCGGTCTACTTCCCGGCCAAGCTGCTGCGCGCCATCCACACCGTCAACACCACCCAGCCGGCCCGGCGCGGCGGCCAGTAGCCCCTGCCGGCCCCGCCCGCCGTCGTCAGTCCGTTCCCAGCTCCGCGAGGCGGGCGGCGCTGCGCCGCACCGCACGGGAGCGTCGCTGGCCCATCACGACGACGGCGAGTCCCACAAGGATCATCCCCAGTCCGGCGTAGGTGCCTGCCGGGAGGGTCTCACCCAGGAACGCCGCCGCCAGCAGGGCCGCCCCCGGGATCTCCAGCAGGATAATCATCGAGACCAGCAACGGGCTCATGGTGGCCAGCAGGTGGTTGAACGCGGTGTGGCCCACCAGCTGGGCGCAGACCGTGATCGCCAGGATGCCGAGCCAGCCGGTCGCTTCGAAGCCGGCCAGCGGCTGCCCTGCGGCGATAGCCATGGCAGCGACGACGGCGGCGCACATTCCGTAGCAGAGCGTGGTGTAGACGCCGGTGCCCATGGTCTGCCGGGCCTTGCCCCCGGCCAGCGTATAGATGCCTGCCAGCACGCCGCCGGCGACCGCGAGCAGGTCACCGGCCAGGGCCTCGGGCGAGCTGCCCATGTCGAAGCCGGTAATGGCCACCACGCCGCCGAAGGCGAGGCCGAGGCCGGCCAGGACCTGCCAGCGGTGACGGACGCCGCGGAAGAGCTGGAACACGGCGATCCAGCCCGATTGCAGGCAGACCAGGGCGGTGGCGGCGGCCACCGAGGTCAGTTGCAGCGAGGTGATGAAGCAGGCGAAGTGCAAGGCCAGCGCGACCGCTGCGGCGAGTGACCAGCGGAACTCGCTGCCCGTGACCCGGCCGAACTGGCGGGGCTGCCGCACCAGCACGGGCCCGGCCATGACCGCAGCCCCGATCGCGTTGCGCCAGAACGCGATCGCGAGGGCGCTGACGGAGGTGGCGCCGAGGGTGGCGGCGATCAAGGGGCCGGACGAGGCGACGCCCAGCACACCCAGGGCAGCGAGGAAGAAGTTCACGCCTCAACAGTAGTGGCCCGGCGGGGGCGCCACCGTCCCGGGCCATCCCGTTACGCCTGGGACCGTCCGGTACAACGCAAAAGGCCCCGGCCAGCGTTTCCGCTGACCGGGACCCTTTCCTATGGTGGAGGCACGGGGACTCGAACCCCGAACCCCCTGCTTGCAAAGCAGGTGCGCTACCAATTGCGCCATGCCCCCATAAGAAGCAACCCGTCAATCATACCCCCGTGCCGGAGAGCTGCTTCCAGCTTCCCTGCCGGGGATCCGGGCTAATCAACCGTATCGGTCGATTCGCTCCAGACTGCCTTCCGGGCTTCGGATTCCTGCACTTTCCTGTAGAGCAGGACGCCTGCGATCGTAGCTGCAACTACCAGCAACTTCTTCACATGCACCCCGTTCCGGTCCAGTTTGACGTGGACCTTTACAGGAACCAGTACAGGTTCCGTGGGCGTACCAGGACTTGAACCTGGGACCTCTTCGTTATCAGCGAAGCGCTCTAACCGCCTGAGCTATACGCCCCGATGCCTCATCGGGCCGAGATATGACTTTACAGCACATCCCGGCCCGATCTCAAATCGAGGCATTTCCCCGGGTGTTCTCCGGGAAAAGTACGGGTTTTAGTCGTCCGTCAGGGTGACGCCGATGCCGCCCACGAGGGTGGCCGCGATGTTGTACAGCACTGCCGACAGCATCGACAGGGCGGTCAGCAGAACCACGTTGATCACGGCGATGATCACTGCGAAAGAGGCAACCTGTCCGAGGGAGGCGACCTTCTTCAGTTCGAAACCGCCGCTTTCGGATCCGGCCAGGGTTCCGAGCAGGCCGTCGACCTGGTCAAAGATGCCGGTCAGGTCCAGGACGGTCCAGAGCACGATCGCGGCGACGACGGTCACGATGCCGAGCGCCACGGAGAGCAGGAAGGCCATCTTGAGCACTGACCAGGGGTCCACTTTGCTGATCAGCAGGCGTGCGCGGCGGACCTTGGCCTTCGGAGCCGGCTTGACGAGGCCCGGCTGGCCGGGACGCTGTCCCGCGGCTTCAGGACGCTGTCCCGGGACCGCCGGGCGCTGGCCGGGAGCGGCGGGACGCTGGCCGGAGCCGACGACGGCCGGGCGCTGCTGGGGTCGCGACGGCGCGCTTACCCGCGGGGCGGCAGCCGGCGGACGCATGCCGCCGGGGCCGCTGCTCGACTTGGGATATGAGTCGGAATTACTCACGCGTTACCTCCGGTGTTGTCTTCGTCCAGCTCGGCATGGCCTGATGACTCATCTGACTCCGGGGCCGGTACTGATTCTGTCTCTGCGGACCCCTCGTGTGATCCGGTTTCTCCAGCCAACGTTACGTCATCCTGCTCCGTGGCCGGACGTTCAGCGCCGCTTTCGGGGTCAGTTTCCTCGGTCTCGAGGCCGCGTTCGCTGTTCCGGGCCACCGCGATGATGCGGTCGTTCTTATCCGGCTTGGCAAAGATCACGCCCATGGTGTCGCGTCCCTTGGCCGGAACGCCGGCGACCGAGGAGCGGACCACCTTGCCGCCTTCCATGACGACCAGGACCTCGTCTTCCTCTTGGACGATCAGGGCACCGACAAGGTGGCCGCGTTCTTCCTGGTATTTGCCGACCTTGATGCCGAGACCGCCACGGCCCTGGAGGCGGTATTCCTCCACCGCGGTGCGCTTGGCGAAGCCGCCTTCGGTGACAATGAAGACGAACGAGCCGTCCTGTACGACGTCGGCCGCCAGCAGTTCGTCATCCTCGCGGAACTTCATGCCGGTCACGCCGGAGGTTGCCCGGCCCATCGGGCGCAGGGCTTCATCCGTGGCGGTGAAGCGGATTGACTGGCCCTTGCGGGAGACCAGCATTAGGTCGTCGGTTTCGGACACCAGCTGCGCGGAGACGAGTTCATCGCCGTCGCGCAGGTTGATCGCGATCACGCCGGCGGAGCGGTTGGTGTCGTAGTCCTCCAGGCGCGTCTTCTTGACCAGGCCGCGCTTGGTGGCGAGCACCAGGTACGGGGCGTGCTGGTAGTCGAGCAGGTCCAGTACCTGGGCGATGTGCTCGTCCGGCTGGAAGGCCAGCAGGTTCGCGACGTGCTGGCCCTTGGCGTCACGGGCCGCCTCGACCAGTTCGTACGCCTTGGCGCGGTAGACCCGGCCCAGGTTGGTGAAGAACAGCAGCCAGTGGTGCGTCGTGGTCACGAAGAAGTGCTCGACGACGTCGTCGCCGCGCAGCTGCGCGCCCTTGATGCCCTTGCCGCCGCGCTGCTGGGAGCGGTAGTTGTCGCTGCGGGTGCGCTTGACGTAGCCGCCGCGGGTGATCGTGACGACCATTTCCTCTTCGGGGATCAGGTCCTCGATCGACATGTCGCCGTCGTAGCCCATCAGCACCTTGGTGCGGCGGTCGTCGCCGTGCTTGGCGACAATCTCGCCGAGTTCGGTGCTGATGATCTCGCGCTGGCGCTCCTCGGAGGCCAGGATCGCGTTGTACTCGGTGATCATCGCTTCGAGTTCGGCATGCTTGTCCTGGATCTTCTGGCGTTCCAGGGCGGCCAGGCGGCGCAGCTGCATGTCCAGGATGGCCACAGCCTGGACCTCATCGATGTCCAGCAGCTCCATCAGGCCGTCCCGGGCGGCCTGGGTGGTAGTCGAGGCCCGGATCAGGGCAATAACTTCGTCGAGGGCATCAAGGGCCTTCAGCAGGGCGCGCAGGATGTGCGCTTCCTCCTCGGCCTTGCGCAGGCGGTAACGGGTCCGCCGGGCGATGACGTCCATCTGGTGCGTAACCCAGTGCCGGATGAACGCATCGAGGCTGAGCGTGCGCGGCACGCCGTCCACGATGGCCAGCATGTTGGCGGCGAAGTTGTCCTGCAGCTGGGTGTGCTTGTAGAGGTTGTTCAGCACCACCTTGGCCACTGCGTCGCGCTTGAGCACAATCACCAGGCGCTGGCCGGTGCGGCCCGAGGTCTCGTCGCGGAGGTCGGCGATGCCGGAGATCTTGCCGTCCTTGACGAGTTCGGCGATTTTGATGGCCAGGTTGTCCGGGTTGGCCTGGTACGGCAACTCGGTGACCACGAGGCAGGTGCGGCCCTGGAGTTCCTCCACGTTGACCACCGCGCGCATGGTGATCGAACCGCGGCCCGTGCGGTACGCGTCCTCGATGCCCTTGTGGCCCAGGATGGTGGCGCCGGTCGGGAAGTCGGGCCCCTTGATGCGCTGGATGAGCTCTTCGAGCAGCTCTTCGCGGCTCGCGGTCGGGTTGGCCAGGTACCACTGCACGCCGTCGGCGACCTCGCGGAGGTTGTGCGGCGGAATGTTGGTGGCCATACCGACGGCGATGCCGGAGGAGCCGTTCACCAGCAGGTTCGGGAACCGCGCCGGCAGGATGGTCGGTTCCTGGTTCTTGCCGTCGTAGTTGTCCTGGAAATCGACGGTTTCCTCGTCGATGTCGCGGACCATTTCCATCGCCAGCGGGGCCATCTTGGTTTCGGTGTACCGCGGCGCGGCGGCGCCGTCGTTGCCGGGCGAGCCGAAGTTGCCCTGTCCCAGCGCCAGCGGGTAGCGCATGGTCCAGTCCTGGATCAGGCGGACCAAGGCGTCGTAGATCGCGGTATCTCCGTGCGGGTGGTACTGGCCCATGACTTCGCCGACCACGCGGGCGCACTTATTGAAGGAGCGCTCCGGGCGGTAGCCACCGTCGAACATCGCGTACAGCACACGGCGGTGCACGGGCTTGAGGCCGTCGCGGACGTCCGGAAGCGCGCGGCCCACGATCACGGCCATGGCGTAGTCGAGGTACGAGCGCTGCATTTCGGTCTGCAGGTCGACCTGCTCGACGCGGTCCGTCAGCACATCGGTATCAAGAACGTTGCCTTCGAGCACGGGCTCCGCACCGGCGGCGGGGACTTCGGGTGTTTCGTCACTCATCGTCTATATTTTCCGTTTCAGGTATATATCGGTTCTGGAATATGCAGGGCCGTGGCCGCTAGATATCGAGGAACCGAACGTCCTTGGCGTTCTGCTGAATGAAGTTTCGGCGGGATTCGACGTCTTCGCCCATCAGGACGGAGAAGGTCTGGTCCGCTGCCAGGGCATCGTCCATAGTGACCTGCAGGAGGGTGCGGTGCTCCGGGTCCATGGTGGTGTCCCAGAGTTCCGTGTAGTCCATCTCGCCGAGGCCCTTGTAACGCTGGATGCCGTTGTCCTTGGGAATACGGCGGCCGGCGGCCTGGCCGGAGACCAGCTTCGCATCGCGTTCCCGGTCGCTGTAGACGTAGTCGTGCGGGGCGTTGGACCACTTGATCCGGTACAGCGGCGGCTGGGCGAGGTAGACGAAGCCGTTCTCGATCAGCGGGCGCATGTAGCGGAACAGCAGGGTCATCAGCAGCGTGGTGATGTGCTGGCCGTCGACGTCGGCGTCGGCCATCAGGACGATCTTGTGGTACCGCAGCTTGGCGAGATCGAAGTCCTCGCCGATGCCGGTGCCGAAGGCGGTGATCATGGACTGGACCTCTGCGTTGCCGAGCGCCTTGTCCAGCCGGGCGCGCTCGACGTTGAGGATCTTGCCGCGCAGCGGCAGGATGGCCTGGGTTTCGGGGTTGCGTCCGCGCTTGGCCGAACCGCCGGCGGAGTCACCCTCCACGAGGTACACCTCGCACTTGGCAGGATCCTTGGAGGAGCAATCGGACAGCTTGCCGGGCATGCCGAAGGACTCCAGCGGGCTCTTCCGGCGCGCGTTGTCGCGGGCCTTGCGCGCAGCCATCCGGGCCTGGGCCGCGGAGATGGCCTTGCGGATGACGTCGCGGGCCGGGCCGGGATTGCGTTCCAGCCAGTCGCCGAGGCCGTCGGTGACCACGCGCTGGACAAAACCCTTGACCTCGGAGTTGCCGAGCTTGGTCTTGGTCTGGCCCTCGAACTGCGGCTCGGAGAGCTTGACCGAAATAACCGCGGTCAGGCCTTCCCGGATGTCGTCGCCCGTGAGGTTGTCGTCTTTTTCCTTGATGATGCTCTTCTCCCGCGCATAGCGGTTGATGAGCGAGGTCATCGCGGCGCGGAAACCCTCTTCGTGGGTGCCGCCCTCGTGGGTGTTGATGGTGTTGGCGTAGGTGTGGACGCTCTCGGAGTATGCGTTGGTCCACTGCATCGCCATTTCCAGGGCGATGTGCCGTTCCGTGTCCTCGGTTTCGAAAGCAATAACGTCTTCGTGGACGACGTCGACCTTCTTCCCCGAGTTGAGGTGCTTCACGTAGTCCAGCAGGCCGTCGTCGTACTGGTAGACCACGGTGTGGAACTCGGCGGGGACTTCGCCTTCGGTCTCAACGGCGTCGAGGTCAAGATCCGCGTCCTCGGACGGTTCAGCGGCGGCGCGGCGCTCGTCCGTCAGTGTGATGCGCAGGCCCTTGTTGAGGAAGGCCATCTGCTGGAAGCGGGCGCGCAGGGTTTCGAAATCGAATTCCACGCTCTCGAAGATGGTGGGGTCCGGGTAGAACGTCTGGGTGGTGCCGGTCTCGGTGGTTTCCTCGCCCTTGACCAGGCCGCCCTGCGGTTTGCCGCCGTCGGCGAAGGACATCCGCCAGACGTGGCCCTGCCGGCGGACCTCGGTGTCGACGCGGCTGGAAAGCGCGTTGACCACGGAAATACCAACGCCGTGCAGTCCGCCGGAGACGGCGTACCCGCCGCCGCCGAACTTGCCGCCGGCGTGCAGGATAGTCATGACGACTTCAACCGTCGGCTTGTGCTCGGTGGGGTGCATGTCCACCGGGATGCCGCGGCCGTTGTCGACCACCTTGACGCCGCCGTCGGCCGTCAGGACGATCTCGATGTGCGTGCAGTAGCCGGCCAGCGCTTCGTCAACCGAGTTGTCCACGACTTCATAGACGAGGTGGTGCAGGCCGCGGGGTCCGGTGGAGCCGATATACATGCCCGGGCGTTTCCGGACAGCTTCCAGGCCCTCAAGCACCGTGATGTCGCTGGCACCGTATTCGCGCGGCGTCGCCGCCTCCGCGGGTGTGTCCGCCGGAGCGCCTCCCGCCGCTGGTTCCGTTGCCGGGATATCTGCATTGTCGTTAGCCACAGGCGCTTTCGACTCCTCTATGTTTGTTGAAGGCCGGCCGTCGCCGTCTCCCAAGAGGAACGGCCACCGCCAACAGGCACGTCACTGACGGCACCGGCGGCATCGCTTGCGAGTTCCTGTCTCCGCACACAAAAAGTGCGTCGGAAACGGACTCAGTCGACGTTTCACCGGCGCCCAGTTATCTATCACGATTCTACCGTGTTATAGGGCGGAAACCCGCATTCTAGAGGCCCAAACGGCGGGCAAAGTGCCGCTGGGAGGCCGTTGACTCCACCTGCAAGGCTCCAGGGGTGCTCCGGCTGGGTTCCTATACACCTCCGGGGCGTTAGAGCGCCCTACACGGCGTTTGCGCATTTTTCAATAGTTTTGGAAGAAGTGCTTCATACCGGGCAGCAGCAGCCGGCGTCTACCCGTATGTGTCGCGCGGGCCGCGGCCGTTGACCGTCCGCGCCCCCTTGCGCCAACTCGGTGCCGCGGGACCCGCCACCTGGATGCTGGTCACGACGCCCTCGCCGAGTTCATTGCGGAACTTCTCCAGCAGGCTCAGGCTCAGCAGGCGCAGCTGGGTGGCCCACGCAGTCGAATCGCAGCGCACATGCAGCGTCGTATCGGTGAAACTCTCCGGTGTGCAGTGCGCGGAAATCTCGGGGCCCACCAGGGCCGGCCACTGGGCCATCACGGATCCGACCGCCACCGGCGAGCTCCAGCCGCGTTCGGCCACCAGCCGTCCCACCACCTTGCCGAGCCCCAGCGGGTCGCGGCCGGTGCCGTGGAACTGGGCGAATCCGCGGGTTCCGGCGCTGCGGGCCGGTTTCTGAGTGCTTCCGGGGCGGGGCGGCGCCTTCCGGCGGATTTCACCCCGTGCGGCCGCCGCGTCCCGCATCCGGTTCAAGGCGGCTTGGGCGGCGTCGATGTCATCCGGGTCGCGGCCCGGCTGCAGGCCGCCGTCGGTATCCTTATTCATCGTCTGTCACTCATGGTTTGTCCGGCTCATCGAGTCCTCCCGGAATGACCTTCACCCGCCGTCCGGCGAGTTCGGCCGGGATGTCGTCCTCGACGGCGGCGGTCACCAGGACCTGCTCCGCGCCGGAGACTATTGACGCCAGTTTACGCCGCCGTTGGACGTCCAGCTCGGCAAAGACATCGTCCAGGATCAGGATGGGCGCCGACCCGCCGGTGCGCGCATCGTCCAGCATGACGTAGTAGGCGGCCAGCCGCAGGGCCAGGCACATGGACCAGGTTTCCCCATGCGAGGCGTACCCCTTGGCCGGGGCCTGGCCCAAGACCAGTTCCAGTTCATCCCGGTGCGGCCCCACCAGGGAAATGCCGCGTTCCAGTTCCTTGCGTCGGGAAGCCGCGAAGGCCCGGACATAACGTTCGGTGAGCTCGTCGACGCTCAGCGGGCGAAGGTCTTCCATCCCATCGGCCGGGACGGCGCCAGAGGATGCGGCAGTAACCTCGCCGTCGTCGTCAAACGCCCCCTGCAGGGTGGAACGATAGATTGCGCCGGCGGCTTTGGACCCGTCGGTGAGCTGGGCGTAGGCGCTATTGAGGTGGGGCTGCAGCCGTTCGACCAGCTCCAACCGCGCGTGCAGGAGTTCGGCCCCGGCCCTGGCCATGTGTTGGTCCCAGACATCAAGGGTGGCTTCATGGCCGGCGGTGAATTTGCCCGTCCGGCCCGATTTCAGCAGGGCATTGCGTTGTTTCAGCACCCGGTCGTAGTCGCTGCGGGTGGCAGCGTGCCGCGGGACCAGGCTGACAAGCAGTTCATCCAGGAAGCGGCGCCGGTTCGACGGGTCACCCTTGACCAGGGCGAGGTCCTCCGGGGCAAAGAGCACCGTCTGACAGATGCCCAGGATGTCCCTGGCACGGACCGGGTTGCTTCGGTTGATCCGCGCACGGTTCGCCCGGCCGGCGTTGATTTCCAGTTCCAGCACGGTGGACTGGTCACCGCGGACCAGTTTGGCCCGGATCATGGCCCGTTCGGTACCGAAGCGCAACAGCGGGGCATCGGTACTGACCCGGTGCGAGCTCAGCGTGGCGAGGTAGCCGATCGCTTCCATCAGATTGGTCTTGCCGATTCCGTTGGAACCGACGAGCACGGTGACCCCCGGTTCCAGGCTGAGGTCCACCTGGGCGTAACTGCGGAAATCTGTCAGCGAAAGTTGTTCTAGGTACACGCCGGTTTCAGGACTCCAGGAATTACTTGGCCGGCCGGGTGGCGTGGCCACCGAACTGGTGGCGCAGCGCGGACACCATCTTCATCGCCGGCGAGCTGTCTTCGCGGGAGGAGAAGCGCGCAAAAAGGGCCGCGGTGATGGCCGGTGCCGGCACGGCATTGGCGATCGCTTCCTCGACGGTCCAGCGGCCTTCGCCGGAATCTTCGACGTAGTCGTCGATGGATTCCAGCCCGGGATCCTCATCCAGGGCCTTGACCATCAGGTCCAACAGCCAAGAGCGCACGACCGTGCCCTTCTGCCAGGCCCGGAAGGTTCCCGGCAGATCGGAGACGATGTCCTTTGCGGCGAGGAGTTCATAGCCTTCCGCGTAAGCCTGCATCAGGCCGTATTCGATGCCGTTGTGCACCATCTTGGCGTAGTGTCCGGCACCCACACCGCCCACATGGACGAAGCTGTCCGCACGCTCACCTTCCGGCCGGAGCGCATCAAAGACCGGGAGTGCCCGTTCGATGTCGGCCGCGTCGCCGCCGGCCATCAGTCCGTAGCCGTTCTGGAGACCCCAGACGCCACCGGAAACGCCGCAGTCGGCGAAGTGGATACCCAGTTCAGCCAGCGCGGCGGCGTGCTTTTGATCTTCGGTGAACCGCGAGTTCCCGCCGTCAATCACGAGGTCGCCGGCGTCGAGCTTGCTGCCGAGTTCGGTGATCACGGCGTCGGTGATGTCGCCGGCGGGGACCATAACCCAGATCACCCGGGGCACCGGAACCGCGGCGATCAGCTCGTCGATGCTGGCGACGTCGGTAACGTCCGGGTTGCGGTCGAAGCCGGTGACTTCGACCCCGCCCTTGCGCAGGCGTTCGCGCATGTTGAAACCCATTTTTCCAAGGCCGATCAGTCCGATGTGCACGGTGTGAACTCTTTTCTGCGCTGGGGTTTCGGGTGTCGTTTTGGGGCCCAGGACGACAACGGCCTGGGCCCACGCCGCCAGGGTTCCCTGGCCAAGCTTGCGAGGCGAGGCGAGGGTGGCGGTGGGGACTAGTTGGGCAGGCGGACCGGCATGACCAGGTAACGGTAGTCGCCCTGGTCTTCGCCGTCGGCGTCCTGTTGGGCGGTGATCATCGCCGGCTTCGGAGCCGTGGTGAAGGAGAACCGGACGAACTTGGTCTCGATCACGCTGAGGCCCTCGATGAGGTAGTGCGGGTTGAAGGCAACCGTGATGTCCTCACCGGTGAGCTGGGCTTCAAGCTCTTCCGAGGCCTGGGCGTCCTCGCCGGTGCCGGCATCGAGGTGCAGTTGACCCTGGGTGAACGCGAGCCGGACCGGGGTGTTCCGTTCGGCCACCAGCGAGACACGGCGAACGGCTTCGACCAGTTCCTGGGTCTGCACGGTGGCGTGGATCGGGGTGGAGTCCGGGAACAGCGAGCGGATCTTCGGGTAGTCGCCGTCGACCAGGAGGGACGTCGTGGTGCGGCCGCCGCTCTCGAAGCCGATCAGCCGGCTGTCGTCGTCGGCGAGGGCGAGGTTGATGTCGCCACTGCCGCCGAGGGTCTTGGCTACTTCGTTCAGGGTCTTTGCTTTGACCAGGGCGCTCGTGGAGATTCCGGGGGTGGCGGGTTTCCACGGGACTTCGCGCATGGCCAGCCGGTAGCGGTCGGTGGCCAGCAGCGTGATGAGGTCGTCTTCGATTTCCATCCGGACGCCGGTCAGGATGGGCAGGGTGTCGTCCTTGCTGGCCGCGATGATTACCTGCGAAACGGCCTGGGCGAACGAATCACCCGGCACCGTGCCGCTGATGGGCGGAAGTGCGGGCAGCGGCGGGTATTCCGCCTCCGGCATGGTGGCCAGGTGGAAGCTGCTTCGGCGGCAGCTCAGCGTGACTTTGTTGCCGTCGGTCTCGATGTCCACGGGTGCGGACGGGAGGCTGCGGCAGATGTCGGCCAGCAGACGGCCGGAAACCAGGATGGTGCCTTCGGTGCTGATGTCGGCAGGAATTTCCAGGCGGGCCGAGGTCTCGTAGTCAAAGCTCGAGAGGCTCACGGTGCCGGCTTCGGCCTTGAGGAGCAGACCGGAAAGCACTGGAACGGGCGGCCGCGGAGACAACGACCGGGCGGCCCAGGTCACGGCTTCGGCCAGGACGTCCCGCTCGACTCTGAACTTCACGGAAGGGTGCCGCCTTTCATTGCTGCTGACATCGCTAGGAATCATCACTAAAAATCGGCACTAAAAGTCCTAGTGCCATGGCGGTTCCGGACGTCGTGCCGGAGCCGCCAAAAAGCTAAGTGCATGCACCCCGGAGGCCCGTCACCCGGCCCCGGTTCCGGGAAGCGAATGACAAGAGCGTGTCCGGGACGGACGCACTGCAGACAGCTTAGCCCCAAGAACCGAGTTCTCCCATCCCCGGGTTACACCACTGTGGTTCTCGGCCGTGGTTCAGCACGGCCTTGGGCCGGCCGGTGGAGGGTCGAGAAGAAACTGTTGTTTGAGGGAATTTCATTTTCTTGGGATTAGTAGTGTTAATAACTGCTGTGGAAACTGTGGATAACTCGATCTCGCGGTGCAGTTCCGCGGTTAAGGCCTGTTCACGGACTGTGGGTGGAGCAGGTTTTAAACAGGGTGTGGATGGGGACAACATTTTGGGCCGTTTCGCCGATCCACAGGCGCCTTAAGGGTTTTAAGCCCATTAACCGCGGTTGTCCCCTTAACTATCCACAGGGTTGTCCACAGCACACTGTTAATAAGGTATGAGTGCGCGGCGCGGGAGCTTAGGAATTGCGCTGCTGCTGCTTGATGCGGTTAGTCAGTTCGGTGACCTGGTTGTAGATCACGCGGCGCTCCGCCATGAGCTCGCGGATCTTCCGGTCGGCGTGGATCACCGTGGTGTGGTCCCGGCCGCCAAGTTCCTGGCCGATTTTGGGCAGGGACATGTCCGTGAGCTCCCGGCACAGGTACATGGCGATCTGCCTCGCGGTGACCAGCGTCCGGGTCCGGGACTTGCTGCAGAGTTCCTCCATGCTGAGCTTGAAGTAGTCGGCAGTCTGGGTGAGGATCTGCGCCGAGGTGATCTCCTGGGCGCCGTCGTCGGTGATCAGGTCCTTGAGCACCATCTCGGCCAGGGCCACATCCACCGGCTGCCGGTTCAGGCTCGCGAAGGCCGTGACACGGATCAGCGCACCCTCGAGCTCGCGGATGTTGCTGGAGATCTTCGACGCGATGTACTCCAGGGCGTCGTCGGGGGCGGAGAGGCCTTCGCTCAGGGCTTTCTTGCGAAGGATCGCGATGCGGGTTTCCAGTTCCGGCGGCTGGATGTCCGTCAGCAGGCCCCACTCGAAGCGCGACTTCATGCGGTCCTCGAAGCCGGCAAGCAGCTTGGGCGGCTGGTCGGAGGTGATGACGACCTGCTTGTTGTTGTTGTGCAGGGCGTTGAAGGTGTGGAAGAACTCCTCGAGCGTCCGGTCCTTGCCCGCGAGGAACTGGATGTCATCGATCAGCAGGACATCGACATTGCGGTAGGTGGTTTTGAAGCTTGTGCCTTCATCGTCGCGGATCGAGTTGATGAAGTCGTTGGTGAATTCCTCGGAGTTCACGTAGCGGACCCGAATGCCGCTGTAGAGCCGGCGGGCGTAGTGACCGATCGCGTGCAGCAGGTGGGTCTTGCCCAGGCCGGAGTCGCCGTAGATGAACAGCGGGTTGTAGGCCTTGGCGGGGGCCTCGGCGACAGCGACGGCGGCCGCGTGCGCAAAGCGGTTGGAGGAACCGATCACGAACGTGTCAAAAACGTACTTCGGGTTGAGGCGGCCGAATTCGTGGGAAGTGCTCGGCAGCATCGGCTGGGGCTTCAGCTCCACCAAGGGGTCGGCCACCAGGGACAGCTCGTCGGTGGGTTCCGGTTCCACGTGCAGCGGCACCAGCTCGGTGTCGACGTCGATCGCGCAGCGGATCTCGTCGGAAAAGACATCGCGCAGTGCGTCGTCGAGGGCTTCCTTGACCTGGGTCTGCAGGACCTCACGGGTGAGCTCATTGGGAACGGCCACCAGCAGGGTGGATCCGATCAGGCCCTGCGCCTGGGCGAGGATCACGAAGCCGCGCTGCCGGGGGGTGACCCGGTGGTCGTTCTCCAGGAGGCTGACCACCCGCCGCCAGGAACTTCCGACGGTGTTCGCGTGGTTGGCTTCGTCTACCGTCAT